>JADGPE010000089.1 GCA_017882605.1 Thermoleophilia bacterium | reverse complement strand
GCGCCCGGAGAAGTGGCCGAGTGGCTGAAGGCGGCGCCCTGCTAAGGCGTTAGGTGGGGAAATCCCTGCCTCGAGGGTTCGAATCCCTCCTTCTCCGCTGACGTCGAATCACCCTTCCGAGCGATGGCAGGCTCGCCCGGGACCCTGCAAGATTCGCGAGCCGGCTCCCCCTGATCACCACCGGCGATTGTTGTTACTGCGGCGAATCCCGTCCCTCCCCCGGGCGGGTTTCGTCTTTTCAGGGCCCGTTTCGGCCGGTCAGGAGGAATGGGTCGACGTGTAGACGAACGCGGCGACGTCCTGGATCTGCTTGTCCGTCAGTTCGCCCTTGAAGGCCGGCATCGGACCGCCGCCCTTCTGGACCTGCCGGACGATCCGGTCGAGGGCCGGCTTCAACTGGTCGAGGTTCGGGCCGACCGTGCCGCTCGAGCCGGCCGCCTTCAGCGTGTGGCAGCCGCCGCAGCCCGCCGAGGCAAAGACGGCCTTACCGGCCGTCGCGTCGCCTTGCGGCGCCGCCGAGGTCGTCGTCGGGGCGGCGGTCGTCGTCGTTGTCGCGGCCGCGGTCGTGGTGGCGGCCGTGGCTTCCTTCGGCTCGCGGTCGAAGTAGAGGACGGCGCTGATCATCGCGACGAAGAACAGGACGCAGAGCGTTACGTACCAGCCGAGCCCGCGGCCGGGGAAGTCCGGGTTGCGCCGCGGCAGCACGAACGACGAGATGAGCGCGAACACGACGAACGCCAGTCCGACCGCAGCGAGCCCGATCTTGTTGCCGGTGGACAGGCCGCCGACGACGAGTGAGATCGTCGAGAGCATTCGGGGCGGGAACCTACCGGAACTAGCTGCTGGCCGCGTCGGCCGCCCGCGGCTCGTCGGCGCCGCTCTCGGGCGTTCCGGCGGTCGCCGGCTGCTCGGGCCGCAGGTAGAGCAGCTCGTACAGCGACGCCGCGATCACGCCGCCCGCGAGGGGCCCGATGTACCAGACCCACCAGTGGCCCCAGTGATTGCCGACGAGTTGTGGGCCGAACGCGCGCGCCGGGTTCATCGCGCCGCCGGTGAGCCCGTAGGCCATGAGCACTCCCATCGCGATCGTGAAGCCGATCGCGAGCCCGGAGATCTGCTTGAACGCGCCGCGCGGGTCGACCGCGGTCGCGAAGACCACCCAGACGAGGAAGAACGTGAGCACGGCCTCGATGACGACGCCGGCGCCGGAGCCGATCCCCGATCCGAGCGCGGGGACGCCGAGATTGCTGGCGTTCTCGGGGCCGGACGGCAGAGCCCAGGAGACGAGGACCGCTGCGAGCGCCGCGCCGCCGAACTGCATGAGCCAGTACCAGCCCGCGAGCATCGGTGAGATCCGGCGGGTGACGAGGAAGCCGAGCGTCACGGCGGGATTGAGGAACCCGCCCGAGATGAACGCGACGGACGAGACCATGACGGCGATCGGGAGGCCGTTCGCCAGCGCCAGGTCGGTCGCCGTCCGTGCAAAGGAGGCGCCGCCGCAGGCGATGAAGATCAGCGCGAACGTGCCGACGAACTCGGCGACGCCCCGGCGGATGTAGTCACGCTCCAGCACGGTCGCAACCCTATACCTCTCTGCCGGACGGCACACCTTGAAGTGAGAACCAGGCGTCGAGGACCCGTTGTTCCTTCTCTCGTGCGAGGCCCGCCGGTGGCTCGGTGGGCGCCTCGCCGCTCCGGACCCAGTCGAGGGTGGCGCGCACCGTGTCCTCGAGCGGCCGCGGCTCCAGCCCGGCGCCGAACGCGGGCGCCGGGTCGACCGACAGCATCCCGGCGTACTCGGGCCCATGCAGCCACAGTGGGAGCTCCATCCACTCGCCGACCTCGTGCTCGGCGAGGAAGTCGCCGTCGACCCACACGAGCTCCGCGTTGCTCGCGGCAACGTCGCGGCAGGTCTCGAACATGCGCTCGCGCGTCGTCGCGCGGTCGACCGCGTTGAACGTGCCGGCGGTCGACGACTCGGCGGCCCGGACGATCCAGCTCGCGAGGTCGCGCACGTCGATCACCTGCGCGGCCGCGTCCGGCGGCGCCGGCGCGAGCACCCGGCCGCCCTCGGCGATGCGTTGTGGCCAGTAGGTGAAGCGCCCGGTCTGGTCCCAGGGGCCGACGATCAACCCGGGCCGTGGGATGAATGCATCGGGGAAGCGCTCCTGGACGACGGCTTCGCAGAGCGCCTTCAGCTCGCCGTAGGCCTCGCGCCAGTCCTCGGTCGGCTCCGCGAGCTCCGCGACCGGCGAGTGCTCGTCCGGGGGCGTCGCGAGGCTCGCGTACACGGAGATCGACGACACGAACGTGTAGTGGCCGACCTCGCCGAGCGCGTCCAGCGTTTGGCGCACGATCCGGGGCACGTAGCCGCTCGTGTCGACCACGGCGTCGAAGCTGCGGCCACGGAGCGCCTCGAGATCGCCGTCGCGGTCGCCGCGCAGCTTCTCGACGCCGCTGAAGAGCTCGGGCCGGGTCTGGCCACGGTTGAACAGCGTCACGTCGTGACTCTGCTCGAGTGCCGCGTCGACGACGTGGCGGCCCAGGAACTGCGTTCCTCCGAGGACGAGCATGCGCATTACGCTCACCCTATGCAGATCAGGCATGCCGAGCCAGCGGATTACGCCGCCGTGATCGGTGTCGTGGATCAATGGTGGGGAGGCAGGCCGATGGCGGCCATGCTCCCGAAGCTCTTCTTCGTCCACTTTCGCGACACGTCGTTCGTGGTGGAGGACGAGGGCGAGATCGTCGGCTTCCTCTGCGGCTTTCGCTCGCAGACGCACGCCGACGAGGTGTACATCCACTTCGTCGGCGTCGACCCCGGGCGGCGGGGCGCAGGCGTCGCGCGGGCGCTCTACGAGCGTTTCTTCGCGGCGGTCGCGCCGCGCACGACGGTGCGCGCGGTCACGTCGCCGGTCAACGAGCAGTCGGTCGCGTTCCACCGCGCACTCGGCTTCGAGGTCGAGCGGGTCGACGAGAACTACGACGGACGGGGCGAAGCGCGCGTCCTGCTCGTCAAGCATCTCGGCGCGTAAGCCCCTGTACGGGGGATGCCGCCATCCGGGCGGGCCGCCACCATGCGCTGCGTGGGGACGCCCGTTTACCAGGGGAAATTTGGCGTGCCGCAGGCCGAGCGGCTGCTCTGGCGTGCCGGTTTCGGCCCGCGTCCGGGCGAGGCGGAGGCGCTCGCGAAGCTCGGCCTGCACGGCGCGGTGCACGCGCTGCTCAACCCCGGGAACGAGCGGCTCGTCGGCCCGAAGCCGCACGACGCCAAGGGGCACCCGCTCGCTCCGGCCGACGCCTGGGGGCACGACCATTGCTGGTGGCTCGATCGGATGATTCGAACCTCGCGCCCGCTCGTCGAGCGCATGGCGCTCGTCTGGCACGACTGGTTCGCGACGTCGAACTCCGGCGTCGGCAGCCAGAAGCTGATGTTGGCCCAGAACGAGCTCTTCCGCAGTCACGGGCTCGGTTCGTTCCACAAGTTGCTGCTCGACGTGACGGCGAACCCGGCGATGCTCCTCTGGCTCAACGGCATTCAGAACGAGAAGGGCTCCCCGAACGAGAACTACGCGCGCGAGATGATGGAGCTCTTCACGCTCGGCGCGGATCGCGGTGCCTACACCGAGCGGGATGTGCGCGAGCAGGCGCGGGCGCTGACCGGCTGGCAGAACCGGTGGAAGCCGGGGCGCGGCGACTACGACTTCCACTTCGATCCGGCGGAGCACGACACCGGGATGAAGGTCGTGTTTCGGAAGTCGGGTCACTACGACTGGCATTCGGCGTGCAAGCTGTGCGTCTCACACCCGGCGCATGCATCGTTTTTCGTACAGAAGCTCTGGTCGTACTTCGTGCCGACTGCGCCGAGCCACGCGACGGAGGTTGCGCTCGAGCAGATCTATCGGCAGGACCTGGAGGTGCGGCCGGTTCTGCAGGCGATCCTCGAGCATCCCGTGCTTTACGACGGCCCGCGCATGGTCAAGCCGCCGATCGTGCACCTCGCCGGGCTCCTCCGCAGGATCGGGGCGGGGATCACGACGACCGACTGGGCGTGGATCGGGTCGCTCTCCGGGCAGCAGCTCTTCTATCCGCCGAACGTGGCCGGCTGGGACGACACGCGCTGGCTCGACACCGCGACGTTCCGGGGCCGCTGGATCGGCGTCGAACGGATCCTCCAGGATCACCGGCTCGACCCGGCGAAGGGGAAGAAGCCCGCGGACGCCGACACGGTGCTACGCCGCGCGCTCGTGTTCTGGAACAAGCCGCCGCTCGCCGACGCGACCCATGCAGCGCTGATGCACTTCGCGCGCACAGCGCTCGCCGACGCCGGCAAGGACAAGTGGAAGCAGTTGCAGTACCCCGTCCTCGTCGAGAATGCCCTGCGCCAGCTGATCGCCATCTCGCCGGAGCTGCAGACCGCATGAGCCGTAGGCTCGGAGGCGAAACCAGCCGCGTTGTGTGCGACGAGTGCACGCGCGCGGATGCGCTGCGGGCGGTGGCGGGGCGCGGGCTGCCGTCGATCGAGCCGGGGATGCCGACGCCGGCCGGGACGGGGCTGTCGCGCCGCAGCTTCGTCGCGCGTTCCATCGGGCTCGCGCTCTCGGTCTACGGGGCAGGGCGCCTGCAGATCTTCGAGGAGGGGATCGCCGCAGCGGCGACGGTGCCCGGACAGCCCGTGCTCGTCACGGTGTTCCTGCAGGGCGGCGCCGACGCGCTCTCGCTGCTCTATCCGGACGGCGACCCGCTCTATCGCACACTGCGGCCGCAGCTCGGGATCGAGGGCGGTACCGCGTTCGCCGAGGACGCCCGGCTGATGTGGCATCCGGCGCTGGCGCCGCTCGCACAGCTGCACGCCGAGGGCAAGGTCAGTGTGCTCCCGGCTGTCGGCTACGACCATCCCGACCAGTCGCACTTCACCTCCCGCCACTTCTGGGAGGTGGGAGCGACCGATCCGTCGCTGCTGACCGGCTGGATGGGGCGCTACCTCGACGCGACCGGGTCGCTCGACAACCCGTTGCAGGGCCTCTCGATGACTGGGTCGCTGCAGCCGACGCTCGCGACCGCAAAGGTGCCGGTCGCGGCGATCGACGGGCCTGACCAGTACGACTTCTGGGTGCCGGGCGTGTGGGGCGAGGTCGAGACGCGGATGCTCGATGCGATCGGC
>JADGPE010000016.1 GCA_017882605.1 Thermoleophilia bacterium | reverse complement strand
GTTCGCCTGGTTCTCGGTCGGCTTGATGTAGTAGTAGATGTTCTCGAAGTCGATCTCCGCGAGCGACGGCATCCCGCCCCACGTGGGCATCGGACGCGCGAGGAAGTAGTCGAGCGACTTGTGGCGGAACTTGTTCATCCACTCCGGCTCGCCCTTGTGCGCAGAAATCGCATCGACCAGATCGTGCGAGAGGCCGCGTCCGCTCTTGAAGAAGTAGTCCTTCGCCTCATCTGGATTGGAGAAGCCGTACTTCGTGCCGTAGTCGGAGCCGATCCCCTGGACGATCTCGGACTCGGTCTGCGCCATTAGACGGCCACCTCTTCCTTCGGTTTCTCCCACTGGACGTACCCGGAGACCTCGAGCTTCTCTGCGAGCTCGGGGCCGCCCTCCTCGACGATCCTGCCGTCGACGAACACGTGCACGAAATCGGGAGTGATGTACTTCAGGATGCGGTTGTAGTGCGTGATCACGAGCGCGCCCATGTCGGGGCCGACGAGCTGCTGCACGCCTTCCGCGACGACCTTGAGCGCGTCGATGTCGAGACCGGAGTCGGTCTCATCGAGCACGGCGATCTTGGGTGCCAGCATGGCCATCTGCAGAATCTCGACGCGCTTCTTCTCGCCGCCGGAGAACCCGTCGTTCAGATAGCGCGACGCGAGCTCGCGGCTCACCTTCAGGTCGTCCATCTTCGCGAAGAAGAGGTCGCGGAACTCACGCACCGGCATCGGGTCGTCGACGCCGCCGTTCCGGGCCTTGCGCACGGCGTTCATCGCCTGCCGCAGGAAGTTCGTGACGGTGACGCCCGGAATCGCGTGCGGGTACTGGAAGGCGAGGAACAGCCCGGCCTGGGCGCGCTCGTCGGCGCCGGCCTCGGTGATGTCCTTGCCGTCGAGGAGGATCTGACCCTCGGTGATCTGGTAGGCCGGGTGACCCGCGATCGCGTACGCGAGCGTTGACTTGCCGGAGCCGTTCGGGCCCATGATCGCGTGCACCTCACCTGAGGCAACCGTGAGATCGACACCCTTGACGATCTCCGTTCCGTCCTCCAGCGCGACGTGCAACTGCTTCAGCTCAAGCTTGGCCATGGTCTCCGAGTCCTAGAAGGGCCGGCGAACGAGCCTACGCATCCCGTTCGTCTTCACCCCCATCGTAGCCAACGGGCCCTCGACTACAGCACTTCCCACCAGATTCCGGCAAGAGCGGCCGCTCAGGCACTGCTAGGCTTCCGGCATGGGAAACATCAGCGCGCCCGAGATCATCCTCCTGCTGCTCGTCGCTCTTCTGCTCTTCGGGGCAAAGCGGCTCCCGGAGATCGGCCGCTCCCTCGGAACGGGGATGCGAGAGTTCAAGGACTCCGTCACCGGCACCACGAAGCCGGAGCCGACGCAGACGTCGCAGCTCCCGGTTGGGACGCAGGACACGACTGCGCCCGCGCCGCCCCGCGAGAACGAGACCGTTCACTAGCGCGACATGCGCATGCGGTCGCTTCGTCCGCCGCGTCGGCTCGATCACGGCGAGGAGGCGACGCTCGTCGAGCATCTCGAGGAGCTGCGGCACCGGCTGTTCGTCTGCATCGGGGCGCTACTCGTCGGGTTCGTCGTCGCGTTCGTCTTCCATCAGCGGCTGATCCACGCGCTCGAGCTGGAGCTCCCGAAAGGCCACCGTCATCTCACGACGCTGACGATCGGCGAGCCCTTCATGACGTCGATGTGGCTCGCGTTCTACGCCGGCTTCCTGGTCGCCATCCCGGTGATTCTCTGGCAGGCGTGGGCGTTCTTCCTGCCGGCGTTCGACCCGGCGCACGAACGGATCCTGCGGGTGTTCGTCCTGGTCTCGGTGGTGCTGCTCATGATCGGGCTCGCGTTCGGCTACTACTTCGCGCTGCCGAAGGCCGCGCACTTCCTCGCGAACTACGACAAGCAGCAGTACACGACGTTCATCCGCGCCCGGGACTACATCGGCTTCGCGGCGAAGGTGCTCGTGGCGATGGCGATCGTCTTCGAGCTGCCACTGTTCGTGATCGGCCTGACGCGCATCGGGATCCTCTCGACCACCACGCTCCGGCGCAGCCGGCGCGTCGGCTACTTCGTCGTCTGCTGTATCGGGGTGGCCCTGCCGGGCGTCGACCCGATCACCACGATCCTCGAGACGGTCCCGCTGCTCGTCCTCTACGAGGCGTCGATCTGGGCCGCGGTCCTGCTCGAGCGCCGCAGTGCGCGCGCGTCGGCGTCGTACCCCGTCGAGACGTGAACGAGCTCTCCGCCGACTGGGTGCTGCCCGTCGACGGGCAGCCGATCGAAGGCGGGCGCGTCCGCTGGGAACGCGGCCAGATCGTCGAAGTCGGGCCCGGTCGCGCAGACCGGCACTACGACGACGCGGTGATCCTGCCCGGCTTCGTCAACGCGCACTCACACCTCGAATACGCGCTGTACGCGGGCTTCGGTGACGGCACCCCGTTCGGGGCGTGGATCAAGACCCACGTCGAGCGGAAGGGCCGTCTCTCGGCCGACGACATGATCGCGATCGCCCGCTGTGGCGTCGCCGACTCGTTCCGGACCGGCATCACGACCACGGCCGACTACAGCTTCTCCGGCGCCGGCGCCGTCGCGGCCTCCGAGCTCGGCCTGCGGGCAACGGTCTACCTCGAGGTGTTCGCCGACGATCCGGAGGACGCCCGGCGCCGGTTCGAGGAGAAGCGCGCGCTGGTCGAGGAGACGGCGCTCGTGACGATCGGCGTCTCCCCGCACGCGCCCTACACGTGTTCCCTCGAGACGTATCGATGGTGCCTCTCGCTCGGCATCCCCGTCGGCACGCACCTCGCGGAGAGCGCGGGTGAGAACGAGTGGCTCGAGCACGGCACCGGCATCCTCCAGGGGATCCCCATCCTCGTCCCTCCGACCGGCAAGCGGGCCGTCGCCTCGCTCGAGCCCGTGCTCGGCCCGAACCTCCTCTGTGCGCACTGCGTCGAGGTGTCCGGCGACGAGATCGCACTCCTCGCCGAGCGAGGCGTCCCCGTCGCGCACTGCCCGCGGTCGAACGCGCTGCTCGGCTGCGGCGTCGCTCCGGTCGCGGCGATGCGGTCTGCCGGGATCGTCGTCGGCCTCGGCACGGACTCGCCGGCGTCGACCCCCTCGTTCGACGTCTTCGAGGAGATGCGCGCCGCCGTGTCTGCCGCACGGGCCCTCGAACGGCGCCCGGACGCCCTCCTCGCGGTCGACGCGTTGCGCCTGGCCACCGGCGATGCGGCCCAGGCCCTGCGAATCGACGAACGGGTGGGTACGCTGAGGCCCGGCAAGCGCGCCGACCTGACGGTCGTGTCGCTCGCGGGAAGCCCCTACCATCCGGTCGAGGATCCCGTGGCGGCCGTCGTCTTCGGCGGTTCGCCGGACCGAGTGCTCGAGACGATCGTCGACGGCAACACCCGTTACCTGAAGGAAGAAGAGGAACAGTGGCAAGAGGTACGCAGCACCGCAAGCGCCGCCCGGCGCAGAATGCTCGCGCTTCAGCCGTAGCGGCGCCGCCGCACAAGCAGAGGCCGCCGCAGTGGCAGGAGGAGCTCTTCTTCCAGCGCCTGCGCAACCACGCCAAGTGGATGTTCGTGCTGCTCGCCCTCGTCTTCGCGCTCGGATTCGTCTTCTTCGGCGTCGGCTCCGGGTCGACCGGGATCAGCGACGCGCTCCAGAACGCCTTCAACTTCGGCAACAAGGGCGGCACGTCGATCTCGAAGCTCCAGAACAAGGTCGACAAGCATCCGCAGGACGCGACGGCGTGGCGCGACCTCGCGACCGCGCTCGAGCAGAAACAGCGGACCCAGGAGGCGGTGACCGCACTCGAGCGCTACACCACGCTGCGCCCGAAGGACCAGGGCGCGCTCGCCGAGCTGGCGTCCCAGTACGGAACGCTCGCGACCACCTACTCGAACGACTATGCGGTCGCCCAGCAGGCCATGGCGGAACAGGAGTCGCCCGCCTCGGCCTTCGGGCCTGCGTCGACGACCCCGTTCGGCAAGGCGCTCGCCGACCCGAAGGCGCTCAAGGACCCGATCTCGGCTGCCGTCGCGACGCTCGCCGCCGCGAAGCAGCAGACCGCCTACTCCAGCTACCAGAACGCCCAGCGGAGCGCGGAGGCCGCGTACCGGAAGCTCGTCGAGCTGAATCCAAGTGACGCGACCTCGCAGATCCAGCTCGGGCAGGCGGCCCAGGCCGCACAGGATCCGACGACCGCGATCACCGCCTTCAAGGCGTTCCTGAAGCTCGCACCGACCGACCCGCTCGCGGGCCAGGTGAAGCAGGCGCTGAAGCAGCTCCAGGCGCAGACGCCTACCGGCACCCCGGTCACGGCCTCCGGTTAGACTCACGCGGCAGTTGCCTGCCACAGACGCACTCGGGGGAACCAAGATGAACTTCGACATCAAGACCGAGCAGCTCTCCGATGACGCCTACGTGATCTCGCTCGCGGGCGAGGTCGACCTCTACACCGCGCCAGAGTTCAAGCAGCAGCTGCTCGAGGTGATCGGGCAGGGCGGCAAGCAGGTGATCGTCGACTTCTCGTCGACCACCTTCATCGACTCGACCACGCTGGGCGTGCTCGTCGGCGGCGTCAAGCGGCTGCGGACAAACGACGGCCAGCTCTCGCTCGTCTGCAGCGACCGGAACATCACGAAGATCTTCGAGATCACCGGCCTCGATCGCGTCTTCGCCATTCACGCGACGCGTGCTGAGGCGATCTCGGAGCTCGACGGCGTCACCCAACCGTCCTGACCCCACGCTGACCCTGACTCCGAGCTGACTCTGAACGCGCGCAGACTCCTCGCTCCAACTGCGGTTCTCCTCGTCGCGGTCGCCGCCTCCGGTTGCGGCGCCGTCAAACGGGTCACCGCGGGTGACCCGAGCCAAGGCAAGACGCTCTTCCAGGCGAAGTGCGCCTCATGCCACACGCTCGCGGACGCCCACGCACAGGGCACGGTCGGGCCGAATCTCGACGACGCTTTCGCCTCCGACAAGGCGCAGGGCTTCTCCCAGCAGACGATGGCCGATGTCGTGCGCGGGCAAGTCGCCTATCCGGAGGCGCCGATGCCGGCGAAGCTCGTCCAGGGCAGCGACGCCGACGACGTCTCGGTGTACATCGCCAAGTGCGCAGGCAACGCGAACTGCGGCGTCACCGCCGCGAACGCGACGCCTGCGGCGCCGGTTACGACCACCTCGGCGACATCCTCCGGCGGCGGGGGCGGTGGCTCGTCGACCGCCGAGGGCAAGCAGGTCTTCGCCTCGGCCGGCTGCGGCGGCTGTCACACGCTCAAGGACGCCGGCGCGACCGGCAACGTCGGTCCCAACCTCGACCAGCTCAAGCCGTCGGAGTCGAGAGTCGCGCACCAGGTCGAGGTCGGCGGCGGGCCGATGCCGGCCTTCAAGGGCCAGCTGAGCGACGCCCAGATCAAGGCCGTCGCGGCCTACGTCAGCTCGGTAGCCGGCAAGTAACGAACCTGGTTCTCGCCGCAGGCGAAACCAGGTTCGCGTCCTGAGCCGGGCCTACGACGTGAACCTGGTTCCCGCTTCGCGGGCAACCAGGTTCTTCCCGAGCACGAGGTACGACGGGTAGCCGCTGCCGAAGTCCACGTCCGCGAGCTCGGTCCAGCCGTTCTTGGCGTAGAAGCTGCGCGCCTTCCTCGATCCGGTCTGGGTCGAGAGCAGCGCCCGGTCGTGTGGCTGCCGGCTGAGCAGCTGCGCGAGCAACGCGCTGCCGACGCCGCACCGCTGCCAGGACGGCCGCACATGCAGCTCGACGATCTCGAAATGCGGGGGGTCGAGCCACTGTTCGCGCTGGGCCACGGTGAGCGCGCGTGCGACCTGCTCGGTCCACCACTGCTTGTACGCGCCGGTGTACCCGTACCCGAAGCCCGCGAGCTCCGATCCGTCGCGCGCGACCAGGAAGACGAAGTCGTCGCGCCGGACGTGGCGGGGCAGCCTGTTTGCCGCCCAGTCGTCGGACAGCGCGCCCGCACCGAGAGCGGCCCGGTGCACCTCGCGCAGCTCGGCGCGCATCGGCATGGGATCGACCTGCTCGACCGTCAGCGCGCGGGCTTCAAGCATCGAGCTCGACGCGGCGTTCGTCCGACGGGGTCTCGGCCGCCGCCTGCTGCACCGGCGCCTCCGGCTCCCCACGCCGGAAGACCGCCCAGAGCGCCACACCCGTGAGAACCAGGAACACCGCCAGCCCGGCCCACGAGTTGATCACCGAGCCGATCACGATCAGCGCGAAGTAGCCGATCGTCAGCAGAACGAACCGGAACGCATCCGCCTCGCTCCGGACGGGGTTTCTCATGGCTAGAGGAGGTACACCGTCACGTAGACGACGATCCACATGACGTCGACGAAATGCCAGTAGATGCCGCCGATCTCGATGCCGTGATGGTGCTCGGGTGTGAAGTGCCCGCGGAACGCCCTCACGGTCATGACGCCGAGGATCGTCAGGCCCACGAACACGTGCGCGCCGTGCAATCCCGTGAGGCCGAAGAACGTGGCGGCGAACGACGTGTCGCTCGTGTTGAAACCGATGCGGTGGTACTCGATCACCTGCGTGAGCAGGAACGTCAGGCCGAGCAGGAACGTCAGCACCATCCCTGCGCAGAGGCCTCTCCGGTTCCCCTTCTTGATCGACGTGTCGGCCCAGTGCATCGTGAAGCTCGACGAGACGAGGATCACCGTGTTGATGCCTGCGACGAACGCGGGACGCTGATAACCGTTCGGCGGCCAGACCCCGTTGACGCCGTTGTTGACGACGCGATCGAAGAAATAGACGGTGAAGAACGAGCCGAACAGCATGATCTCCGACGCGATGAAGAGGAACATGCCGAGCACCGAAGGGGAGACTCGTGAGCTGTAGTGGACCGGAGGCGGTCCGTGGTGTTCGAACGCCCCCTGGTCGTGAGTTTCGGCGGCAGAGGTCATGAGGTGGAGATCACGTGCTCGACGGGAAGACCTGTGTCCTTGCGCAGCCGCTGTACGAGGTCGCGGCGCAGCCAGCCGCTCCGCTCGCCCGGGAAGGTCGAGACGATGATCTCGTCGACCCGCTCGTCGTTCACGACCTGCCGGGCCGCGGTGTAGGGATCGGGATGCACGACCTGCCCGTGCGCGTCGATGCCTGCGCTGCGCAGCTCCGTGAGGGCGAAGCGCAACCGCTTGTCGGCGTCGGCGTGCTCCTCGTCGTCGCTCTGTGGTGCGACGATCAGGAAGCTCGCTGGGCTCTTCGCTGCACGCTTCCGGATCCGCTCGAGCAGCTCGTCCGAGACGACGGTCTGGTTCGCGATCACGAGCACGTTCGTCTCACCGCCGTCGGTCGGTTCGACGACGACGTGCTTCACGGGCACGCCCGCGATGCGCTCGATGTCGCCGAGGACGTCGCGCCGCATCCAGCCCGAGCGCTCCACGCTGTGCGTCGCGAGCACGATCTCGTCGATCTTCGGCTCGAGCTGCGCGAGCGCGTCCTTAGCCGCCTGCACGGGGCCGGTCTCGACGACGAAGCCCTGAGTTGCGAGACCGGCCTCGCGGAGCGCCTTCAGCGTCTTGTCGAGCCGCCGGCCGGCCGACGCCCGGCGCGTGTCCTCGTAGACGACGTATCCCTGGCTCGGCTCGTTCACGGGGGCGACGACGGTGACGCGGTCGTCGCTGCCGGCCTCGCCCCGCACGGCGTCGAGCAGCGTCTCCGACGCGACGGTCTCGTTCGCGATCACGAGAATGTGGCTCACGTCAGTCGGCTCCGACAGGATCGGTGAGCACCGGCACCGGGCGAGGCGCTCCGAGGATCGCATGCTTGGCGCCCGGGACGCCGTACTCGTACGGATGGCCGACGACCTGCGGGATCTCGTCGAAGTTGAAGATCGGCGGCGGCGAGCTGACCTGCCACTCGAGCGTCAGCGCGCGCCACGGGTTGCCCTCGGCGACAGGCCCGTGCGCCCAGGAGTTGATCACGTTGTAGAGGAAGACGAGCGTGGAGGCACCGAGACCGAAGGAAGCGATCGAGATGAAGAGGTTGATGTCGGCGAAGCGATGGGCGTAGTCGGCGACGCGGCGCGGCATCCCCTGCAGCCCGATGTAGTGCATCGGGAAGAACGTGAGGTTGAAACCGATGAACGTCAGCCAGAAGTGCAACTGGCCGAGCCGCTCGTTGTACATCCGGCCGGTCATCTTCGGGAACCAGTAGTAGACGCCCGCGAAGATGGTGAAGACGGACCCGCCGAAGAGCACGTAGTGGATGTGCGCGACGATGAAGTACGTGTCGGAAGCGTGGATGTCGATCGGGACCGAGGCAAGGTAGATCCCGGACAGGCCGCCGATCACGAACATCGACAGGAAGCCGAGCGCGAACAGCATCGGCGTCGTGAATCGGATGCGCCCGTTCCACATCGTCGCGAGCCACGAGAAGACCTTCACTCCGGTCGGCACCGCGATCACCATCGACGTGACCATCATCGGGACGCGCAGCCAGCCCGCCATGCCCGCGACGAACATGTGGTGCGCCCACACCGAGAAGCCGAGCACGAGAATCGCCATCAGGCTCAGCGCCATCAGCCGGTAGCCGAAGACCGGCTTGCGGCTCATCACCGCGATCACCTCACTGATGATCCCGAAGCCGGGCAGGATCATGATGTAGACCGCCGGGTGCGAGTAGAACCAGAAGATGTGCTGGTAGCCGAGCACGTACCCGCCGCCGCCGGGCTCGAAGAAGTTCGTGTGCAGCACGCGGTCGAACAGGACGAAGAACTGCGAGCCGGCGATGAACGGCGTGGCAATCACGACGAGGAGGCTTGTCGTGAAGTTCGCCCAGACGAGAAGCGGCATCCGCCAGAACGTCATACCGGGTGCGCGCATCGTGATGATCGTGACCAGGAAGTTGAGCGCGGTCATGATCGAGCTCGTGCCGGCCCACTGGACGCCCATGTTGAAGAACACTTGGCCGAGCGGCTGATGAGAGCAGAGCGGCGCGTAGCACGTCCACCCGGCTGACGGCCCGCCGCCCGGCATGACCATGCCTGTGATCAGGATCGCGCCGCCGATCGGCAGCAGCCAGAACGACAGCGCGTTCAGACGCGGGAAGGCCATGTCGCCCGCCCCGATCATCAACGGGATCACGTAGTTCCCGAGCCCGGCGAACACGGGGACGATGAAGAGGAAGATCATCAGCGCCGCGTGGTCCGAGACGAGCACGTTGAACGTCTGCGGGTTGAAGTACTGATCGCCCGGCTGGGCGAGCTCGGCACGGAAAAGCAGCGCGAAGAAGCCGCTGACAAGGAAGAAGAAGAACGTCGTGACGACGTACTGGATCCCGATCACCTTGTGGTCGGTGTTGACGTGGAAGTAGTCGCGCCACGAATGCGCGCCGTGCCCGGAGTGGTCTTCCGGACGCGTCGGGCGGCCGCTCGCGTAGTAGGCCCAGTAGTCGAACACGCCGAGGCCGGCGAGGAAGCCGATCGGCGTCGTGACGAGCTCGACCGTGAGAATCACCGAGCCCTTCCAGAGCGGATGCCAATCGGCCGCCCAGCGGAGGAGCACCGGCAGCGCAACGCCGATCCCGAAGAAGAGCGGCGTCACCCACAGCACCCGCAGCCAGCCGGCCGCGGTCAGGCGGTGCCAGCCCGTGGGAGCGGGCGGCGCTGCATGGAGATCGTGGGCGTGTGCGACGTCGGTCACAGCTCTAGGCTCCCTTCGCCAGATACTGCACGAGCTGCTGCAACTTGTCCGGCGGGATCTGCGTGCCGAAGGTGTGGGGCATCGCGTCCGTGAAGCCCGGCGCGATGTAGGCCTGCGGCTTGACGATCGACTCCTTGATGAACGCGTCGAGCGCGCCGCGGTTCGCCTGCTTGGCTTCCTGCGCCAGGTTGTCGAGGTTGGGGCCGACGTTCCCCGTCGCGAGCGCCGGCTTGAACGTGTGACAGCCAGCGCAGCCGTTCTGCTGGAAGACCGCGAGCCCGGGCGGCCCGGAGCTCGCCGTCCCACCTTGGGCGACCCACTTCTCGTAGTCCGCCGGGGCGAGAATGTCGACCTGGCTCCGCATCAGTGCGTGCCCGAGGCCACAGAGCTCGGTGCACACCACGGGGTAGGTGGCGATGTGCGTCGGCGTGATCACGATGAAGTTGTGCTGCCCGGGGACGGCATCCTGCTTCTGCGAGAGCTGAGGCACCCAGAACGAGTGGATGACGTCGTCGGCGGTGATGTCGAGCTTGACGTGACGACCTTGCGGAAGCGTCAGCGTGCCGAAGCTCGTGCCGTTCGGATAGGTGAACTTCCACGCGAACTGCCGCGCCTCGACCTTGATCACGAGTGGGTTCGTTCCGGCGTGACCGTTCTGCGCGAGCACGATCGCGCTCACGATCGAGATCGCGGTGACGAGCACGGCCGGAATCGCAGTCCAGACGATCTCGAGCTGGGTGTGCCCGTGGGTCGGCGGCCCGTCCGAGTCGTCGTCGGGGCCGGCCCGGAACTTCCAGACCGAATAGACCAGCACCGCCGTGACGACCGAGAACACGCAGATCGCGATCACCGTCGTGAACCAGTAGACGAAATGGATCCGGCCCGCCTCCTGGCCGCCGGCGACGGGCAGCCACGGGATCGCCAGCGCGACCGCGGTGCAGATCGCACCTGCGACCAGCCCGATCGCGGTGAGCTGAATGATCGATCCCCTGCGCACCCGCGCGAAGCCTAGTCCAACCGGAAGCCTGGCGAGGCGTAACCGTCTCGCCGGCTCAGGCGTTCCACCGCGCCGCCGTTGCGCCGTACAGAGCTAGAAGGAGGGTGACACGGGGAGCTCGACGTGGAAGCTCGAGCCGCGGCCGAGGCCCTCGGAGTCGACCCAGATGCGCCCGTCCATCCGTCGCACGAGCTCGCGGCAGATGTAGAGGCCGAGCCCCGTGCCGCCGACACCGCGGGTCATGTTCGGATCGAGGCGGTAGAACTTCTCGAAGATGCGCCGCTGCTCGGCCGAAGGGATCCCGATTCCCTGGTCGACGACGGTGAAGCGGACCCGTGATCCGACCGAGCTGACACTGAGCTCGACCCGGCCGCCGTCGGGCGAATACTTGACGCCGTTGTCGACGAGGTTGATCAGGATGCGACCGACCTTGTCGGGGTCGCCCGAGATCTGCGGCAAGTCGGGCTCGACCGTCAGGACCAGGTCGTGCCCGCCACCGAGGTGCGCCCGCTGCGCTTGCACGATGTCGCCGGCGAGCTTGACCGGGTCGCAAGCCTGAATCGTCATGTGGAGGGAGTCGGCGTCGAGGCGACTCGCCCACAGGATGTCGTTGACCGTCCGGGCGAGGCGGTCCGCCTCGCCCGAGACGACGTCGAGCAGTACAGCCCGTTGCCCGTCGTCGAGCACGACATCGTTGCGCCGCAGGGTCATCGCCGCGCCGTAGATCGCCGCCAGCGGGGTGCGCAGCTCGTGCGAGACCGTCGAGACGAACTCCGTCCGCATCGTCTCGAGAGCACGCTCCTCGGTGAGATCGCGAAACGCGTAGACGATGCCGTCGGGCACGACGACGCCGTGCAGCGAGAGCCACAGCTCGCGGTCCCCCAGATCGAGCGGCAGGGACTCGGCGCGCGGCGGCCCGGCGCCCGCCGCGACGATCGGCACGCGGGGCGCGATTGCGCTCCACCCGGGGATCGCCTCGGCCGCGCGGCGATCGATGACGTCCGACTCCTGCAGCCCGGTCGCGGCCGCTGCCGCACGATTCCAAGTGCGCACGTCGCCGTGCCGGTCGACGAGGAACACCCCGTCACCCACCGAGGCGAGCACGCGCGCCGCCTGCGCGCGTTCTTCGGCCGCGCGGTAGAGCTGTGCGTTGTCGACGGCGACCGCAGCGCGCCCCGCAAGGTCGAGCGCGAAGTCGACGTCGCGTTCCTCGTACTGGGCCGCGAGCTTCCCCCGCACGAGGCTCATGACGCCGAGCGTCCGGCCGCGCGCTTGCAGCGGGACGATCAAACACGAACCGACCCCGGCCTCGAGCAGCTCGGACGGCGGCTCCTGGAGCAGCTCGGGCGCACCCGTGCGGATCACTTCGCCGACGCCGAACACGGCGTTCGGCATGGCTGGGCCGTCGGGCTCGCCGAGCCCGACGCTGACGAGTCGCGGCTCGCCGGCGTCGGAGGCGAGGTGGATCGCGCACCAGTCGGCAAAGCGCCCAGCGACAAGAGCGGTCAACTGCTCGAGCGTCCGCTCGATGTTCAGGGACGCCCCGAGGAGCGCGCTCGCCTCGGCGAGAAATCGCAGCCGCTCCTGCGCGGCGCGCTCCGCCTCGTGCAACGACGCCTGGTTGATCGCGAGCGCAATGCGATCGGCGATCAGCTCGAGCAGTCGTGCGTCCTCGTCGACGAACTGGGCGAACGCCTCCGAACCGGCGTGAACCACCCCGATCACCCGGTCCTCGACGATGAGGGGGATGGCGACAAGGGAGTTGATGCCGCGTTCCCTCAGCACCGGGCTGACGAGCTCGATCTCCGACAGGTCGGGGACGAGCTTCGGCGCGCGGCTCGCAGCGACCCGGCCCGCCATGCCGGCCCCGAGCGGCACCGGGACCGCGCGGTCGATCTCCCGCTGGAGCCCGACGGTTGCCCGCACATGCAGGAGTTCGTCGGCGCCGACGAGCAGAATCGCCGCCGTGTCCGCCTGAAGCACCTCGACGATGCGTTCCAGGAGCGCGTTCAGGAGGTCACTGAGCGAGAGGTGCTCGAGGGCCGCCTCCGAGACACGTCCGAGCTTGCGCAACGTCGCCGCGGCGGCTTCCGCATGGGCCCGCGCCTGGCGCTCGCGCTGAAACAGCTGAGTTCGCTCTTCTTCCGCGCGCTTGCGACGGATGAACTGACCGAGCTGGCCGCCGATCGCGCCCAGTGTGCGCTCCAGCTCCAGGTCGTGCGGGCGCCGCGCGGTGCTGAACGTCTCGAGCGCCCCGATCACCTCGCTCTCGATCCGGACGGGGAATGCGACGCCTGAGCGGAGCCCTTCGGCAGCCGCAACGGAGGCGCGACCAAACCGGCCGGGATCGAGCTCCTCCAGCCACTCCGGTGTGCCCGAGAGCGCGACGCGGCCCGGCAGCATCGTGGGCGAGATCGTCAGGCGCTCCGTCATCCCGACGAAGCCGTCGAGCTTCAGGCCTCGTCGCACCGACACGACCCGTGGCTCGTCGGCCTCCGTCGACCAGAAGCAGGCGACGTCCCAACCAAGCGTCTCGACGATCGCGGCGAGCACGCGCGGCACCGCCTCGTCAATCGTCTCGGCGTCTCCGAGGACGCTGGTGACGACGTGCTGCAGCTCGGTGCGCTGCTCGGCACGGCGCCGGTCGGTGATCTCTTCGACGACGGAGCCGACTCCGATCGCCTCGCCGTCCGGCGCCAGCACCGGGTAGTAGCTCGCAAGCCAGTAGCGCACGTCGTCGGGCCTGCCCGGAGTGCCTGACGTGTGCTCGAGGCCGATCACCGGCTCGCGCTGCTCGAGCACCCGCCGCGCGACAGGCTCGATGAGCTGCGCGACCTGCGGAACGACCTCGGTGAAGGTCTTGCCCACGTGCGCCTCGGGGGCAAGCTCGTTGATCGCCGCGAGCGCGTCGTTGACCCTGACGTAGCGGAGGTCGCGATCCCAGAACCCGAGGCCGACCGGCGCGCTCCCGTACAGCGCGTCCAGCAGCGCCGTGGTTCGCCGTGCCTCGTCGTAGAGCGTCTTCTGCTGCTCGGTCAGTTCCTGCCGGGCGGTCACCTCGCGGAAGAAGGAGATCACGTGCTGCACCGCGCCGTGCGCGTCGAGCACCGGAACGGCGGTCACCTCGGCCGCCTGGGGAATGCCGTCGGGCAGGCGGCGGAACCGGATTAGCATCGGCGCGGGCTCTTCGCCGGCGGCAGCCCGCGGGGCTGGGAGCAGGGCCGGCTCGAGCGGCCGGCCTTGCTCGTCGAGGAGCTCGAACCGCCCACGCAGCTCATCACCCGGAGCAGCGAGCAGCTCCTCGACCGACGCGTACCCGGTCAGGAGGGCCGCCCGCTCGTTCGCGTAGATCCGCCGCCCGTCGCCGTCGGAGACGATCACGCCGTCCTGCAGGCGGCTGAGGACCGTCTCGAGGAGCTCGCGCGAGGCCGCGAGGGCGGACGCAGGCGACTCGGCGGTTGGCCTCACGACCTGTGCAGGGTACTCGCTGGCTCCGCAAGCGGCGTCCAGCACGCAGGCAGCATCCGTGCAGCCAATTGACGCTTGACAGACATCGCTTCTGATGTCATAGTGACATCATCATGAACTTGACGATTGTGCTCGAAGGGCTCCAGCAGGACCTCCAGAATCTCGGCGAGCTCGGCGACGAGCGGTCTGCGCAGGTCGCGCAGCGCCTCACCGAGGCGCTCGGATCGAACCTGCGGCTGAAGCTGCTCGACCTGTTCTCGCAGGCAGCGGTGGAGCTCTCTTCGAAACTGCCCTCCGGCCACATCGAGGTTCGCCTCGCCGGCCAGGAGCCCGAGCTCGTGTTCGTCGACGCCCCCGGCGATGCCGCGGGCATGGCGGGCGAAGAGCTCTCGGCGCGGATCAGCCTGCGCCTCCCCGAGTCGCTCAAGACGGCCGTCGAGAAGGCGGCCGACCGCGAGGGCGTCTCGACCAACGCGTGGCTCGTGCGCGCGATCGCGCGCGCAGCCGAGTCGCGCCCAGTCCAGGTCAGCGGCAAGCGCCTGTCGGGCTACGCCCAGAGTTAGGAGGAGCGAGATGCAGCAGTCATTCGAGGTCGCAGGGCCGGCCGAGCTCGAGATCCGGCTCGCCGCCGGAGACATCACGGTCGACGCAGCCGTCGACGGCCGCGTGGAGGTCGAGCTGATCGCCTACGACGAAGAATCCCAGCGCCTCGTCGACGAGGCCACCGTGGAGTTGCGCGAGCACAGCGGCCGGCCGCAGGTGATCGTCGACGTGCCGAACAAGCGGGGATTCAACCTCGGTCAGATGTTCGGGCGTCAGGGGATCACCTGCCGGGTTCGCTGTCCGGAGGGATCCGGTCTCAGCACGAAGACGAAGTCGGCCGACCTGGTCGCCCACGGCGTGCTCGGCGGGCTCAATGTCTCGACCGCGTCCGGCGACGTCGAGGCCGATCGCATCACGGGTGGCGTGAACGTCAAGAGCGCGAGCGGCGACGTGAGCATCCGCGAGGCGGGCGACGCGGTGAACGTGCAGAACGCATCTGGCGACGTCGACATCGAGTCCGTGCGCGGCCCGATCAACGTCAACTCCGCATCGGGGGACGTGACGATCGGCGAGGCGTACGACAACGTCAGCGTCAACACGGTCAGCGGCGACCAGGATCACGGCGCCGTCATGCGGGGGAACGTCTCGGCGCACGCCGTGTCCGGCGACGTCTCGATCGCAGTCCGCCGCGGCTCGAAGGTCTTCCTCGACTGCAACACCGTGAGCGGCGACACGCGCTCGGAGCTGGAACTGTCGGGCGACGTGCCCGCCGGCGACGGGCCGCTCGTCGAGATCCGCGCGAAGACCGTGAGCGGCGACATCAGGATCACGAGGGCCCCGGCGCCCTCCGACAGCACACAGGGGGTGCACGCATGAACCGTCTTTCGTGGGACACGACGGCGCCACGGCGCCTGAATCGCAAACAGGCGGCCGGCAGTTCCCGTCCCGAGCTCGGGCTCGTCGAGGCGGAGGCGGAGCTGATCCGCGTCGCCTGGCAGAAACCTCACCGCGTCAACGGCTTCTAGCGCTCCCGTGCAGGAGGGGCACGGCCCCGGTGAAACCGGCGCGGAGGACGCCGAGAAGCGACGGTGGTGTGATCACCGTCGCTTCTCCGTTGCGAGGCCGTGCTAGGCGCTCGGTGTACCCGGCCGGTGACCAGCGCAGCAGCTCGGTCCCGAGCACGAGCCAAGGGGCATCGTCCCGCAGCACGAATGTGGCATCGGGAAGATCGGCGACCACCACACTGTGGCGCGGACCGAGTCGCTCGGCGTGCAGCCGCGCGTCGATCGCGTCGGCTCGCTTCTCGCCGACGAGCTGCATGAAGCGGTTGTAGTCCTCGCGCCGACACTCCGCGCAGGGCCGATGGCCGGCTGAGAACGCGGTCGCCTCATCGAGGAAGAAGAGCTCGGTGAAGCGGCCCGGTGGCAGCTTCTCGACGCGACGCCGCTCCTTGAACTCGAGGCGGCAGGCGATCCAACGCTTGACCTGGAAGCGCCGCACGATGTTCCGGTGCGCGTCGTGCAGGCAACCGCGGTTTCCGTACACGAGCCCACGCGCGGGATCGGCGATCAGTTCGCCGAGGGGCGTGACCCGGTTCTGTAGCGGCATCGCTTGTCCTCAGCGACGCGAGCGCGACTGTTCGTGCGCGCGCGTGTGCGGACGCGCTGCGAGCAGCGCGAGCAGAGCCACCGCGACGAAGTTGCGGAACGCCGGCTCGGGCCAACGCACCTCGGCGGAGCCGTGGAACCAGGAGGGATCGACCAGGAAGACGATGCCGGCGATCAAGACCTTGCCGCCCCAGCCGGCGACGAGGAAGAGCGTCGCGAGCACGATCCCCCAGAAGCCGAGCTCCGGCAACCCGACGGCCGAGGCGAAGTTGAGCACGTTCCACGCGACCCAGAAGACGAGTGGCCCGAGCAGCACCACCACGACGAGCACCGCGAAGGCGAGCGCGAGACCGCCCGCGACGAGGGCGCTGATCCCGAGCACGCGCAACAGGAACCGAAACGGCGTGTGCACGGTCCGAGTCTATGCCCCTGTGCCGCGGGCGAGCGGCACAGGGGCGGCGTCGCCTCTAGGCGGCGTCGATCACGACCTCACCGGCCGAGACCCGGGGCGTGGTGCCGACGAGCCCGGGAAGGTTCTCCTGGATCCAGGCCGCGGCGGCGGTAGTCGATTCAGCGGCGCCCGCCTCGTTCTCGTAGACGCTGATCGACACCGCGCCGTCGTCGGTGCGAACCAGGTAGTACGCCTTGAATCCGTCGATTCCGCTGATCAGGCTCTTGACGTCGTCTGCCTTGCCGACGAGCCCGTCTGCGAGCTCCGGGCCTGCCGAGTACGTCCGCACGGTGGCATACATGAGCACTCTCCTCGATGGTGCCGCCGTGCCGCGGCGCGGGATCGTCCCACGCCGGAAGAACACAGTCGGCAAAACGCAGTCTCCCCGATCGTCCAGGCCTTGACCAGGCCGCCACTAGAATCGCCGCCATGTCCGCCGCCCACGCGTCGCTGACCGACATCCCAGCCGCCGACGTCGCTTACGCAGACGCGAAGTGGACGCCGGTTCGCAATCACTTCGGGATCACCGCGTTCGGTGTCAACGCCTACACCGCCCGGCAGGCCGGCGATCGCATCATCGGCGAGCACGACCACGCGGATCCCACCGACGAGCAGCACCAGGAGTTGTACTTCGTCCACCGAGGACACGCGCGTTTTCAGGTGGACGGTCAGGACGTTGACGCACCGGCAGGCACCTTTGTGAGCGCCCTCGACGTGAACACGATCCGGTCTGCCGTCGCGCTGTCGGACAACACCGTCGTGCTCGTGATCGGCGCCGAGCCTGGCGCTCCGTACGAGGTCACACCTGCCGAGCGTGCCGACTTGGCTGCGGCAGGCTTGCCGGCGACTCCGGCCTGAGATCAGCCGAAGGCATTTCCTAGATGCTTCTGAACAGAAGTACCCGTCGTGCTCACGCTCGGGGGAGGTGCGGCAGCGGTCGCCTTCGACACGCCAGAGGTTGCGAGCGAATTCGCCTGGGCCAGTGTTCGCCGAGTCTTGCCGACCCCTGAGAGGCTGCTCAACGTTGGCGCGAAGTATCCGAGCGGAGGCCGAAAACAAACCCGTGGTCATCGCTCGGCGCGGCGGCGTACACGCAGCCGACAACCTCGCCCGCGTCCTCTGCGACCAGCGCGATGTGATTCGTCAGCAGTTCTGGCGCGAACTCCGACGGCGGATAGGGCGCGAAGTTCACCTCGCGCCGTTTCCGTCCCGGACCCGGACTGCTTGCAGGAGTGGGTCGGCTATAAGAGCTCACGGCTCGTAGCGGGCTGTGAGGAGTTGCTTGGCAAGATCGCCGCCGAAGAAGCCCCCGCCATTTGGCGGACAACGTCGGAGAGGATCTAGCGCAGCACTCTCTGTCTGGTGTTGTTCACCCGCGCACGCGCACGAGGACTAATCCACTGACCTGGAGCGGGTCGCTGGCTGGGCGCGTCTGGGCGCACCCTCTTGTTTGCACGTGTTTCAGTGGCCCGGCTGGTTGCGGTAAACGGCGCACGAGTCGCCCCACTTCGCTTTCGTGCCTAACGCTCGGGGCAAGAAAGCCGGTGTTTCCGGCCAGGTCTGTCGGGAGGGTCTTGCGCGATGCCGAGTTGCCTTGAGATAACCCTGGCGGCGAGTCCTGCACGCAAGGGAGAGTTGTGGTGCCTTCGGCGTCGAGCGTCCTTCCATTTTCCGAGACCGTTCCGGAGTCTTCAACCGGGCTTCGGGTCAGGCCTTACATCCCGGGGGATGAGGCATCGCTCGTCGAGATGTACTCGGCGATCTTCCGAGAGCGGTCGCTCGCCGAGTGGCGCTGGCTGTTCCAGCAGGGGCCTGAGGGGCCGGCTCTCATCGGCATCCTCGAGCACGACGGGCGACCGGTCGGCTCGATCGCCCACATTCCGACCTCGGTCTGGGTCGACGGACGCAGACTTCGCCTGGCGACGGGCTGCGACCTGATGATCTCCCCCGAGTGCCGAGGACGCGGTGGATCGCAGCAACTCGTCGAGACATTCCTCGAGTCCGACCACGGGTTCGACCTGAACCTCGGCCACGTCAATGACAGGTCGGGGCACGTATTCACACAGTACGCAGGGACGGTTCAGTTGAAGAGAGCTCGGCACTGGATCCGCTACCAGGATCGTGACGAAAGGCTTCCTGCCTCGCTCACGCGTCCGCTACGGGTCTGTGGTGCGGTATTGAGTGGTCATCGACCAAATCTCACAGTGGAGGATCTCGGGGCTCCGGGTAACGACGTCGACGACCTCGCGCGGGATTCCGCCGGCTTTGCGCGGTGCATTCGTGTGCGTGATGCGGCGTATATTCATTGGCGTTGGAGTGAGCAGCCGGATGCTGATTGGCGCATTCGCGCAGTGCGAGATCCAAGAGGCACGCTTCGTGGATTCGTCGTCATCGGAGCAGTCGAGGAGTCTGCTGGTCGGCGCGGCGTCATCGCGGATCTGCTCGTTCGCGACTACGCCGCGATGCGCGCGCTCATCACCGACGCGTGGTCGAGTCTCATCACGGAGGGTTGTCACAGCGTGACGTGCACGTATCACGACCCGCGGTGGTGGACGAAACGAGCAATGCTCCGTTCCGGGTTCATACCGAGTCCCAAAGGTGGAGCGCGGATGGCGTGCGGCCCTCTCTCAGTTCGAGCTGGAGACGCCGTCGGGCGGCTCGAGTCTTGGTATCTCACTCACGGAGACACCAGCATCTGATGGGCATCGCTTGACACTATCCCGTCAGTCGAAGCAGATAGTCCGCGATCGTCGTGATTTCACCAATGCTGCTCTCATGCGGATACACATCTTCGGGTCGTTGGGAGCCCTCTGAATAGACAATCAGCGCCGGAACCTCACGACCCAGTCCTTTACCTGGGCGACTATTACTTCCGAAGGTCCTCCGGACTCGGTATCGACGGCGAGCTGCGACGATCGCTTCGTTCAGATAGAGACTGAACCGATCGTCGTCAGACATCTCAGTCGTATCGATGATCTCGACTTGATGGCCACCCTTGAGGCGCAGCTGTTCGAGCTGATCGAGAACCTGGTGTATATGAAAGCCGCGATTCTTAAGATCGATCCGGTTTCGACTTTTCTTGTGCCGTGTCGCTAGCCGGTCTCGGAAAAGCTCGCTGCCATTGCATCGAATGAGCTCGAGACTTGACCCCATTGGCTCGCTGGGGCTTGCTCCAGGATCCCCCAATCACCGCCGCGATTACCGGTGAAGAACGTGTCGATCTTGTGCAGCAGGACGCCATGCTCGGGTACCTCAAACTCCCAGCGGAGCGCGTTGTAGCCGTTAAAGGTGACGTGGCTAAGTGAGATTTCCCGGTAGCCGGCTTCGCCTCGAAGTCTGTGTTCTGCCGCTACCTCATCAACGACGGAAGCTGCCCGTTCTTGGAGCTGGCAAATCCGTACCTCTGGGTTGGCGACACCTCCCCGACGACCATCCACCGAACATCGACGGGTGCTTACTACATCAAGACTCACTTCGCTGTAACTAAGTCGAGGCACTGACGAACATCCCAGCAAGGGCTTACGGCCAGCCCTCCGGGATTTGCCCGCCAGCGCCGGCCGTCACCACTGGTCCGTCGGGTCTGGTGGATCTTCCCTGTCCACGGCAAGCGGCGTTTTGCCGGCCCCTATCTCCTAACCCTGGACGGACTTGACCACCGCGTAACCAGGGCTGACGACACTGCACAGCCTGCCGAGGTGTCTCGCGGACAATCACGGCTGATTTCGAGCGAGCGACGAACTGGTCGCCAGGGGCTTTCGCGCGATGGACGCGCTCGACGCTCCTCGGCGGGCGACGAAAGGGCCAGTCCTGTCATCAAAGGCTCCCAAGGCGCGATCACAGTCCCAAACGGCCTCAACACCACTCGTGCAGGACTTGTCGTCGCATCCCACAGGACTTCTCGTCGCATCCCAAAGGAGGCGAGACATCCGTGACTCCTGTTGCCCCGTCTGTTGCCCCCACTCTCGGAAACGCCCATGACCACGGGGGCAGCTCGGCCATAGGCTCTGTTGACGACTGGGTTCCGGGAATGGGCCGTGAAGGGATCGAACCTTCGACCTTGGGATTAAGAGTCCCCTGCTCTACCAGCTGAGCTAACGGCCCGGGAAGCGCCGCGTATCGTAGCGAGGGTGACAAAAGTCCTATCCGTCGTCGGGAACCGCCCGCAGTTCATCAAGTCGGCGCCGCTCTCGGTCGCCCTGCGAGATGCCGGGATCGACGAGATCGTGCTCCACACCGGACAGCACTGGGACCCGGCCATGTCGCAGGTCTTCTTCGACGAACTGGGGATACCCGAGCCGGCGTACCGCCTCGATCTGCGCACGTCCGACCCGGGCGCGATGACGACGCCGATCCGCGAGGTGGTCGAAGCGGAGCGGCCCGACTGGGTGCTGGTCTACGGCGACACGAACTCGACCCTCGCCGGTGCGCATGCCGCGGGCGAAGAGGTCGCGGTCGCCCACGTCGAGGCCGGGCTGCGCAGCTTCGACCTCTCGATGCCCGAGGAGCGCAACCGAATCGAGGTCGACCGGTTGTCGGCGCTGCTCTTCTGTCCCGACGAGCGCTCGGCATCGCAGCTCGAGCAGGAGGGCGTGCCCGGCCGGCGCGAGGTCGTGGGCGACGTGATGGGCGATGCGACGCGGCTCTTCGAGGCGGCGGCGCGGCGGCTCGAGCTCCCGTTCGAGCCGCCGTACACGGCGCTGACGATCCACCGCCAGGCGAACACGGAGCCCGACCGTCTGCGATCGATCGTCGAAGCGCTCAACGCCGCAGAGCGCAGGTTCGTCTTCCCCGTTCACCCGCGCACGCGTCACGCACTCGACGAGCTGGGTCTCCGCCTGGACGCCCACATCCAGGCGATCGAACCGCTCGGTTATCTGGAGATGCTCGCGCTCGTCGCCGCAGCCGACGTGGTCGTCACCGACTCTGGCGGCCTGCAGAAGGAGGCGTACTGGCTGCGTGTCCCCTGTGTCACGTTGCGGACGAGCACCGAGTGGGTCGACACGGTGGCGGCCGGCGCGAACCGGCTCGCCGAGCCGCCCGGGCTCGCCGCCGCGCTCGCGCAGGCCCGCTTCCCGGAGGCCGCACCTCCGCTCTACGGCGACGGGCACGCCTCCGAACGCATCGCGGCCGTTCTGTACGCTTGAGCGCCGTGCCCGAGACGACCCTCTACGACGTCGCCGTCATCGGCGCGGGCTACGTCGGTCTGCCGCTCGCGGTCACATTCGCGGAAGCAGGAAGGCGCGTTCTCGTCATCGACGTGCAGCCGGGCATCGTGGAGGCGTTGAACGCCGGCACGAGCCACATCGAGGACGTCACCTCCGAGCGCCTCGAGCCGCTCGTCGACAAGGGCCGCGTCGTTGCGAGCACGGACTACGAGCAGGTCAAACAGGCGCACGCCGTCCTGATCGCATTGCCGACGCCCCTCTCGCGCCAGCGCGAGCCCGATCTCTCGTACATCGAGCGCGCCGCACAGAGCCTCGCACCGGTCCTGCAACGCGGCCAGGTCGTCGTCCTCGAGTCGACCACGTGGCCCGGCACGACCCGCGAGATCCTGCAGCCGATCCTCGAGCAGGGATCGGGCCTGAAGGCGGGCGCCGACTTCCACCTCGCCATGTCGCCGGAGCGCGTCGACCCCGGCCGTGAGGACTGGACGACGAAGACGACGCCAAAGGTCGTCGGCGGGATCACGCCGGAGTGCACGAAGGCGGCGGCGGACGTCTATCGCACGGCGCTCGACACGGTGCACGAGGTCTCGACACCGGACGCCGCCGAGCTGACGAAGCTGCTGGAGAACATCTACCGCGCCGTCAACATCGCACTCGTCAACGAGCTCGCGCAACTCTGCGACCGGATGGAGATCGATGTGTGGGAGGTGATCGAAGCGGCCGCCACGAAGCCGTTCGGGTTCGCGTCGTTCAAGCCCGGCCCGGGCCTCGGCGGCCACTGCATCCCGATCGATCCCTTCTACCTCACCTGGAAGGCGCGCGAGTTCGACTTCTCGACGCGCTTCATCGAGCTGGCGGGCGAGGTCAACAACAACATGCCGTACTTCTGCAGGTCGCTGATCTCACAGGCGCTCAACCACGGCGCGAACAAGTCGGTCAGCGGCTCGAAGATCCTGATCATCGGCGTCGCCTACAAGCCCGACATCGGCGACTGGCGCGAGACGCCTGCCGAAAAGCTGATCCAGCTGTTGCGCAACGCCGGCGCCGACGTTGCCTACCACGACCCGTTCGTCCCGACCTTCGGCGACCTGGCCTCGGTCCCGCTCGAGCCCGAGGCATACGACTGCGTCGCGATCGTGACCAATCACTCCCAGATCGACTACGGCGACCTCGTGCGCCGTGGCCGGGTGATCGTCGACTTCCGCAACGCCACCAAGGGCCACGAGATCGACGGCAAGGTCTGGAAGCTGTGACCCGGGTCGCGGTGGCCGGCCTCGGCTACTGGGGCCCGAACCTGGTCCGCAACTTCGACGACCTGGCCGACCTTGCGTGGCTCGTCGACCTCGATCCTGAACTGCGCGAGCGCTTCGCCGCGCGCTATCCCAACGCGCAGGTCACCGATGACCTCGATGTGGTGCTCGCCGACGACTCAGTCGACGCCGTCGTCGTCGCCACTCCGGTCCCCACGCACCACGCGCTCGCGAAGCGCGTGCTCGAGGCGGGGAAGCACGTGCTGGTCGAGAAGCCACCGGCGATGCACGCCGCGGAGATGGACGAGCTCGTGTCGCTCGCCGCCGAGCGCGATTGCGTGCTGATGCCGGGTCACCTCCTGCTCTACCACCCCGGCGTGCTCAAGTTGAAGCAGTTGATCGACGCCGGGGAGCTCGGCGAGGTGCTGTGCGTCTACGGCAACCGGCAGAACCTCGGCATCGTGCGCACGAACGAGAACGCGCTCTGGTCGCTCGGCGTCCACGACCTCTCCGTGATCCTCTATCTGCTCGACGAGGATCCCGAGGTTGCCGTCGCACAGGGTCGCGACTTTCTCACTCCGGGTGTCGAGGACGTCGTCTTCTGTTACCTGCGCTTTCCGTCCGGCAAGATCGCGCACATGCATCTCTCGTGGCTCGACCCGCACAAGATGCGCAAGATGACCGTCGTCGGCCGCGAGAAGATGGTCGTGTTCGACGACATGGAGCTCGAGCGCAAGGTGACGATCTACGAGAAGTCGCCGTGGAAGCGCGCCGAGACGTACGGCGAGTGGCAGACGCGCTCGGGCGATATCTCCATCCCGAAGATCTCGACCGCCGAACCCCTGCGCCTCGAATGCACCTATTTCCTCGAGCTCGTCGCCGGACAGCACGATCGTGGCAAGGTCGCGCGCGACGGCGCCCGCGTCGTGCGCGCCCTCGAGATGCTCACGAATTCGCTCCATGCCTGACGTCCATCCGTCGGCGATCGTCTATCCCGGCACGGTGCTCGGCGAAGGAGTGCGCGTGCTCGAGAATGCCGTGATCGGGAAGCAGCCGTCACTCGGCCGGTCCTCGACCGCCAAGCGCGACCCGCTGCCACCGGCGACGATCGGCGACGGCACGATCGTCTCGACCGGCGCGATCGTGTTCGCGGGCGCGACAGTCGGCGCCAACTGCATCGTCGGTGACCAGTCGTGCATCCGCGAGCGCGTGCAGATGGCCGACGACTGCATCCTCGGGCGGGGATCGCTGATCGAAAACGACACGACCGTCGGGAGAGGCACCCGGATCCAGGCGG
This sequence comes from Thermoleophilia bacterium, assembly GCA_017882605.1. Lineage (GTDB taxonomy): Bacteria > Actinomycetota > Thermoleophilia > Gaiellales > Gaiellaceae > PALSA-600. Next base: position 11,656 of record JADGPE010000016.1, on the reverse strand, counting down.
AGGCGTACGTGACGGCGTACTCGACGCTCGAGGAAGACGTCTTCATCGCCCCGTGTGTCGTCACCACGAACGACAACTTCATGGGCCGCACCGAGCGGCGCAAGGCGCTGCTGAAGGGGCCGACGATCAGGCGCGGCGCGCGGGTCGGCGGCGGTGCTGTCCTCTGTCCTGCGGTCGAGATCGGCGAGGAGGCATTCGTCGGCGCAGGAGCTGTGGTGACCCGGGACGTGCCGGCGCGCAAGGTCGTCGTCGGGTCGCCGGCGCGTGTGCTGCGCGATGTCGATCCGGCCGAGTTGCGCGAGAACGGCGGCTAGACGTCGACCGTCAGCGCGGCCTCGGCACTACCTGCGCGCGACTGCGAGGCGGTAGGCCAGAGGATCGTAGGCCGGGCGGCTGAGCCTGAGCTCGAGGTAGTAGGTGCCTGTCCGCGTTGCCCGGTAGGCGAGCCGCGACTGCGCCCCGACGACTCGCGAACGCGTGAGCAGCGAGCGCTCGCCGTCGAGCGTGTCGACACGTTGCGTGCCCGGCGCCCAGAGACTCATCCGCACGCTGCCGCTGCCCTCCGGTGTCACCCGCGCATAGAGCCGGCTGCCCTTCTGCAGGTAGACGCGGTAGACGTCGAGATTGTCGTCCCAGTAGTCGAGCGTCGCCTCGATCGTCTGCGGCAGCGGCGGCAGCGCGTGCGCCCACGGGCCGGCGTTGTCGTTCGGCTCGTAGTGGTCGGCGGGCGGGACTGACCCTTGCGCCAGCAGGTCGAGGGCGCTCTCGACGTCGAGCGTGCCCCAGCCCGTGAACAGGTCACGTCCGGCCGGGCAGGTCGCGCACCCGGTCGACGGGTTGGCGTCGTCGGCACTGCGCTCGAGCAGCCAGGCCACCTGCTCCGGGCGAAGCGTCGGATCCTGGCCGAGGAGCAAGGCGGCGGCGGCCGAGACCTGTGGTGTCGAGAACGACGTCCCGATCGCATCGCGAAACTCGAACGGCCCGCAGTCCGAGTAGGGCTCGCCGGCACAGCCCGCCCTGGCCTCGACCAGGTTGGTCGGGATCGTCGAGAAGATCGCCGCTCCCGGAGCGGCGAGATCGTTGTAGACGGCGTCGCGATTCGAGTAGTTGGGGACCGACCCATCCTGCCGCACCGCGCTGACACCGATCACGTGCGGCAGCGAGGCGGGATAGTGGGCGAAGCCCCAGGGTGTGGCCGGGGACTGCGGTCCGTTCCCCACCGCGGCAACGACGACGGCGCCCTTCGAATAGGCGTATTCCACTGCCGCCTGCTCGAGCGGTGAGTAGGTGTCGAGCTGGGGGTCGAGTGGGTCGCGAACGCCGCCGAGGCTGAGATTGATCACGCGCGCCCCGTTGTCGGCGGCCCAGCGGATCGCGGCCACCTCCGCCCTCAGCGACACCACGCCGTCCGCCCCGACGACCTTCGCAATCATCAGCCGCGCATTGAAGGCCATGCCGGCGATGCCCTCGCCGTTGAACGGGTTCGCTGCGATCTCGCCCGCGACGAAGGTGCCGTGTCCCTGATCGTCGCGAAACGGGGAGCCGCCCACGAACGACTTCGCAGCGACCACACGCCCTGTGAACTCGGGATGTGTCCCATCGATGCCGGAGTCGATCACGGCGACGCTGATGGGGAAGAGCTGCGGCTGGGTCGGCCAGTACGTCCACGCACGGTCGTTGGCGAGGTACCACTGGCGGGCGGCGAGCGGCTCCGTGCCGTCGAACGCCGACGCCGCCGCCGGCAGCACGAGCGCGGCGATCGCGAGCGCGGCCGCCAGCCGGCGCTTCACTGGACGAGCAGCGTCGAGGAGACCCCGGCGACCAGGCCCTGACCCGGCGCGCAGCGGACGCGATAGGTGCCTGCCGGGGGTGCGCCCGCGAAGCTCCACGATCCGGACGTGTCCGTCACGGTCGAGGAGACCGTCGTCCAGACCGTGCCTGCCTGCTGCTGGAGCTGCACCGCAGCGGCGGCGACGGCCGGCCGGATCGACCCGCTGACGGCGGACGGGCTCAGCGTCGCATCGACCCGCGGAGCGACCGCGATCCGGGCAAGACCCGCGCGCACGTCGCCCCAGACGAGCCGGTACTGCGTCGTCGCCAGCGGCCTGACGATCGTGGCGAACGACCCGTCCGGGCCGAGCATGAGATCTCCTGCCGGCGCCCAGCCGGGCACCGCGGCAGTCTTCGACTCGAGTGACAGTGCCTCGACTCCATGCACCAGACCGGTGAGCGAGACGGCACCGCCGTAGGTCATCGTCTTCGCGACCGGGAGAAGCTCGAGCACCGCCGGTGAGAACCAGGTGGAGCGAAGGCCGAGCGCGGTCCGAACCTGGTCGCCCGTCAGCGTCACCTGCGAGTCGTCGTCGGCAACAGCGGTCACCGAAAGCACACGGCCCGAAGCCCCCGTCGTGGTCTGCAGGTCGGCGATCGGCGCAGACAGCTTCAACGCCTTCGCCGCCTTCGCGGCGTCGAGCACCACCGGCCCCCAGTCGTGGTAGGGCGAGAGTCGATCGTACGGGTCTGCGACCGGGACGAGGTACGGCACCGCAGTGCCGGTCGACTCGAGCGCTGACGCGGTGCGCCCGCCCGACGTGGAGAAGAACAACGTGTCGGCGACCTTGCCTGCGTAGAGCACGACCTCGCCCCGGGTGGCGTCGACGGCGTCGTTCGTGCTCGCCGACTCGGCCTTCACGCCACCATACGCCTGGTCGCGCGTGTCCCCGTAGAGGTCGAACGCACGGCCCTGCGCGAGGTTCGCAAGCGCGTACGAGCGGGCCGCCACGGCCTGCGCCTTCAGCGCGTCGGGCGCCCAGTCCGACGGCATCTCCGCCGGCACGACGCCTTTGAGGTACTGCTCGAGCCCGACGATGTCGATCACCTGCACGACCTTCCCGTCGCCGGCGACGACGAGCTTGCCGCGATACGGCGTGCCGTTGACCGAGAGAGGCTGAGCGGCTGCGAACGTGTAGGGCGGTTGCAACGCGAGCTGCCCGGCCACGACGAGCGCTCCCTTCAGCAGGAGTGACCCTGGGTCGAGCCTGGCGCGCCGGCCTGCGGCGTCCGTGACGGTCCAGGGCACCGCGGAGCTCAGCGTGGCCTTCTTCGCCGACACGAGCAGCACGCGCACCGCCCTGGCCTTCGCCCGCCCGAGCGTCGTGCCCGGGTAGTAGTGGGCAAGAATCCGGTCGTAGCCCCAACCGTGCTTCGCGTAGCCGTAGGCGCCCCATTGGCTCAGCCCCAGACCGTGCCCCCAGCCGTGGCCGTCGACGACGAGCACCGCCTTCGCCGGGCTGGTTGTCGTCGCGCCGGCCGTCGTCGAGGTCGAAGCAGGGGTCGACGGCGCGGTCGAGGTCGACGCGACCGGGCCGCCGAGTGCGGGGCCGGCCGCGAGCACCGACAGCGTGAAGCCGCCGGCGAGCAGCAGCGCGGCGGCGGCCGGCCGGAGGGCGGAGCGACCCACACGGGCCACGGTAGCCGACCCCTCGACCCGGCCAGTCGAGGCTTTACGGAACATTTCCATAGCGCAGCGAACGGCGAGCAGCCGCTCTGTGGCGACTTCTTTCGTTGCAGGCCCGGTCATGCCTGCCGGGCCGGGAGGCGACCGCCCTAGCCGAGACGGGCGGCGTACTGCGCGTCGTAGTACCGGCGGTACTCGCCGGACTTGATCGGCTCCCACCATTCGCGATTCGCGCGATACCACTCGACCGTCTCCTCCAGGCCGCCCGCGTCGAACGAATGCGCAGGCGACCAGCCGAGCGCGCGTAGCTTGGACGAATCGACGGCGTAGCGGCGGTCGTGCCCGGGCCGGTCCTCGACATGCCTGACGAGGTCCGGGCTCGCGCCGGTGAGCTCCAGGATGCGTTTGACGACGTCCATGTTCTCTCGCTCCTGCCCGCTGATGTTGTAGGCCTCGCCCGCTGCTCCGCACCGCAACGCGATCTCGATCGCGTCGCAGTGGTCCTCCACGTGGAGCCACTCCCGGCGCTGCTTGCCGTCACCGTAGACGGGGAGGTGCCGGCCGTCGAACGCGTTGGTGATGAAGAGCGGCAGGAACTTCTCGGGGTACTGGCGCGGGCCATAAGTGTTGGCTCCGCGCGTGACGAGTGCGTCGACTCCGAAAGTGCGCACGTAGGCGAACACCTGAAGCTCCCCGCCGGCCTTCGAAGCGGAATATGGGCTCGAGGTGCGAAGCGGGGCGTCCTCGGTACACGCGGGAGCGCCCAGCGGAATGTCGCCGTAGACCTCGTCGGTCGAGACGTGCACGAGGCGCAGCTGCGCGTGACGCGCGTGGTCGAGCAGCACCTGCGTTCCGAGCACGTCGGTGAGGATGAACTCCGCAGGGCCTAGGATCGAGCGGTCGACGTGCGTCTCCGCCGCGAAGTTGACGATCGCATCACAGCCCCGCGCAGCACGGGCGACGGCATCCGGATCGGCGATGTCACCGTGGTGAAACTCGTGCTCGACACCCTCCAGGTTCGCGCGGTTTCCGGCATACGTGAGCTTGTCGAGCACGACGACGTGTTCGCCGCGCTCGGCCAGACGCCGCGCGAAATGCGAGCCGATGAAGCCCGCGCCGCCGGTGACGAGAAGGCGCATGGCTACAGGGTACTCACAGCCGCGCCAGGCATTCGCGGAGGCCCTCGCGCCAGTGAGGCAGCTCGGGCGCGCCCCGCTCGCTGCGCAGGACGGAATAGGCCGGACGTGGCGCGCGCGCACCGAACTCGGCAGTCGTGATCCGACGCACACGCGTGCCGAGCCCGGACTCCTCGAAGATCGCCTCGGCGAAATCGGCCCAGGTGCATTCGCCCGCGCCGGCGACGTGGTAGACGCCGAACGGCAACCCAAGCAGGTGCTCGGTCGCCTCCGCAAGGTGACCGACGTACGTGGGCGCGCCGCGCTGGTCGTCGACGACCGCGACCTCGTCGCGCTCTGCGCCGAGCCGCAGCATCGTGCGCACGAAGTTCTTCGAGGTCCAGCCATAGAGCCACGAGGAGCGCACGATCCATGCCCGGCCGCCCGCGGCGGCCTCGCCGTGCAGCTTCGTGCGGCCGTAGACCCCGCGCGGCGCCGGAGCGTCGGATTCGACGTAGGGCTCGCGCTTGGTGCCGTCGAAGACGTAGTCGGTCGACCAGACGACGAGCGGCGCTCCTAGCTCGGCCGCGTGCTGCACACCGCCGACGTTCACCGCGGCCGCGCCCTGCGGGTCGTCTTCGGCGGCATCGACGTCGGTCCACGCGGCCGCATGGAGGACGAGGTCGGCGGCCAGCCCGGGAGGCGGCGGGTACGTGATGTCCCAGTCGGCCCGCGTCAGCGCACGCGCGTCCGGAAACGTCTCGGCGAGCGCGTGGCCGAGCTGGCCGCCGGCGCCGGTGATCACGACGCGACGCGCTGGTCCCGCTCCGACAAGATCGGCGATCGGGTGCTCCACAGGTGGACAACTCGCGAATCGTTCCACGCGACGCCGTGCTCATCAGGGCTCGCGGTGTCGTACTCCTCGGTGACGAAATAGCAGAAGAGGCAGTCCGTCAACGCCTCGTAGCCGTGCGCGTTTCGCCCCTCGACGTAGATCGCAACCGGGTTGTCATCGCCGATGTCCTCGGTGAACGTCTCGCCCGTCTCGCGGTCGAGGACGACGACGCGCACCATCCCCTCGAGGCACACGAAGAGGTCGTCCTGCCCGCGCTCGTGATAGTGCAGCCCGCGGATCACGCCCCGGCGGGAGCGCGCGAGATTGGCCTGGCGAACCGGCTTCGGCAGCGCGCTGGCCCGGACAAGCTCCTGAAACCAGCCCCGCTCGTCCTCGTGCCGCGTGAGCGGGATGCGCCTGACCACTATTTGTTCGCTCCGGTCTCTTCGATCAGGCGTCCGAGTTCGGCCAGGTCTGCCCAGTGCTTGCCACCGTCATGCCACCAGCCTTCGACCCGACGGATCTCGAGGTCCCCGCGCTGCGCGTAGACGCGATTGACGTCGGTGATCTCGAGCTCGCCGCGACTGGACGGCGCAAGGCCCTCGATGATCTCGAACACGTCGGGCGGATAGCAGTACAAGCCGACGACGGCGTCCTGCGACGGCGGCGCGTCGTAGCGCGTGTCGACGCGCCCGGCCTTCTCGACGATGTCGGTGACGTTCCCGTCTTCGCCGTAGACGACGACGCCGAAGTTCTCAGGGTCGGGAACTTCCTTGACGAACACCATTGCACCTTCCCCCCACGACCTGACGGCGTCGGCGTGCGCATGCTCGAAGATGTTGTCGCCGAGACACACAACGAGCTGCTCGCCGGCCGCGAAGTCGCGCGCCATGCCGACGACCTGCGCGATCCCTCCCGCCTCCACCTGCACCTTGTACGAGAGATCGAGGTCGAAGAGCGGCTCGTCGCCCGAGCGCGAGCGCACGTGCCCGTTGCCGAGCAGGTCGATGAACTGTCCCGCGTGGTGCTGGCCGGTGACGAGCAGCACCTCGCGGACACCCAGTCGCTGCAGAAGCTGAAGCGGGTAGTAGACCATCGGCCAGCGGCCGACCGGCAGCAGGTGCTTGTTCGTCACCCGCGTCAGCTCCTCGAGGCGGGTCGCGGTGCCGCCGGCGCAGATCAGCCCCTTCATGCAGGCGATCCTACGGCGGCCAGCGCCTCGGCGTCATGGCCGCGCGCTGCGAGCAGCCCCGTGACGCCGGCGACGACGCCGACCGACGCGACGCACATCCACATGACCGCGTCGCCATACGCATGCCGCACGGTCAGACCGAGGAACGGTGTCGCCGCCCAGCCGACCGACCACGTGCCGCCGAACACGCCCATGTAGGCGCCGCGAATGTCCGACGGCGCAAGCGCGGCGACGACCGCCTGGGACGTCGGCACCCACAGCATCTCCCCGAAGACGAAGATCAGGATCACGACGGCGATCACCGGCGCTGAGCCGTTCACGTTCAGGAGCAGAAACGGGACGCCCATCATCGGCATCGCGATCCCGAGCTTGATCGACGGGGGCACCGACCTCGTCCAGCGCGTGAGGCGCAGTTGCAGGGTGGTGACCAGCAGCGGGTTGAGGATCATCAGGAACCCCCACGCTGCGGGCTCGAGATGGTGCGTCGTCGTGGCGGAGATCGGGAGCAGCGTTTCCGTGGCGATGTAGGTCATCGTCGCGAAGACGGAGGCGAGCATGAAGAAGAGGAACGGCGTGTCGCGCACGATCACCCCGAACGACCCGCGCTGCGGTGGTCCCTCCGGGGCGTACGCGCCGCCGCTCGGGATGTAGCGCCAGGCGATCCCGAAGCCGATGCTCGCGAGCACGAGCGTGCCCAGCCAGAGGTGCGACCAGTGCCCGCCCAGGAGGAGCAGGCCGCCGAGCACCGGCCCGATCGTGACGCCGAGGTTCTGCGCGATGCGAACGGACGCATAGGCCGCCTCGCGCCGCTCCGGCGCGACGAGGTCGGCGACCATCGCCTGGTCGGCCGCCCCGCCGAGCGAGCCGAACACCGGCAGCGCTGCGAGCAGCACGAGCCCCCAGTAGACGTGGTGGCCGACGGCGAGCAGGAGCAGCGGCACGATCGCCTCGAATCCCCAGCCGGCGAGGATCAGCGGCCGCCGTCCGATGTGATCCGAGGCGTGGCCGCCGAGGTAGCCGGTCCCACCCGCGAGGACGGCGCCGGCGAGATACGTCAGGGCGAGCGCCGACTGCGGGGCCGAAAGGTGCTTGATCGCCCAGATGCCCATGAACGGGTAGGCCGTCGCACCGGCGATCGAGCCGGCGAGGGCAACGGCGAGCACCGGGCGCAGGGCGCGGTCCACGTCACCGCCCCAGATGAGACGGAAGAAACGGCCGAAGAGCGTCATGTCACGAGGCGCGTCCGCGAGATCAGCCAAAACGACCCCTCGACCGCCGGGCCGATCAGCAACGCGAACACCAACGTACCGATCCCCACACGACCGCCCAATGCAAACCCCGCAAGCAGCGCCGTCCCCTCGAGCACCGCGCGGACGACCCCGATCCGCACGCCGCTCCGGAACGCGCCCACCAGCATCAGCGAGTCGCGCGGCCCGGCACCGAACGCCGCGCCGATGTAGAACGCCGAGCCCACGCCGAAGGCGGCGAGCCCGGCCGCGAGCAGCACGGCGCGAGCAGCGAGCGGCCAGCTCGCCAGGTGGTGGACGAACCCGAGCGGTTGCACGAGGGCGACGAAGACGCCGATCAAGGCGGCGTTCGCGACCGTTCCAGGGCCGGGGCGGGAGCCGAGGAGCCAGGCGAGGAAGAGGACGACCACGGCGACGAGCTCGTTCGCGAACCCGAACGAGAGCGGCGTGTGATTCGCGATGCCCTGGTGCAGCACGTCCCACGGCGGCAGGCCCAGGCGCGATTCGAGGAACGCGACGATCCCGCAGGCGCAGAGAAAGAGACCGGCGACGAGCCAGACCGCCCGCGCGACCCGCCCGCCACGCAGGACGGGAGCCGCGTGCACCGTCGGACGTTAGTGGAACGGCAGGATCAGGAGGCAGCCTTCGCCGCGTCGGTGCGGGATTCGTTAGCTTCGATCCATGACTGTGCGCCGCCGACGCTCGTGCCTCACGGTCCCGGGCGATGACGAACGCAAGCTGGTGAAAGCCGCTGCGCTCGACGTCGACGAGGTCATCCTCGATCTCGAGGACGCCGTGGCGGCGGAGCGGAAGGAGGGCGCGCGCGAGACCGTGGCGCGCGCCCTCCGCGACCACGAATGGCGGGCAGCCACGGTCGCGATCCGGGTGAACCGAGGCTCGGCCGCCGACCTGGAGCTGGTGCGCGCTACACGCCCCGACGTCGTCGTGCTGCCGAAGGTCGAGTCGGCGGAGGAGCTCGAGGGCCTGCCCGTGCCGGCGGAGGCTCAGATCGAAACGGCGCGCGGGCTCGTCGAGTGCGAGCGGATCGCGGCGGCGTCCGGGCTCGAGGCACTGGTGCTCGGCCCGGGTGACCTCGCAGCCTCGCTCGGCGTGCCGGAGTTGACGATCGGTGCGGGAGCGCACGTCGACTACGCACTCGCCCGGCTCGTCGTGGCGGCGCGGGCGTTCGGCCTCGCAGCGATCGACGGGCCGTACGTGGGGCTCGACGACGAGCCGGGCCTACGCGCGTCGGCGCTTCGCTCTCGCGCGCTCGGCTACGACGGCAAGTGGTGCATCCACCCGGCCCAGGTCGAGATCTGCAACGAGCTCTACACGCCGACCGCAGCCGAGCTCGAGCGCGCACGACGAATCCTCGGCGTCGACGGCGTGGCGCGGCTCGACGGCGAGATGGTCGACGCGGCGAACCGGCGCATGGCCGAGGCGATCCTCGCCCGCCTCCCACCCGCCCAGCGTGAGCCTTAGGCTGCCGCCGTCGTGCGATTTCGCCCCGGAGCGAGGCTCGACCCTTCGCAGGTGCAGGACCGCCGCGGCCGGGGCGGTCCGATGTGGTTCACGCGCGGCTACCAGCGTGGTGAGCCGAGCGGCTGCGACACCTTCAGCAGCGCGCTCTGACGGCTACGGCAGTTCCGGGCTCGCCTGAGGGTCGCGCCCCGCGAGGACGAGCCCGAGCCCGACGAGCACGAGGCTCAGGCACGTGAGGACGAGCGGGGGCACCCAGGCGCGGGCCGATCCACTGCCCCCGTTGAAGAAGACGAACCGCACGTGTGTCCACTCGAGCGTGAAGTGGGTCGAGGCGAGCACCAGCCCGACCGCGCCCAGCACCGCCCAGCTCGAGCGTCCCACGAGCTGGGCGAAGAACACGTAGGCCACGGAGGCGATCACGATCAGCGTCCACTCGACATCGCCGCCGTGCCAGAACCACAGAAGGCTGCCGCCGATCAGCATCCCGGCGCCCAGGTGGACCCAGAAGCCGTAGGGCCTGCTCGGGCCCGCATCGAGGGCGAACGCGACGGCGAGGTAGACGAGGCCGATGAAGAGCGACACGACCGCCGTCCAGTCGCCGCCGTTCGAGACCAGATCGGTCACGAGGATCCAGCCTGCGAGCACCGCCTGCGCTGCGATCAACGGGAAGCGGAACCGGCGGAGTGCGACGAGCGCCGCGAGCAGCCAGAGGCCCTCGAGCGCCAACTGCCCGAGGTGGAACCCATGGAAGCTGGACGATGTCGGCGCCGTCGACCGCCACCCGAACCACTTCCACAGCGCGGAGAGGAAGGCGACGTAGGCGACCACCGCGACAAAGGCGGCGACACCCGCGGCGACGGGGTGCGCCGTCCGGCGAAGAGCGAGCGCGAGCCCGGCCAACACTGCGAGGACGACGAGCGTCCACGCGACGTAGCCCGCGTCGCCCGACTTCGACGCGAGATACGTGAGCCAGGAGCCGGTGGCGGCGAGCAGGACGAAGCCCCCCGCATAGACGAGGAAGCTCCAGGCCGACCAGCGCGGATGAACGACTGCCACGTGGGCATCGTGTGCGGTGGATCGGACGGACACAGTGAAGCTTCAGGCAGGCCGGACGGGGTACCGTTCTCGGGAGATGACATCCAGGGACGTCGACAAGCTGCAGGAAGAGATCGAGGAGCTGTTTGCAGACCTCTGGCAGGTGCCGCGGTTCTCCGGGCTCCGCCACGGATTCCGGCCCAAGGTGGATTGCTTTCACACGGACGACCCCCACGCGTTGACCGTGGTGGTGGAGCTGCCCGGGGTGGATGCGCAGTCGGTCCGCGTCGTCGCGGGTGAGCGCCTCCTCGCGATCGCCGGGGAGCGGAAGCGCCCGCAGTTGCCGGGTCGCGTCTATCAGCAGATGGAGATCGAATACGGCTTCTTCCAGCGCCGGGTCCGGCTCGTCGAGGACATCGATCCCGAGCAGGCTCGCGCGCGGTTCGAGCACGGCGTCCTCACGATCGAGCTGCCGGTGATCGATCAGGCACCGCCGGCGGGCCGCTACCGGATCACGGTCGAGCGGTTATGACGGATGTGATGTTCGACCCGGCCGAGCCGCAGGAGCAGCCGCTGGCGTTCCCCGTGGCGCTCCCGGTGCTGCCGCTGAAGGAGACCGTGGTGTTCCCACAGTCGATGTCGCCACTTGCGATCGGGCAGCAGCGCTCCGTCCAGCTGATCGACGACGTCGTCGCGGGCGACCGGCTACTCGCGCTGATCACCACGAAGGACGCCTCCGTCGAGTCGCCCGGCTGGGACGACATCTACGAGGTCGGCACGATCGCGCTCGTCCACAAGATGATCAAGGTGCCCGACGGGACGCTGCGCATCCTCGTGCAGGGCATCGAGCGCGTGAAGCTCGAGCATCGTCTCGACGCCGACCCGTATCTGCTCGGCGAGTTCAGCGCCCTCCCCGACGTGCTCGAGGAAACGCCGGAGCTCGAAGCCCTGACTCGCAACGTGCAGGGGCTGTTCGCGCGCATCATCGGCCTTGCCCCCTACCTCCCCGAGGAGCTGCAGCTCGCCGCCGCGAACGTCGACGATCCGAGTGCGCTCTGCCATCTCGTCGCCTCCACGCTCCGCACGATCCGGACCGAGGAGCGACAGGAGATCCTCGAACAGGTGAACGTGGAGCAGCGGCTACGGACGGTCTCGGCGATCCTGAGCCGTGAGCTCGAGGTGTTCGAGCTCGGATCGAAGATCCAGTCGCAGGTCCAGTCGGAGATGGAGAAGGGCCAGCGCGAGTACTTCCTGCGCCAGCAGTTGAAGGCGATCCAGCAGGAGCTCGGCGAG
>JADGPE010000053.1 GCA_017882605.1 Thermoleophilia bacterium | reverse complement strand
GAACACGTGCGCGAGGTCGCGCGGCGAGGTGCCGCGCTGCGTCCAGGCGCCGAGGCGCAGGTTGTCGAGCACCGACAGGGCAGCGAACGTGCCGCGTCCTTCGGGCACGTGCGCGACGCCGCGCCGCGCCATCCCTTCGGGCGTGCGGTGGAAGACCTTGCTGCCTTCGAGGAACACCTCCCCCGTCGTCTTCACGGTCCCCGAGATCGCTCGCAGGGTCGTGGTCTTGCCGGCGCCGTTCGCGCCGAGGATCGCGACGAAGTCGCCGTCGTCGACGCTCAGCGTGACGCCGTGCAGCGCGCGGATCTCGCCGTAGCGCGCCTCGACCTCGCGCAGCTCAAGGAGCGGCAAGCCGCGCCTCCAGCCGCTCGAGCTGTGCATCCGACAGGCCGGCCGCACGCAGGTACGCACGCACGCCGCCCCACCGCTCGTCGAGCTCGACGAGCGTTCGCGCCATCGCCGCGGGCGGCGTCTGCTGCATGAACTCACGCTGGCGGCGGACGGTCTCGTCGGGCGCCGACTCGATCCACGTGCGTGGGCCGGCGTTCAGGTTCGCCTCGGAGAGGCCGTAGTCGGCGGCAATCTCGTCGATCGACGCGCCGGCGAGACGCAGGAGCAGCGCCGAGACGAGGCCGGTGCGGTCCTTGCCGCCCGCGCAGTGGAAGAGGACGGCGCCCGCAGGCGCGTCGGCGATCGCGGCCAGCGCGCGCCCGAAGTTCGCGTGGAACTCGTCGAGGATGAGCACGTAGGACGAGGCCCAGTACCCGGCCGGGTCGTCCACCGCCATGTAGTCGGCGATGTCGTCCTTGTGGTCGACGTCGAGCTCGCCGAGCAGCGAGACGTGCACCACGTCGGCGTGGACGTCGCGTGGCGGGTCCTCGTCGAGCTCCTCGGGCCAGCGCAGGTCGACGATGCGAACGACGCCGTGGTCGGCGAGCGCGCGCCAGCCGTCGTCGCTCAGCCTGCGGATGTTGTCGGCACGCACGAGCGAGCCGAAGCGCGTGTGCCTGCCGCCTTCGAGGGGCACGCCGCCGAGGTCCCGCACGTTCAGGCACCCGTCCCACTCGAGCCGGCGCGTCACGCCGCAGACGGCTCGGCGCCGAGGTACGCCTCGATCACCGCAGGGTTCCGCTGCACCTCGTCGGGCGAGCCCTCGGCGATGTTGCGGCCGAAGTCGAGCACGTGGATCCGATCGGCGATGCTCATCACGAGGCCCATGTGATGCTCGACGAGCAGCACGGTCAGGTCGAAGTCGTCGCGCAGCTTCTTGATGAACGTGCCGAGCTCCGAGACCTCCTCGTGGTTCAACCCGCCGGCCGGCTCGTCGAGCAGGAGCAGCTGTGGCTCGGCGACGAGCGCGCGCGCGAGCTCGACGCGCTTCAGCGTGCCGAAGGGCAGTCCGACCGCGGGACGGTTCGCGACGTCCGCGATGCCGACGTACTCGAGCACTTCCTGCGCGCGAGCTCGAACGGCGCGCGAGTGGAACGGCTTCGTGCGGGTGTGCGCGCCGACCAGCACGTTGTCGAGCACGGTCATCGTGCGAAAGAGCTCCACGTTCTGGAACGTCCGCGCGATCCCGCGCCGGACGATGCGGTGCGGCGGCGTGTGCAGCAGGCTCTTCCCCGCGAACTCGAGCTCGCCCGCGTCCGGCTTGTAGAGACGCGTGATCACGTTGAACAACGTCGTCTTGCCGGCGCCGTTCGGGCCGATCAGCCCGGCGATCTGGCTCTGCTCCACCTCCAGCGAGACGTCGTCGATCGCGACGATGCCGCCGAAGCGGCGGGTGACGTTGCGGACGGAGAGCAGCGCCATCGACGGCACTCTAATCGGGGCAACCGCACCGCGCACGGCACCTCGGGCGTTCTATCCTCGAGAAGGCAGACAGCAGAGGAGAAGAACCGATGAATGCGATCATCAGAGCTCTCTCGACGCTCGCCGGAGTGGCCGCCGCCGGCTTCCTCCTGTGGGTCGCCGCCCAGATCGGGCGGCACTCGACCGGCGGCTACTGGGCAACCTGCGCGATCGTGGCGGCGGCAGGCCTCGTGCTGGCGCTGGCGCAACTGCGCGGTCGCACCGGCCACCCGCGCGCGATGCTCACGTTCGGCTTCCTGCCGGTGCTCGTCGTCGCCGGCTGGGTGCTGATCGCGATGGAGCCGCATGGCAACTGGTTCAGGGACCATGCGCTCGCCTGGTCGAACGACATGGGGATCGGGGGCGCCGTGCGCGACGTCGGCACCTGGGTCGGCGTGCTCGCACTCGGGATCGGCTTCACGCTCGGCGCGATGCTCGAGCCGACGCCTCGCCGCCGCGTCGTCGAGACGCACGAGCCGGCGATCGAGGACGAGCCGGTCGCGGCGGAGCCGAGTGAGGAGGCCACCACGGTCACCGGCGCGCCGGAGACGACCGAGGAACCAGCTCCGGTTCCGTAACCGGCAGCCGGCACGCGAAGCGCTCGCAGAGGTAGACGGCCGTGCGGCCGTCCACTTCTGTGCGCCCGTCGAGCAACGGGATGCCCTCCGCCGGCCCGAAGGCGATCACGTCGGTGGCCGCCGCGGCCTCGCGTGCCGCACGCGCGACGGGCGCGTCCGGCGACCCGACGACCGCCACCTCACGATGCGGAGCGAGGTGCTGGTCGAGCGCAACGAGCAGCCAGCCGAACGCCGACGGCGTGCGCGGTAGCGCGTCGCGCACGAGGCGAAGTACCGAGACGCCCCGCTGCTCGAGCTCGTCGTCGCCCCAGATGCGCGCGAGCCGCAGCAGCACGTAGGCGAGCATCGCGTTGCCGCTCGGCGTCGGATGGTCGTCGAGCTCCTTCTTGCGGGCGACGAGCTGTTCGCCGTCGCGCGGGCTCTGGAAGAAGCCGCCGGCTTCGTCGTCTGCAAACAGGTCGACGGCGAGCGTCGCGAGCCGGTGCGCCTCGAGCAGCCAGCGCGGATCGCCGCTCGCGACGTGCAGCTCCATCAGGCCGTAGGCGACGTCCGCGTAGTCCTCGAGGTAGCCGGTGCCCTTCGCGACGCCGCCGCGCCAGGTGCGGTGCAGCCGGCCGTCCGGTGTCGAGAGCGGGCCGAGCAGGAAGTCCGCCAGCTCGGTCGCGGGCTCGATTCGGCCGGCCTGCGCGAGCGCGGCGAGCAGCAGGCCGTTCCAGGAGGCGATCGCCTTGTCGTCGCGAAGCGGCTTGGGTCGCTGCTCGCGCAGCGCAAGCAGGCGTTGGCGGGTCTGCTCGTCGGGCTCGCCGCGAAGCACGAAGCGACCGTGCTCGAACGGCTCGAGCAGCTCCTCCGGCGCGCCCTCCCCCGGCGCCCACGTGAACGTCAGCCCTTCGACCCCGAGGGTGTCGGCGTCCTGCGCCGAGGCGAAGCCGCCGCCGGCGAGCGCGAGCTCGCGGAGCACGTAGTCGAGCGTCAGGTCGGCAACCCGCCGATAGCGCTCGTCGCCGAAGCGCCGTGCAGCGTGCACGTACACCGACGCGAGCAGCGCGTTGTCGTAGAGCATCTTCTCGAAGTGCGGCACGAGCCAGCGTTCGTCGACGGAGTAGCGGTGGAAGCCGCCGCCGACCACGTCCCACATGCCCCCGAGCATCATCGAGTCGAGCGTGCGGCGCGTCATCTCCTCCTCGCCGCGGCGGAGCAAGAACTCGAGCACCGGCGCCGGCGGGAACTTCGGCCGGCGGCCCCAGCCGCCCCATTGCGGGTCGAACCCGTCGCGCAGGTTGCGCTGCGCCTCGGCGAGCAGCTCGTCACCGAGCGGCTCGGGCGAGGGCTGCAGCCGCGCGCCCGAGCGGATGTGCTCCGCCAGGTGCGCCGCCGAGCGCTCGACCTCGCCGCGCTTGCCCTCCCAGGCCTCCGCCACCGAGAGCAGCACCTGCTTGAACGACGGCAGCCCGTGCCGCGGCTCGGGCGGGAAGTAGGTGCCGCCGAAGAACGGCTCCCCCGCCGGCGTCAGGAAGACGGTCATCGGCCAGCCGCCCTGCCCGGTCAGCGACACGACCGCGTCCATGTAGATCGAGTCGAGGTCGGGCCGCTCCTCGCGGTCGACCTTGATGCTGACGAAGCGCTCGTTCAGCACGCGTGCGGTGAGCGGGTCCTCGAACGACTCGTGCTCCATCACGTGGCACCAGTGGCAGGCTGAGTAGCCGATCGAGAGCAGGATCGGGCGGTCCTCGTCGCGTGCCCGCGCGAGCGCCTCCTCGCCCCACGGGTACCAGTCGACGGGGTTGCCTGCGTGCTGCAGAAGGTACGGCGAGGTCTCCTGGGCGAGCCTGTTCACGCTGGAAGCGTAGGTGCCGGTGGGTTTGCGGAAGTGTGCGTACGCTCCTACCCTCCATTGATGACTGACGTCCTCTTCGGCCGTGAAACGGAACTGCAGGGCGTCGATCGGTTCTTCGACCTGCTGAACGACGGTGGGTTCGCGGCCTGCGTCATCGAGGGCGACGCCGGGATCGGCAAGACGGCGATCTGGCGCGCGACGGTGGCCCGCGCACATGCGAGCTCCGGTCGAGTTCTCTCGTGCGCGCCGGCCGAGGCGGAAGCAGCGCTCTCGTACGCGTCACTGGCGGATCTCCTCGACGAGGTCGAGCCGGATGTTCTCGCGTCGCTTCCGGATCCTCAGCGCAACGCCATCGAGGTCGCGCTCTTGCGAGTCACCCTTGATGACGCGGTCGCAGGGCAACGGGCAATCGCGACGGCGGTCGTGTCCGTTCTCACCGAGTTGGCCGCGTCGGGGCCGCTTCTCCTCGCGGTCGACGACGTCCAATGGCTCGATCGCGCCTCGGCGCGCGTGCTCGAGTTCGCCGCTCGACGACTGGAGCGCCACCGCGTTGCGTATCTCGTCTCCATGCGAACGGGCGGCCCGATGCCGCTGGGCCTCGATCGCTCGCTGGGCGACCAGCGGCTGGAGCGGATCCGAGTCGGCCCGCTCAGCGCCGGCGCCCTGCACCAGCTGATCAAGGCAAGGCTCGGCGCCACGTTCAGCCGTGCAGAACTGCTCCGGATCCAGCGTTCGACGAGCGGCAACCCGTTCTTCGCGCTCGAGCTGGCAGCAGCCCTCGTGGACGCAGGTTCTCCCACGGCCGGGAAGGCGCTGCCCGTCCCCCCGGATGTTCGCGGGCTGGTCGTAGGCCGGTTGCGAAGGTTGCCGCAGACAACGCGCGAACTGCTGCTGTTTTCGGCCGCGATGTCCGACCCCACAGTCGGCGCGCTCCAGAGTGCGGTACGGGCATCCCCGAAGGAGTTGGTCGCCCGACTCGCAGGAGCCGAAGCCGCCGGAGTAATCGCTGTCGACGGCGAATCGGTTCGCTTCATGCATCCGCTGTTCGCGTCGGCGATCTACGGTGCCGCTCCTCACCGGGAACAACACCGAGTGCACCGCCGGTTGGCCGACATGGCAACGAATCGTGAGCAGCGAGCGCGGCACCTGGCGCTCTGCACGGACCAGCCCAACGCCGACGTTGCGACCGCCGTTTCGGAAGCAGCGGGAGAGGTCCGGCGACGTGGCGCACCAGAAGCGGCAGTCGAGCTCGCCGAGCTTGCCGTTCGGCTGACGCCGCCGGGCGCGCTGGAAGAGCGCGACCGGCGCGCGCTGGAACTCGGCTACTACCTCGTCGAGGCGGGCGACCCGGAGCGTGCACGAGGTGTCATCCTCCCGGTTGCCGACAGTCCAGGGCCGTTACGCGCCAGAGCCCTGCTCGACCTCGCCGGCGTCGACTACTGGGGCAAAGGCAGCCGGCCTGCGGTCGTACGCTGCGAAGAGGCGCTGGCTGCCGCCGCGGGAGACGGTGCGCTGGAAGCCACCTGTCACGCCGAGCTCGCCGTCTACTGCGACTTCGATGCCGCCCGCTCCGAGCGTCACGCGCACGCAGCGCTCACGCTGCTCGATGCTCTGGGTGAAGAGGCTGATCCGGACACGCTGGTCGACGCGCTGCTGGCGACGACGCGTGCGAGGTTGATACTCGGGCTCGGCCTGTCGCACGACCTGATCGAGCGCGCTCTTCATTCCGAGCGTCTGGCCGAAGGGAGCATTCACCGCTCTCGGGTCGGAGCGCAGGTCGGCCAGTGGCTGAAATACGTCGACGACTTCGCCGGGTCCCGTGCGCGGCTCGAACGGGCGCTGTCACAAACCATCGCGGAAGGCGACGAGGGCTCGATGCCGAACCAGCTGATGCATCTGGCGCAGCTCGAGTGCTGGAGCGGCGACTGGTCGCTCGCGTCGCGATACGCCGAAGAGAGTGTCGAGCTCGCGGAGCAGGTCGGGCAGAGCTTCGGGGGACCGCCTGCGATCTCAGCACTCGTCGACGCGCATCTCGGCAGGGTGGAACGGGCTCGCGCCACGGTCGCAACCCGCCTGGAGGTGATGGAGGACGATGCCGTGGCGGTCCCGCTCTATCTCCGAGTCCTCGGCTTCCTGGCCTTGTCGCTCGGGGACGCCTCCGGTGCGGTTGAGCACCTGTCGCGCACGGTCGAGATCGCGGAGAGCTTCGGCATCCGGGAACCTGCCGTCTTCAGGGTCCACGCGGACCTGATCGAAGCGCTGATCGCCAACGGTGAGCTCGAACGAGCCGAAGCTGTGCTCGGACAACTCGAAGCTCGGGCTCGTGAGAGCCGCATCCCGTGGTCGCTTGTCGCCTCTGCTCGCTGCCGTGGACTGCTGCTCTCCGCTCGTGGTGAGCTCGATGAGGCCGAGCACATGTTCGAGGGCGCTCTCGCCACGCACGCACAGCTGCCGATGCCGTTCGAGCATGGCCGGACGCTGCTTGCGCATGGACAGCTGCAACGGCGCCGGAACAAACGGCGCGTCGCGAACGACTCCCTGGAGCAGGCGCGCGGCATCTTCGCAGCGCTTGGCGCAACCCTCTGGGAAGCACGGGCCGAACGTGAACTTCGCTCCACCGGCGGACGGCCCACCAGCCGCCTGACGCTCACGCCCGCCGAACAGCGGGTCGCCGAGCTGGCGGCGAGCGGGCTGACGAACCGCCAGATGGCTGCAGCGCTCTTCATCAGCCCGAAGACCGTCGAGTCGAGGCTCGCACGGGTCTACCGAAAGCTCGACATTCGCACCCGGGCCGAGCTCGGCGGCCGGATCCCAGCCGACCGGCCGCACTAGACGCGCAGGACCGGTCCCGAAACAAGAGGGACGAAGAGCGGGGTTATCGAGGGAAACACCCGCTGCGGGCGACCTGCGGCGCACCTAGCGTCGCGAGCAGTGGGCCTCGTTGCAGAAACCGACAGTGGCGTCTTGTCCTTCATGGCCGAGTGTTTTTGGCCGGGCGTGACCACGCGGAAGGTTGAAGACACGGGAGAGCGCATGCGTCAGAGCGCTCTCACGATGAGCCTGCGCGGCGACGCCGCCCGCTACATCGGCTCCATCCTCGTACCGATCGACGAAATCGCACTCTGTCTCTTCGAGGCAACGTCCATGGCCGCGGCGCTCGAGCTCAATGGACACGCGGCGATTCCGTCCGAGCGAGTTCTCGAGATCGTGTTCCCGACATCCTCAGCAAAGGAGTCTCCAGTTGAACCTTCGTGACAGACCAGTGCGGGTCACTCGCAAGGCGGCCGTCCCGCCGCTCGTGTCATTGCTCTTGGCGGTCGTCGTACTCACCGCCACCGCCTCGGCCCATTCGCAGACCCTCAAGGCGCCATCCGAATGCATCGGCGTCGCCACCGGCGCGCCCTGGAGCTACAAGGGCTCGAAGGGCAACACCTACACAGTCCTCGGTGTGAGCGGGGCGTCGTGCGCGATCGGGCTCAAGTACATGCCGAAATGGACGCGCGATCGAGCGTCGTTCGACCTGAAGCCGGTACCGGCGGGCTGGCACTGCACCGCGATCGGCGACTACAGCGGGCTCGCGAAGCTCGGCCAGTGCACCACCAGCAAGGGCGGAATTCTCGAGTGGATTCCCAAGCAGAAGAAGTAAGAGCGAAGTTGGTTCATCCGGGCCGCCTTGGAGGCTGAGCGCTGTCTAGGCAGCCCAAGCCCCAAGGAGGCACCGGATGGATCTGAAGCCTCGCAGCCGAGACCGAGGGATACGATCGCGCGAGCGTGGCGAGCGACGACACCCAGCCGACCGAAACACCCGAGCGGAAGGCCGGAGCCCAGACTTGCCATGTCATCCACCATCACGGCAGCGGCGAGATGCACTTCAGCCGCGAGACCGTCGAGAAGCTGCTCGCGAGCGGGGAGTTCTTCTGGCTCGACCTCGACCAGCCCGACGCCGCCGACTTCGAGATCCTCAGCGACGTCTTCAAGTTCCATCCGCTCGCCATCGAGGATTCCGAGCATTTCGGGCAGCGCGCGAAGATCGACGACTACGACGACTTCGTCTTCCTCGTCGTCTACGGCGCCGTCGCCGACGACGACCGGCTGGTCGAGGTCCACTGCTTCTACAGCGAGCGCTTCCTGATCACCGTTCACCGCGACGACTGCCCCGCCTTCACCGAACTCCGCGCCCGCTACGCGAAGCGCGACGAACCGCTCGACCGCCCCTCACTCCTGCTCTACCGGATCATCGACGGGCTCGTCGACAGCTTCTTCCCGATCCTCGCCGATTTCGACGACCGCATCGACGAGCTCGAAAACGGCATCTTCCTGAAAGCAGACGAAAGCCAGCTGCAGGAGATCTTCCAGATGAAGCGGCTGCTCGTCGGGATGCGCAAGACGATCACCCCGCAGCGCGACACCTTCGCCCGCCTGCTGGGCGGCGTCGCCCAACTCCCCGGGCTGAGCGAACAGGACGAGCGCTACTTCCGTGACGTCTACGACCACCTGATCCGGATCAGCGACCTGATCGACAGCTACCGCGACCTCCTCACAGGCGCGATGGACGTCTACCTCTCCACCGTCTCCAACAGGCTCAACGACGTCATGAGACAACTGACGATCATCGCCACCATCTTCCTGCCGCTCAGCTGGCTGACCGGATTCTTCGGACAGAACTTCGGCTTCGAAGTCAGCCACATCGCAGGCTGGGGCACCTTCGTCGCGCTCGGCCTCGGCACGGAAATCGTCGCCCTCGCATTGCTGCTCACCTTCTTCAAGCGCCGCGGCTGGTTCTGAGCCTGTGCCGCACGACGCACTGCGCGAGGAAGAGATCGAGTCGCGGTGGGAGGCCGCGCCCGCCGTCCTGCTCGTCATGGCTCTACAAGCGCTGCTCGCGATCGTCAGCCACAACCAGCACTGGAAACTCTGGCTCTACCCCTGGTGGGTCTGGCTGATCCCGCTCGGACCCGAGGCGGTGCTCCTGATCCCACTCGCCTGGCACCGGCCCCGCCGCCGCCTCGAACAGCTCGGCCACCGCCGCACCGTCGCGCTCGCCCTACTCGGCGTGGTCAGCCTCGCAAACGCTGTCCTTCTGACCGCAGTGATCGCCTCACTCATCCGCGGCGACGAGAAGAGCGGGGGCCAACTCCTGCTCAAGGCGATCACCGTCTGGAGCACCAACGTGATCGCCTTCGGCCTCTGGTACTGGGCCTTCGACTGCGGCGGCCCGATCCGCCGACGCCAACCCAAGCCGCCACCACCCGACTTCCAATTCCCTCAGCAGGAAAACCCCAAGCTCGCCGCACCCGGCTGGCACCCACGATTGGCGGACTACATCTACATCTCCTTCACCAACTCGATCGCATTCAGCCCGACCGATGCGATGCCACTCAGTCGCTGGGCGAAGTTCCTGATGCTCGCCGAGTCGGGTCTATCCGCCCTGACCGTCCTGCTCGTCGCAGCCAGGGCCGTGAACATCTTCAAATAGCCATTCGTGGCGGCCACCCACCTCGGCGGTCCAGGTTCGAGGTTCGTACTTCAGTGACAGCCGGCGGCGATCTTGCGGGCTGCTGCGTTGGCGGGTCTCACCTTGCCGCTCGAGACGGCCCAGGTCGACCAGCCTCTCACTTTGCCTCCGGTCGCGTTGATCGCGACGAGCCATCCGCCCGCGGCTGGTTTGACAGAGAAGGCACCAGTGCGTGGCGTCGTCAGCGCGCACGCCGTGTTGTGTTTGGCGATGACTTTGAGGACGAGGTCGCGCGCCTTGACGATGTCGATGCCGCCTCGCGCTCCCGCCTTCCCGATCGTGGCGAGCGACGACACGGCCGTGGCGGTCACCTCGACTTCCTTCCCGGCCGGCACCTCGGCGGTGGCGAGGCCGGGCTTGGCCGGGTCGACGGCGACAATCCCTCGGGTCACCGAGGTGATCGATGTGTGTGACCCGGGGTCGTAGAAGACGGTGAACACGGTGCCCCGCACGCTGGAAACGGAGGTCGGGGACTTGATCTTGAAGTCGGACTTGGTCGTCTCCGTCTTGTTCACTGTCGCGGCGACCTCGCCCATCTTGAGCAGAATCTGAGTTCGGACGACGCCGCCTTCGCTGAAGAAGGAGGCGATCTTGAGTTGAGTGGTGTTCCGGACGGTGACCGTCGAGTTGTCCGCGAACGCAAGCACCGTGAATCCGTCGGGGTCGCAGCTGACCTCGTCGCCTGCCTTGAGGACCAGGTCTTTTTCGAGCGGCTGCCACTGATCCGTCGGGCTTCCCTCCCGGTGGTACTGGACGTCGCCGTCGACGCAGACGACCCTCACCTCCTTGAGCGCAGCCGCCGCCTGCAAGCGCCGGTCATGCTTGACACCGGCGCAGCCGCCGGTCTGCGCGGGCGGTGTAGGAGTGGTCTCGCCATTCTTGAGGCACGCGCCTGACTGGCAGGTGCCGTTCCAGCCGCAGGCCGAGCCGCAGCCGCCGGCGGCGTAGGCCCAGACGCCCGTAAACGAGTGGCCGTCCGCGCTCATCGTGAACTCGAACGTCCCGGACTTCGGTGGAGTCCCCGGCTGGTTCCACGTCCCCTTGTCGACGTTGCCCGTGACAGAACCGCTCACCGTGCCCGGGTTGAAACCCGTGTACGAACCGCTGCCGCCCGCGTCCAGCGTCAACGGCCCGAAATCCGAGTTCCAGACGCCCGCCCACGTGTTTCCCGCAGCCTGCCGGCCCGAGGCGAGAGGGACAAGCACCATCAGCGCAAGGAGTAACGCGACCACCACCGGGCCTTGCCTCCGCATCGGCGGATGCTCCTACATCCCCGCCTGCCAGTCAACCTGCCGGGATGGCCGAAGCGCAATTGCAGAACCGGTTCAGGTACGCGTTCGGTAGCGGAGCAGGATCGGCATGTCGTGGGCGTAATCGCCGGCGGTGAAACCATCGGCGTACGCGACATGTGCCCGGTCGTCCGGGCTGTAGGCGAGCACGATGCTGCTGTGCTGGACGGAGTAGACGCCGCCCTTCGCCTTCTCCGGCGGAGCGAGAGGAATGCCGGAAGCCTGTTCGGCGAGGCGGATCTGGCGCTCGCTGCCGGTGAGACCCACGAACGACGAACCGTAGTGTTTCAACCAGGACCGAAGCGCCGGCGCGGTGTCGCGGCGAGGATCAACGGTCACGAAGACGACCTCGATCTGCCGGCGGATCGCCTCCGGTTGGCGTCTTAGAGCGGCCGCAATGTCTGCCATCGTCAATGGGCAGACGTCGGGGCAGTGCGTGTAGCCGAAGAAGAGGTAGACCAGCTTGCCGCGTGTCGCGGTCGCGAGACTGAAGCGCCCTCCGCGGCTGTCGGTCAGTGTGAAGGCGGGCTTGTGAGGAAGCGGCGTCGGAATGAGCCCGCGAAGGTGCGAGGTCGGTTTCGCCGCAGGCGTGGAGACGGAACGGGTCGCGGCGACGCGGTGCGGGCTGCCGCACGCCGTGGCGAAGCCGGCGACCAGAACAGGCATCGCGACGAGCGCAAGCCGGCGGGACCACCGGACGAAGGGGCTATCAGTTGAAGGCCCGGGGTGCCCGCCGCCGAGTGACGGCGAACACCCCGAACCGGAAGTCACGGCCACGGGCGGCCTACCGGACGACGATCGTCCCGTCCATGTTCGGATGGATGACACATTCGAAGTTGTAGGTGCCCGGTCTGGTGAAGGTGACCCGGATCAGATGTGGCGCAGGTTGTCTGTCGGCGTAGGGGTTGAGGATGCCGGAGTTGATGTAGCCGTTCCCGTGGTTGGCGCCGTCGTAGGTGATTGGTGCGGGTGGGCCTGGTGGTTCGCTCGGGAAGGCGCCGAAGGGATTGATCCCCTTCGCTGAGACGAACGTCTTCTCGATCTGCCCGGTGTAGGCCGCCGGCCCGAACGTAACGGTGTGGGAATCCGTCGGGTCGTGAGCGACGAACTTGACGGTGTCACCGGTGTTCACGACCAGCCGCCGCGGGTAGAACGAGGTGACTTCGGCGCCGTCGAGTTTGCCTGTGCCGACCCACACGGTCCGCGGCTCTGTTGGATTCTTCGACTGGATGCGTCGCAGATCCGCGATCACGCGAACAGCCTGGCTCTTGATCGCTGCCGTCGCGACGTCGGGCGATGGAGCCGTGGCCGTGCTCGGAAGAACATGGATCACTCCGCGCATGCCCTCATGGACGAGGCAGACGAACCTGTAGTTGCCCGGCTTCGAGAACGTGAGCGTGTACGCCTTCGGCGGTTTGTTGCCTGAAGCGAAGATACGACCGACACCCGAACTTCGGATCTGCGACACGCTCGAGATCGTCGCCCCGCCGACCTGCGGGACCGCCGCTGGGTTGAGCCCCAGCAGCGGCGCCTTCCCCACCCACCACATCGGCTCGCCGGACACGTCGTTCAACAACGGCTGCCTCGCGCTCCCCGTAGGGGTGATGAATGAGGTCTTCTTGCCGCCGGTGAAGGTAACTGTGTGGAACCCCGAGAACTGGAAGCTGACCGATTGGCCGGCTGTGATCGTGACGGCCCCCGGGAAGAACGCAAGAACGTCAGCCTGCTTACTGATTCCGTGCGGCGGCGCGATCGTCTGAGGCGGACCGGCCCACACCGTCACGGCCGCGGCCGCCGCGCCTCCTTCCCTCGTGCCTGCGCCCTTCGACGAAGACGCCAACGCAAGCGCCGCCGCCAGAGCACCCGCAGCCGAGACGACCACGCAAAGGACCATCAACCGCAGAAGCCGCACTGGCATCTTCCCTCCTGACTCTTCATCAACACGCCGGTCGCCCAGCCCCCGGCCTCGACTCCCAAAGAGCGCGACACTAAACCGAAGGCGCCGACCATGCAACGCCACCATGACAGCGCCGGCGGTTATGGCGTGGCTTGGTCCCTGTGGCGCAGCGCGGCCGTCGCCGTGTCGCAGCCGGTGCGGAGCGCCACGGCGAGATCCGCTCCGCGCGACAGGGAGAGGAGGAACCCACCGGCGAACGCGTCGCCTGCGCCGAGTGTGTCGGCCCGATCGACAGGTTGCACCTCCGCCCGCACGACGTCTCCCCCGCTCGCGGCGATTGCGCCGCCGCGGCCGAGCTTGACGCAGACGACGCGATAGCGCCGCGCGAGCGTCAGCGCAGCCTCCTCCGCCTCGAGCCCGGTCAGCGTCCGGGCCTCCTCGGCGTTTGCAAGCAGGACACCGGCCGCCGCCGTCGCCTCCAGGAAGCGATCGACGCCGAATACCGCCACGAGGCGCGCCGACGCTGCGTCGATGGCGAGGCAGTCCGTTCGCGCGCGCTCGAGCGCCGCCCGCGCAGCGGCCTCCGGGCCAGGCTGAAGGAGCGAGTAGCCCGAGACCAGGACGGCACGCCCCTCGAGGGTGGCCGGGAGATCGTGCGGCGCAAGCCGGACACTGGCGCCGGGATCGGCGACGATCGACGTGCCGCCCACGACGACGACGCAGCCCGTGCGCGCCTGTGGATCGCGCGCGAGCAACGGTTCGACACCGGCCGCTGCGAGCTCGTCCGCCACCAACCGGCCGGCGGCGTCCGCACCCACACGGCCGATCACCGCGGCGCGAGCCCCGAGGCGCGCGGCAGTGAGGGCCGCGTTGGCAGCGGACCCGCCCGCACGCAGCTCGATACGGCCGTGGACGCGTCCGCCGGCGACGGGCGCCGGGAGCGCCCCATCGAGCATGACGTCACCGACGGCGATCAGGTCAAGCGGCACGCGCGCAGGATCCCACGCCGGGGAGCTAGGCTCGCGGTGTGATCGCAAGAGCGCCTTTTGGAAGCACCGGTCACGAGAGCACGCGCACGCTCTTCGGGGCCGCCTCACTCGGCTCCGTCACGCAGGCTGAGGCGGATCGCACCCTCGAGCTGCTGCTCGAGCAGGGCATCAACCACATCGAC
The DNA here is from genome assembly GCA_017882605.1 of Thermoleophilia bacterium. Classification (GTDB taxonomy): domain Bacteria; phylum Actinomycetota; class Thermoleophilia; order Gaiellales; family Gaiellaceae; genus PALSA-600. Next base: position 680 of record JADGPE010000053.1, on the reverse strand, counting down.
ACCGCCGCGTCGTACGGCGACGCGGAACTGAGGCTCGCGCCGTGGCTGACCCAGCACCGCGACCGTTTCTTCCTCGCCACGAAGACCGGCCGGCGCGACCGCACCGGCGCGCGTGACGAGATTCGCCGCTCCCTTGACCGCCTCGGCGTCGACCGCGTCGACCTGCTCCAGCTGCATAACCTCGTCGACGTGATCGAGTGGGAAACCGCGTTGCGCGAAGGCGGTGCACTCGAAGCGGCCGTCGAGGCGCGCGACGAGGGACTCGTCCGTTTCATCGGCGTCACCGGGCACGGCCTGACAGTGGCGAAGATGCACCTCCGCAGCCTCGAACGCTTCCCCTTCGACTCGGTGCTCCTCCCCTACAGCTACGTCCAGATGCGCGACGAGCGCTACGCCTCGGACTTCGAGGCGCTCGCCTCCGTCTGCGCCAACCGGGGCATCGCCATGCAGACGATCAAAGCCATCACGCTCGCCCCCTGGGACGGCCGCGAGCAGACGGCCGCCACCTGGTACGAGCCGCTGCGCGAGCAGGCCGACATCGATCTCGCGGTGCACTGGGTGCTCGGCCGGCCGGGCGTGTTCCTGAACACCGTCGGCGACATCGCACTGCTGCCGAAAGTGCTCGATGCGGCGAACCGATTCGAGTCGCGGCCGTCAGACGAGACGATGGACGAGCTCGC
>JADGPE010000052.1 GCA_017882605.1 Thermoleophilia bacterium | reverse complement strand
CGCCGCCGCTGATCGAGTCGCGCTCGAAGAACTACTTGACGATGTCCCTCGAAGAGATCGCCGAGGGCAAGATCGTCTACGAGTACGCCAAGAAGTAGCCGCTCGAACCTGGTTGCCGGCGCAGCCGGAACCAGGTTCATGTCCTAGGCGCCGCGTCTCGGGCACACTTTCGGCATGAGCCGGATCCTTCTGGGCGTCACGGGCGGCATCGCTGCCTACAAGGCGTGCGAGTTGACGCGCCTGCTCGTCAAGGCAGGCCACGAGGTCGTCCCCCTCGTCACGCCCGGGGCCCAGCGCTTCGTCACCGAGGAGACCTTCCTCGCCCTCGCTCGCCGGCCGGCGGAAAGCGACCCGTATCCCCATCTCAGGCGCGCCGACCTGCTCGTGGTCGCGCCCTGCACGGCCAACACCCTGGCGAAGCTCGCGCACGGGATCGCCGACAACGTGCTGACCGAGGCGGCACTCGCCCATCGCGGGCCTGTGCTCGTCGCTCCCGCCATGAACCCGCGTATGTGGGCGCATCCGGCGACGCGCGCCAATGTCGCGGCACTGCGTGAACGGGGCGTCGAGCTCGTCGGGCCGGACGAAGGGGAGATGGCCGAGGGAGAATGGGGAGTCGGCAGGCTCGCCGAGCCGGCCGAGATCGCCGCACGCGTCGAACAGCTGCTCCAGCCGGGATCGTTGACCGGCCGTCGCGTCCTCGTCACCGCAGGCGGCACGCGTGAGCCGCTGGACACCGTGCGCTTCGTCGGCAACCGCTCCTCCGGGCGAATGGGAGTCGCGCTGGCCGAGGAGGCCCGCCGGCGCGGCGCCGAGGTGATCCTGCTCGCCGCCAACCTGTCCGTCGGCCTGCCGCACGGGGTCGAGACGATCCCCACCCCGACCGCCGAGTCGATGCTCGACGCCGCGCTCGCCCTGCCCGACGTCGATGTCGCACTGCTCGCAGCTGCCGTGGCCGACTACCGCCCCGCGGCGGTGCTCGCCACCAAACGACCCAAGGACGACCAGGGGTGGGCCGTGGAGCTGGAGCCCACAACCGACGTCGCGCGTGCGCTCGGGGAGCACAAACGCCCGGGCCAGGTGCTCGTCGCCTTTGGCGCCGAGCACGGGGACGAGGGGCTGGCGCGTAAGCGCGCGATGCTGCAGACGAAGAACGCCGACCTTGTCGTCTTCAACGACGTCGGCCGCTCCGACATCGGCTTCGACGTCGGCGAAAACGAGGTCGTCCTGGTCACGCGAGAGGGCGAGCGCACGGTCCCGAAGGCCTCGAAGGCCGCGATCGCGTGCGCGATCCTCGACGAGGTCGAGAGGCTCTTGGCATAGAGGCGGTCGTGATGGCCGCCGGCGAGGGCACGCGCCTCCGGCCGATCACGGCGACGTGGCCAAAGCCGGTGCTGCCGATCGACGGCGTTCCAGTCGTCGTCACGCTCGTGCACGAGCTCGCCGCCGCCGGGTGCGGCTCGATCGCGATCGTCACCGGCCACCTTGCGGAGCAGGTTGAAGCGCTGCTCGCGCCGCTGCCGTACGAGCTGCGGTTCGTCCGCCAGCCGCCGGGCCTCGGCTCGGCCGACGCCGTTGCGCGTGCGGGCGCCGCGCCGCCGTACGTCGTCACGGCTGCCGACACGCGCTACGGCCCGGGCGATCTGGCGCGCTTCGTGCGCGAGGCGGCGGGAACCGACGGCGCGATCGCCCTGCACGGCGAGCGTCGCGTTCCGCTTTGGCACCTCGGCGAGCGGGTCGCACGGTTCCTCGAGCCCCTCCCGGGGAACGCGCCGTACGAGTTGCAGCACGTCTTCCAGGCGGCGATCGACGACGGCGCACACGTCTCTGCTATCCAGGTGGGGCGCACCCGGGACCTGACGACGCCCGCCGATCTGGTGCGCGAGAACGTTCCGTACCTGAGATGAGCGACGCGTACACCCTCTTCCGCGAAGGCCAGAAGCGCCTCCGCACCGGCATGGCGGCACAGGCGACCGTACCGCTCGAGAAGGCGAAGAAGCTCGAGCCGGGGAAGGCGTCGATCCGCGAAGCGCTCGGGATCGCCTATTTCCGCCTCGCACGCTGGGAGGACGCCGAGCGGGAGTTCCGCACGATCGTCGAGGAGCTCTCTCCGACCGACCACTACGCGCACTACGCGCTCGGCCGCTCGCTGGAGCAGCAGGGTCGAACGGCCGAGGCGAACGGCCACTACAAGCTCGCGAGCTCGATGGACCCGGGCTCCGAGACCTACGCCTCGCGCATTCTCGACCTGGACGACCGGTGAGAGCGGTCCTGCAGCGCGTCTCGCGCGCGACGGTGACGCCCGGCGGGTCGATCGGGGCCGGTGTCTGCATTCTGCTCGGCGTTGCTGCCGGCGACACGCAGGCCGACGCGAGGCGGCTCGCCGACAAGGTCGCGAAGCTGCGCATCTTCGAGAACGAGGCCGGGAAGTTCGACCGCTCGCTGCTCGACACGGGCGGCGCGGCGCTCGTCGTCAGCCAGTTCACCCTGCTCGCGGACACCGCGAGGGGCAACCGTCCGAGCTTCTCCGCGGCCGCGAAGCCCGAAGCGGCCGAGCCGCTCTACGTGCTGTTTTGCGGGGCGCTGCGTGAGCTCGGTGTCCGTGTCGAGACCGGGGTCTTCGGCGCTCGCATGTCGATCGAGCTCACGAACGACGGGCCGGTCACGATCACCCTGTAATCCGGCCTCTTCTGCTACCTTGCAGGCGACATTTCGAGCACGTTCGAGATGGGCGCGCGGCGCCCATTTTCATTATGGGGGCTGGTCGGAGATGGCCTCGGCAACACACACCAAGGAGAGACAACTGCAGCGAGACGTCGCACGGACGGTCGAATCGACTCTGCCTGGAGTCGAGGTGCTCGCGCTCGAGCTCACGGGCAAGGAGCGGTTCTGCGTCTACGTCGACCACCCGGAGGGTGTCGACCACGCTCTTTGCGAGCGCGTCACCGATCTGCTGCGGCCCTACCTCGACGAATACTCGGTCGAGGTCTCCTCGCCGGGCTTCGAACGACCGTTGCGGACGAAGGAGCATTTCGAGCGCGCCGTCGGCAAGAACGTGCGAGTGAAGACGGAGACCGGCCGCGCCCGCGGCACGGTCATCTTTGCCGGTGAACGGTCCGTGCAGATCCAGAACGGGAAGGGGTCACAGCACGCACCGGCGGACATACCGTACGACTTGATCGTGCGGGCCAATCTGATCGACGAAGGGAAGTCGGCATGAGCCAGGAGATCGTTGACGCCGTTCGCGAGATCGAGCGCGAGAAGGGAATCGAGAGCGGAACGCTGGTCGCCGCCCTCGAGGACGCGCTGCTCGCGGCGTACAAGAAGACACCAGGTGCCTCCCGACACGCAACCGTGGAGCTCGACGACAAGGGCGACTTCCGCGTGTTCGCGATCGAGCTTCCCGAGGATCTCGAAGTGCGCCTGCTCGACGAGGCGCGCGAACACGCGATCGACGACCTGGAGCGCATCGAAGAGGAGACCGGCGAGAAGAACCACACGCTGCTCGCCGACGACGACCTAGAGATCGACTGGTCTCAGGTGCCGGAGGACCTGATCCAGCGCGAGGACGTCACGCCGGAGAACTTCGGCCGAATCGCGGCGCAGACCGCGAAACAGGTGATCCTCCAGCGCATCCGAGAGGCCGAGCGCGAGATGATGTACGACGAGTACATCGACCGGGTGGGCGAGGTGGTCACCGGCATCGTCCAGCAGACCGGCGACCGCCGGAACATCCTGGTCGACCTCGGCAAGGTCGAGGCCTTGCTGCCCGGCCCGGAGCAGGTCGACGGCGAGCGCTACGAGCAGGGCTCGCGCATCAAGGCGGTGATCCGCGAGGTGCGCACCGGCACGAAAGGCCCGCAGGTCATCCTCTCGCGGCGCGACCCGGAACTGATCAAGACGCTCTTCGAGCTCGAGGTGCCCGAGATCGCGGACGGGCTCGTCGAGATCCGCGGCGTCGCCCGCGAGCCCGGGTACCGGTCGAAGATCGCGGTCGAGTCGCACGCACAGGGTGTCGACCCGGTCGGCGCCTGCGTCGGCCCACGGGGCTCGCGCGTCCGCATGGTCGTGTCGGAGCTCCGCGGCGAGAAGATCGACATCATCCCGTGGAACAACGAACCGGCGCGCTTCGTCGCGAAGGCGTTGTCGCCGGCGCGCGTGCGCGAGGTCTACCTCGACGACGAAGGCAGGGAAGCGACGGTCGTCGTTCCGGACGACCAGCTCGCACTCGCGATCGGCAAGGAGGGCATGAACGCACGACTTGCCGCGCGCCTCACCGGTTGGAAGATCGACATCACGTCCGACACCGAGTTCGCGCAGCAGGAGGCCGACGCGGCCTTCGGCGGCGGCGAGCCCGGCGACGAGAACGACGTCTCGGGGCGCTGCGCCGCGGTGCTCTCGAACGGCAAGCGCTGCCCGAACGCCGCTCTGCCCGGTTCGAAGTACTGCGGCGTGCCGGCCCACCAGGAGCTCGCCCTGCACGAGACCGACCCGGAGGACAATCCGATCGTCCAGGAGCCGGAGCCCGAGCTCGAGGCGCTCGCCGATACCGCCGCGCCGGAGCCCGTCACCGAGGACGCCGCAGCGTTCGGTGATGCCGAGCCGGAGGAGTTTGCCGCAGGGCCGGGGGACGCACCGGTCGAGGGTGAAGACCAAACGCTCGACAGCGGAGCCGGGCACGCCCACCACCAGCACGTGGAGGACGATCCCCACGCGGGCATCCCGATCGAGGAGGTCAAGTAACGAGCGGAGAACCGGTTCGCACCTGCGCCGGTTGCGGCCGCAAGGCGCCTCAGGCCGAGTTGCAGCGCTTCCACGCGAAGCGCTCCGTGCTCGTCGCAGGCGCCGGGACGGGCCGTGGGGCCTATACGTGCCGGCGGCTGCAGTGCTTCGACCGCGCCGTGTCACGGAGGGCGTTCGCCCGGATCCTGCGCACGAACGTCCAGGTCGACCCGGAACTGTCCCATCTCTACACTTGATCACTCATGGCTAACGGCAAACCGAACAGACCGATCAGACCGCGCGGCGGTGGCCCCAAGGGCCGGCGCCGGGTCGTCATCGACCAGGGCGGCGGCCGGCCCGGGCAGGGCCAGCGCCAGCGCCCCGGCGATCGCCCGGCCGACCGCGGGCCGAGACAGCCCCGCGAGGTGATCGCGCCGACCGGTCCCGTCACGGTCGAGTCGGGAGTCACGTTGCGCGACTTCTCGCAGGCACTCGGTGTGGCGATGCCGCAGATCATCAAGCTGCTGATGAACCTCAACACCATGAAGACCGCGACTCAGTCGCTGACCGACGACGAGGTGCAGCTGATCGCGGTCGAGCTGGAGCGCGAGGTGACGATCAAGCACGCCGACGACGACGACGTCGCGCCGGAGGCATTCGAGGACTCCGAGGAGACGCTCGAGGCGCGCCCGCCGGTCGTGACGATCATGGGCCATGTCGATCACGGCAAGACGACCCTCCTCGATGCGATTCGCAAGACGCGTGTCGTCTCGACCGAAGCCGGGGGGATCACGCAGCACATCGGCGCGTATCAGGCGGATCACAACGGCCGCCGGATCACGTTCCTCGACACGCCCGGCCATGAGGCGTTCACGGCAATGCGGGCCCGCGGGGCGAAGGTGACCGACATCGCAGTGCTCGTGGTCGCGGCCGACGACGGTGTCATGCCGCAGACCAAGGAGTCGATCTCGCACGCGCGTGCCGCCGACGTTCCGATCGTCGTCGCGGTGAACAAGATCGACCTTCCCGACGCCAACCCCGACCGTGTGCTCAGCGAGCTCGCCAACGAAGGCTTGCAGCCGGAGGAGTGGGGCGGCGACGTTCAGGTCGCGAAGGTCTCGGCCAAGCAGGGCGAGAACCTCGACGACCTGCTCGAGCGCATCCTCCTCGTCGCGGATGCAGAGCTCGATCTGCGCGCGAACCCGTCCGCCGACGCGTCGGGGCCGATCATCGAGTCACGGCTCGACGTCGGCCGCGGCCCGGTGGCGACGATGCTCATTCATCGCGGCACCCTCAAGGTCGGCGATGCGATCGTCGCCGGAGACGCCTGGGGCCGCGTGCGGGCGCTCTACGACTATCGCGGCGAACGGATCCAGGAGGCACGCCCGGGCGTGCCCGTCGAGATCCTCGGTTTCGACCGCCCGCCGCCGGCCGGCGAGCTCGGTCGCGTCGTCGAGAACGAGCGGCGCGCACGCGAGCTCGCCCAGCAGCGCGGTGAGCGCTTGCGGCGCGAAGCGATGGCGAAGCAGCGCAGCGGCGGCGTCTCCCTCGACAAGCTGTTCGAGCAGATGCAGGCAGGGGGCGTGCAGGACCTGAACATCGTGATCAAGGGCGACGTGCAGGGCTCCGTCGAGGCGATCGTCTCCGAGCTCGGCAAGATCCAGCATCCGGAGGTGCGCGTCAACGTGATCCACACCGGCGTCGGTGGGATCACCGAGAACGACGTCAACCTCGCCGCCGCGTCGACGGCGATGATCGTCGGATTCAACGTGCGTCCGTCGGCCGAGGTGCGAAACGTCGCCGAGCGCGCCGGCGTCGAGATTCGCCTTTACCGGGTGATCTATCAGTTGACCGAAGAGATCGAACAGGCGCTGGTCGGCATGCTCACCCCGGTCGAGACCGAGGCGATCATCGGCGAGGTCGAGGTACGCGCGCTCTTCAAGGTCTCGCGCCTCGGGACGATTGCCGGCTGCATGGTCACGAGCGGCCTCGTTCGCCGCAACTCGACCGTCCGACTCTTCCGTGACGGGACGCGCATCCACGAGACGACTGTCGCCCAGTTGCGCCGGTTCAAGGACGACGTTCGCGAGGTGACCGAAGGGTTCGAGTGCGGCGTCCTCCTCGAAGGCTTCAACGACCTGCGTGAAGGCGACGTCCTCGAAGTGTTCGAGACGCGCGAGGTCGAGCGCACGTCGCTCGACGAGCCGGCCGGCGGGTCGGGCTCGGCCGACGCTTCCTAGTCCGACTCGCCTGATGGCGTCGGGCTTCGTCGCGATCCTCACCGCCGAGTTGCATTTCCCAGAGGCGGCGTCTCTGAAGGGCAAACGTCACTTCGTGCGCTCCGCGAAGGACAACCTGCGCAACCGCTTCGGCGCGGCGGTCGCCGAGGTCGACCATCACGATCTCTGGCAACGCGCCACCCTGACCATCGCCTGCACCGCACGCTCCGCGCAGGACGCCGAGCAACTGGCCGACGGCGCGGAGCGCTGGCTCGCCTCCGGCGACTGGACGCTCGTTCGTTGTGACCGGCTGCTCGTCTCGCCCGACGACGACCACCAGGGCCTGCACTAGGCTCCCGGCGTGTCCGAGCGCATGCGCAGAGTGAACGAATCGGTGCGGGCCGTGGTCGCGGAGGGCCTCGGCGAGCTCAAGGACCCGCGGATCGGACTCGTGACGGTGACAGGCGCCGTTGTCTCTCCGGACCTCGGCGAGGCGAGGATCTTCGTCTCCGTCTTCGGGAACGAGAAGAAGCGGCGGGCGACGCTCGCCGGGCTCGATTCGGCACGAGGTGTCCTCCAGGCGAAGATCAACCGTGAGCTGAGCCTGCGCAGGACACCGACCCTCACGTTCGCCTACGATGACTCCGTCGAGCGGGGCGTCCGCATGACGAAGCTGATCGACGAGGTTGCCGCAGATCTGCCCATGGACAGTCTTCCCGAAGACCGTCTTCCGGAGGCCGAAGGGATGCCCGACGATGAGCCAGACGACGACGAAGCCTGACCTGCAGGCGGTAGCCGACGCGATCCGGTCGAACGACCGCTTCATCGTCGTCGCGCACGAGAACCCCGACGGCGACGCGCTCGGGTCGATGCTCGCGATGTCGCTCGCGCTGCAGGGACTCGGAAGAGATGTCGTGATGTACCTGTCGGGCGCGGCACCGACCCCCGGCGAGTACAGCTTCCTCGACCTCTCGCGCGTGCACCGTGACCTGCCGGTCGACCTGGCTGAGCGCGTTCTGATCGCGGTCGACTGTGCCAACGAGCGGAGAATCGGTCCGGAACCGACACCGATCGACGGCGCGAAACTCGTCGTCAACGTCGACCACCATCACGACAACTCGGCGTTCGGCGCCGTCAACCTGATTGTCGCCGACGCATCGTCGACGGCAGAGATCGTGCGTGATGTCCTGCGACAGCTCGATGTGCCGCTGACACCCGAGATCGCGGCTGCGCTCTACGTCGGGCTCGTCACGGACACCGGGAGGTTCCAGTACACGAACACCACCCCGAAGTCGCTTCGGCTCGCCGCGGAGCTCGTCGAAGCCGGCGCCGACGTGCACGGCATCTTCCGCCACGTCTACGAGACGGTGCAGTTCGCCAAGCTGAAGCTGCTCGCACGCGCACTCGAGCGCGCTCAGCTCTTCGAGGGCGGCCGGCTCATCGTGTCGTATCTGCTGAGAGACGACTTCGGGGACGTTGGCGCGGAGGAGCCCTACTCGGAGGGAATCATCGATTACCTTCGAGCGGTCGAGGGCTCCGAGATGGTCGCGCTCATCCGCGAGCCGCCCCGCAACGAAGGTCCCGCCCGCCGCATCTCGCTGCGCTCGTCCCACGACGAGGTCGACGTGTCCGCGATCGCGCGTGCGTCGGGCGGAGGCGGGCACCGCCAGGCCGCCGGCTTCTCCTCGGAGCGCACGATCGGCGAGATCATCGACTTCATTCGCCGCGAGTTCGTGCTGGCGACGCAGGGCGACGGTGCCGCCCCGGAGTCTTAAGCCGATCGGAGTCGCGCTGGTCGACAAGCCGGCGGGGCCATCGTCGTTTGCGATCGTCGCGGCGCTGCGGCGGCGGACGCGTGCGCGGACAGGTCACGCGGGGACACTCGACCCGTTCGCGACCGGGCTGTTGGTGCTGTTGTCCGGTGCGGCAACTAGGCTGGCACCGTGCTTCGTCGGATTGGACAAGCGTTACGTCACCGACGTCGAGCTCACCTCGACGACGTCGACCGGCGATCCCGAGGGGGAGCCGGTCGAGCAACACGCGGCTCCATCAGAGAGCGCGCTGGAGGAAGCGCTCGAGCGCCTCCGAGGTGGAGTGGAGCTGCCGATCCCCGCGGCTTCCGCGGTGAAGATCGGCGGTGAGCGGGCGTACAAGCTCGCGCGTCGGGGCGTCGCGGTCGAGATGCCCCTGAGGCGTTCGCTCGTCCACTCGCTCGAGGTGATCACCTATTCGGGAGACAGCGTCCGGCTGGCGCTGCACGTCAGCTCCGGCACCTACGTCCGGGCAATCGCCCAGGCCCTCCAGGGGCACTGCACGACGCTGCGCAGGACCGCGATCGGGCCGTTCGGCATCGACGAGTCGACCGGTGTCGACGACGCCGTGCTCCTGCCCGTGCAGGACGCGCTGATGCGGCTGCCGCCGGAGGCGCTCGAGCGCGTGCCCGCTGCGATCCGCGCCGGCGTGCTCGCGATGGCCGAGCGAAGCGGCGGTGCAGCGGCGTGATCGTCGCCCGCTCGGCCGGAGAGCTCAGCGTGCGCCCGCGCGCGGTCGCGATCGGGACGTTCGACGGCATGCATCTGGGCCATCGGGCGGTCGTGCGTGCCGCGGTGGATGCCGGCGGGCGCGGGGAGCTCGTTCCGACCGTCGTCACGTTCCACCCGCACCCGCGGACCGTGCTCGTCAAACGGGTCGAGCTGCTCGCGACGCTCGAACGGCGGCTCGAGCTGCTCGCGGACGCCGGCGTGGAGGAGGCGCTGGTGGTCGAATTCACCCCCGAGATCGCCGGCCTCGAGCCGGAGGAGTTCGCGCGGCAGTGCCTGATCGCGATCGGCGCGCAGGTCGTCGTCGCGGGAGCGGGGTTTCGCTTCGGCAAGCGGCGCGCGGGCGATCTCGAACTGTTGCAGCGGCTCGGGCTCGACGCGCGCCAGGTTCCCCTCGTCGAGGGTGTGTCCTCGACGAGGGTCCGGCACCTTGCGCAGGCCGGCGACGTCGAGGCTGCGGCGCGCTTGCTCGGCCGGCCGGTCGAGGTGGAGGGAACGGTCGTAGGCGGCGACCGGCGCGGCGGCACGCTCGGATTCCCGACGGCCAACCTCGACGTCGACCCGGAGGTGCTCGTGCCGGCCTTCGGGATCTACGCCGGAGGCGTCGGCGAGCGCCGGGCGGCGATCTCGATCGGCGTCAACCCGCACTACGGCGGCACCGAACGCCGGGTGGAGGCGTACCTGCTCGACTGGACCGGCGACCTCTACGGCGACCGGCTCGTGGTCGAGCTCTGGCGGCGGCTGCGCGACGAGCGGGCCTTCGCGAGCGAGGCAGACCTGGTCGAGCAGATCACGCGGGACGTCGAAGAGACCAGGGCGACGCAGCGTCCCGTCTGAGCCGGCGCTACGGGCTACGCGCTGCTCACGGCGCCGCTTCGCCGAGGATCGGCGCCGGCACCCGCCCGGCCGACCGCGCTGACGCCGCCGAAGTAGTGGTGCAGTGCAGGCCAGCGCCGCACCTCGCGGCCGCGCGCCTCCAGCCGGGCGAGCCACAGCTCGTCCACCCCCGGCTCGGCGTTCAGGACGTGGCCGGCAGGGTGGAAGCGCGGCCGGTCGATCGCCGCCTGCGGGGTGACCTCCTCGTGCAGCACGGCGGCGAGGGCTCCGACGAGCGCGGTCCGCAGCCGGGTGCCGCCGGCCGAGCCGATCGCGAGCTCGAAGCCGTGCGCGTCGAAGACGAGCGTGGGGGCCATCATGCTCGCCATGCGAGCCCCCGGCCGGAGCGGCTCGCGAATGAGATCTGCTTCGCCCACCATGCTGTTCAGATGCAGGTCGAGCCCGGGCAGCCAATCGCCGGAACCGAGGCCGAGGCTCGACGTCAGGACGCACGCGTTGCCCTTGCGGTCGACGACGGTGAGGTTCGTGGTGTGGCCGTCGGTCGTCGGCTCGTGCTCGAGCGCCTCGAGCAGCGCGTCGGCACCGCCTGCCGGGTCGAATCGCGTCAGCGTCTCCGGGACGCCTGACAGGCCTGCGCGTGTGCGCACGCGGCGCCCGGCGAACGCACTGTCGGTGGGATCCGACCAGGCCACCGCGTAGGACGCGAGGTCGCCGGCGGTGATCGATCCCGCGCGTGCCGCCATCAGCCCGAGGAGGGAATCCGCGATCGAGCCGGTGTAGACCGTCGCGGCGCCCTCGTCCCTGACGAGCTCAAGCGCCGTGACGAGGCCCGGCTGTCGGAGGACGGCGCCCTCGCGGAGCAGCTCTCCGCCCGGGGCGTACATCGCCGCGCCCTCGCGCATCGTCATCACCGGTGCGAGCATGGCAAGACACGATGCATGTGCCTTCGGCATCGTGACGCCGTCGCGGGCGACCCGCAGCGCCGGCTCGATGAGCTCCGGCCAGGGCAGTTGCCCATGTGCTCGCCACAGCGCGTCGAGCCCTGCCGGAAGCCCGGGCACCGCGCACGACGACGCGCCGATCGAGTAGTGCACGAGCTCGTCACCGAACTGGACGGGCAGCGATTCCATCGGTGCACCCCGGCCCGAGGGCACCGAGACGAAGCAGTCGAGATTCCGCACGGTGCCGCTCGCGGCGTCGAGGTAGATCGCGTGACCGCCGCCGAGGAGACCGGTCATCAGCGTCTCGGCCACGCAGGAGACCAGCGCCGCAGCAACGGCGGCGTCGGCGGCGTTGCCACCGGCGGCAAGCACCTCCGCTCCGGCTGCCGCCGTCGCGGGATGCCCGGCGGCCACCGCGGGCACTGTCATGCGACCCGTTCGACGAGCTGGCTCTCGAACCTCGCGAAGCCTTCGATGGGGAAATCGAAGCGCGCCTGGGCGTACTCGCCCTCGATGATCTCGAACGTCCGTTCACCGATCGCCCTCGTTGCGAACGCACTGCCCTCGAAGCTGACGACGAGACCGGCTGCGGCGGCGGTGATCTCCAGCCGGTGATCGGCATTCGCATAGGTGCCGGTGAATGACCCGAGCAGCGCTGCGGACAGCGTCACGGTCTCCGGCACTTCGCGCCGCGCGCTCAGCACGTGCTCGAAGAACAGATCCTCCAGCTCACGCAGCGCTCGCTCGCCGTGGCTGCTGTTCGTCAAGCCGGCAAACACGGCGTCGCGGTCGGGCACGACCAGGAGGGACGACTGGAAGCCCCCGTACGAGCCGCCGTGCCCCCAGACCTCGACGCCGCCGACGCGTTCGCCATAGAGGCCGAGACCGTAGACCGCGCCGATCGGATTCCCGTGCGGGACGCGCAGGCGCGCCGATTCGGGACGGGCGAGGTGCCGGCGGCCGAAGCGGATCAGGTCGGGCACGTTCGAGACGAGCCCGCCCGAGGGTCGCCGGGCGCGCGGGTAGGGCCCGTCCTTCGCGTCAGGCCCGGTGCCGTCGAGCTCCGGCTCTCCAAACGAGGTCGACTCGAGCCCTGCGGGCCGAAGCACCCGCGCGGCCAGCGCGTCCTCGTACGGCTCGCCCGCGCGCTCGGCCGTCAGGTGCCCGGCGAGCCAGTAGCCGCTGTTTGCGTATGCCCACACCTCCTCGACCCCGGCGAACCGCCGCAGGCCCGGCAGCTCGGCGACGGCATTGCCGAGCGCGTCGTCGCCGGCGCCGAACCGTGCGAGATCGCCGCATTCGCCGTCGTAGCCGCTCGTGTGGGAGAGGAGATGGCGAACCTGCACGTCGTCGGGCCAGATCCCCGTCGGGGCCTCGAGATCGAGCAGGTCGACCGCAAGTGTGGCCGTGAACGGCTTCGTGACCGACGCGACCCGGAAGACCGTCCCGGCCTCACAGCCCACCGCGCCCGTCACGGTCTTGCCCCCGACCGAGAAACCGGCTGCGAGGGCCGGCACGTCCCAGGCGCCCGCTGCTGCCTCGATCTGGCTTGAAAACGGCGCATTCATTGGGAATCCGCTACCCTACTGGCCGACCCGGCCCCGGCCGTCTCGCGTCTTCCTTCGCGGCGAGCTGAGACCTGGGTGATTCATCATCGAGAGGAGAAGCATGCCCCTCACCAAGGAAGCGAAGCTGGAGCACGTTCAGAAGTTCGGCAAGCACGAGACGGACACCGGTTCGCCGGAAGTCCAGATCGCGATGCTGACGCAGCGCATCAACGAGCTGACCGAGCACCTCCGCACGCACAAGCACGATCACTACTCGCGTCGCGGCCTGCTCAAGCTCGTCGGTCGCCGCCGCCGGTTCCTGAACTACCTGCAGCGCAAGAACCTCGAGGGCTATCGCGCCCTCATCAAGGAGCTGGGGCTCCGCCGCTAGCAGGCGTCGCCTCAACCCTCATGTCACGAAGGGTGGAGTTTGGGCGAGTGCTCCCAGACGGAGCGTTGGCTCAAACTTCCACCCTTCACTCAAAGCACAGTGGAGGAATAGGAGAAACATGACCATTGTTGAGGCTGAGCACCCCGCAGGGGTGCCGGTTTCCGTGTCCGTCGAAATCGGCGGCAAGGAGATTTCGTTCGAGACGGGGAAGATCGCCAAGCAGGCGGACGGCGCAGTGCTCGTCCGCAGCGGTGACACCGTCGTCCTCGGCACGGCGCAGGGCCGGACGGAGGCCCGCGAAGGCGCGGACTTCTTCCCGCTGACCGTCGACGTCGAGGAGCGCATGTACGCCGCCGGCAAGATCCCCGGCGGGTTCTTCAAGCGGGAGGGCCGCCCCACGGAGCGCGCCATCCTGACCGCCCGCATGACCGACCGCCCGGTCCGGCCGCTCTGGCCGAAGGGCTATCGCAACGAGACGCAGTGCGTCGCCACGGTCTTCTCGGCCGACATGGTGATCGCACACGACGTGCTCTGCATCAACGCGGTCTCGGCCGCTCTGACCGTCTCACCTCTGCCGTTCCTCGGCCCGATCGGCGCCGTGCGGATGGGCATCGTGGACGGCAACCTCGTCGTCAATCCGACGCTCGAGGAGATCGAAGAGTCCGACCTCGACCTGATCGTCGTGGGCACGAAGGACGGCCTGACCATGGTCGAGGCGGGCGCGAACCAGGTGCACGAGGAAAAGCTCCTCGAGGCGCTGGAGATCGCGCAGCGCGAGATCGTGAAGCTCTGCGACGCCCAGCTCGAGCTGCGCTCGAAGCGAGGCAAGACGAAGTGGCTCGATCCGGCCGTCACCGAGCGGCTCGAGGGCGCGTACGGCCACCAGATCTGGGAGCGCATCCAGCAGCAGGGCCTCCGTGAGGCTGCTGCGATCGTCGAGGAGATCGTCGAGAAGGAAGTCGGCGCTCCGTCGCTCGACGCCGACGAGGCGAAGGTGTTCGGCGAGCTGCAGGTCCGCATGTCACTGGCACAGATCCTCGAGAAGCAGCGCTCGGTTGCCGTCGAGGCGGTGGTTCGTGAGAAGTTCGAGCAGGAGCTGCGCGGCCTGACCGAGGCGGAACAGGACTCGAAGGAGCTCAAGTCCGCGAAGCGCAACCTGCTCTTCGAGCACATCATCGAGAGCGTCGAGCTGCCGTTCCCGGTCGGCCCGGCCACCGTCGACGGCGAGCCCGCCGTCAAGGATTCGCTGACGAAGGGCTACGTCAAGAAGGCATGCGAGTCGATCTACAAGAGCCTCGTCCGCCAGAAGATCGCGGTCGAGAAGCGTCGCCCCGACGGCCGGACTGCGACGCAGATCCGCCCGATCGAGGTCGAGGTCTCGGTGATGCCCCGGACGCACGGTTCCGGGCTCTTCACGCGTGGCCAGACGCAGATCATGTCGCTGCTGACGCTCGGCACCGCGAAGGAAGGGCAGCGCATCGACGACCTTTCCCTCGAGCGTGACCGGCGTTTCATGCATCACTACAACTTCCCGCCCTACTCGGTGGGTGAGACGGGTCGCATGGGCTCGCCCAAGCGGCGTGACATCGGTCACGGCGCACTCGCGCAGCGGGCGCTCGAAGCCGTCCTGCCGACGACAGAGACGTTCCCGTACACGATCCGCATCGTCTCGGAGACGCTCGAGTCGAACGGCTCCTCGTCGATGGGCTCGGTCTGCGGGTCGACCCTCGCGCTGATGGACGCCGGGGTGCCGATCACGGCTCCCGTCTCCGGCATCGCGATGGGCCTCGTCAAGGAAGGCGACGCGTACGAAATCCTCACCGACATCCAGGGCGCGGAGGACCACCTGGGCGACATGGACTTCAAGGTCGCCGGCACGCAGGAGGGCATCACCGCCCTGCAGATGGACATCAAGATCACCGGCGTCAGCCGCGAGATCATGCAGCAGGCCCTCGCCCAGGCGAAGGACGC
>JADGPE010000015.1 GCA_017882605.1 Thermoleophilia bacterium | reverse complement strand
CAGTACGTGCCCGCCGAGGCGGTGCATCGCCGCTTCGGTCGACATCCGGGTGCGCGTGCTCGGCTGGTAGAACGCCGTCAGCAGCGTCTTGTCCTTCAGTAGGTCGGTGTTGCGGCGGCCTTTTGCGATCGGTGCGAGCTCATCGCAGGTCTCGAACACGCGCTCGAAGTCGGCGCGCTCAAATTCCTTCAGCGACAAGATGTCGCGGCCCAGAAAACTCCTCATGGTTTCTCCTTGCTTCGTTGTCGTGGGAGCGGTCGACCCCGGTGAAGAGCACGGCGACCCGCTCGTCTTCGCCGATGACTCCTTGCTCACGTAGTTCGAGCAGACCGGCCAGCCCCGACGAGCCGGTCGGGTCGACGGGGATCTCCGTCGCCTCGCGGGCCAGCTGGTTGGCGCGGGCGAGCAGTTCCTCGCCGACGACCACGGGCCTGCCGCCGGTCGTCAGCATCGCCTCGACGACCGCAGCCCAGTCGTAGGTCTCGTCGTCGAGGATGCCGTGAGCGATGCTGTGCGGCTCCGTCTCCCACGGCCACATGAACGACCCGCGATGTGACCTCGCATAGGTGAGGCCCCCCGGGTGCTCGCAGACCGCGTCGTAGGCACGCTTGAGCGGCCACGCACCCTCGGTCTGCACGGTGTCGATACGCGGACGGTGCGCGATCGCTCCGAGGCGGAGTGCTTCGTTCAAGCCGCCGGCCACGCCGCTCGCCAATGCGCCGCCGCCGACCTGTACGACGATGCGATCGATGGCGGCGTCGGCCGCGGCGATTTCCCAGCCGAGCGTGTGCCCGCCCTCGATCGCGAGGCCGTTCAGATCTCCCTGGCAGGTGAAGGGCAGCGCTCCGTCGGCGATCGCCTGGCGCAGGCGTCCGACGGCTGGGTCGCCGCGCGAGCCGGAGTGCCGCTCGCAGACCGTGATCCGCGCGCCGAGCGAGCCCAGCCGCGCCAGCACCGACGGATCCGCGTCCTCCGGGACGAACACCTGCAGCGACCGTCTTCCGGCAGCCGCGACGACTCCGGCGGCGAGCGCCGCGTTGCCGCAGCTGGCGATCGCGAGGTCCGGCCGCTCGAGGGGGTCGGCGAGACCGAGCTGCTCTGCGACCTCGAGTTGCAGGAGCACGCCGAAGAGGTGCCGGGCCTTGTGCGAGCCTGCAACGCCGCCGGTCTCGTCCTTGATCCAGACGCCGCCTTTCGTCGTGAACCCGAGCCGTTCGCTCAGCGCCACCGACCGCTGGAACGGCGTCACCCGAAAGCCGTGTCCGTCGACGACCGCGACCCGCTGGTCGAGCCGCTCGATCAGCGCGCAAAGCTCGTCGTCCTGCAGCCCGCCGGCGACCCCGAACCGGTAGGAGTGGAGAAGCTCCCGGTAGCGGAGAAACGGGCTCGGCTCGCCGCCCGCCGGGAACCGCGTCTCGCTCAGGTCGAGGTGGCGTTGCAGCACGTGGTCCACGTCGCCCAGCGCCGCGTTGGGGCAGCGGAACGGGTGGGGCTCGCCGGGCGGCACCGTCGCGCCGCAACCGGCACAGACGAGGCTGCTCGTCGGCTTCATAGCCGTTCCAGCACGCCGGTGCGCTCGTTCACCTCGTCGATCAGCGCGTCCCAGCCGGCCGCGCGGGCACGCTGCGCCGCCCAATAGCTCTGCCGGCGACGGGCCTCGAACTCCTCGATCGGGACGCCCTGCTGCTCGACCCAGGTGAAGTAGCCCAGGTTGAAGATGCGGGACCGCTCCTCGTACGTCAGCTCGCGCAGCAGGTCGGTCGCGGCTCCGAGCAGGTGCTCCCCGAAGATCTCGGCGGCACCGACCGTGTCGAAGCCGTCGGGGAAGTACCGATCTGCCGCGATCGCGCGCTCGCTGTCGTACATCGAGGCGCCGTCGGTGGCCACCGTGACGATCGCGTCGTCCGGGCCGAGGTCGAACTGCTTCGCGACCTTGATCGCCGCGAGGACGTTGCAGATGCTCGAAAGGCCGAGCGAAGGAAGCGCATTGAGCACCGCGTCGGCGACGCCGCGCCGGCGCAGCAGATCACGGCCCGTCGACGTGCCGAAGAGGAGGCCGACTCGGTCGGTCGCTCGATCGGAGACCGCCAGCGCGACGTCGGTGTTCATGACGTTGTGGATCAGAGGGATGTGCTTGTCGCCGATCCCCTGGATGTTGTGCTGGCCGAAGCCGTTCGCGAGCATCGTCGGGCACTCGGCGGCCTCGACGGCGACAATGAGCGAGCCGTGCTGCTCCTTCAGGTAGTCGCCGGCGCCGATCGTGCCGGCCGAGCCGGTTGCGGAGACGAAGGAGTGGAGCTTCAGGTCGGGCGCCTGCTCACGCAGTGACACGAACACCTTGTCGAGCGCGGCGCCGGTCACGAGGTAGTGGACGATGTGGTTTCCGAACTCGGAGAACTGGTTGAGGATCAGGTTGGCCGGGTCGAGCTCCAGCTCGTGGCACCGGTCGTAGATCTCCTTCACGTTGCTCTCGGTCCCGGGAGTACGAATCACGTCGGCCGGGTCGCCGACCCAGTGCTCGAGCCAGTCGAACCGCTCCTGGCTCATCCCTTCGGGCAGCACGGCGACGCCGCGACAGCCGAGCAGGTGGGAGATCGCGACGCCGCCGCGGCAGTAGTTGCCGGTCGACGGCCAGACGGCGCGCTGCCTCACCGGGTCGAACTCGCCGGCGACGAGCCGCGGCACCAGGCAGCCGTAGGCGGCCAGCACCTTGTGCGCGTGGATCAGGGGGAACCGGTCGCCGAGCGCGACCACGATCGGCGCAGCGACGCCCGTCAGTTCCCGGGTCAGGACGACGTGGTCGGGCACCTCCGTGAAGCCCCGCCGGGACGCGTCGTTGTGCCAGTGGACGCGGAAGAGGTTGAGCGGGTGCGGCGCGTCGGGGTCGATGTCGCTCAGGGCGGCCCGCACGCGGGCCGGGATCGTCGTCGGGTCGGCGAGCTGGGCGAAGGTCGGTAGCGCGACATCCGCCTCGCGGAGCCGTTCGACCGTGTGGGTGAGGTTCTCGGAAGCCAGTTTGGGCTCCAGATCGAGGCTTTCGGTGGTCATCAAAGGCCCTCCGGGTTCGGTGTCTCGACCGTAGAGACTCCGCATTCGGGAAACCTCGGGCATTCCGCGTAGGAGTGATCGGTGGATTCCCTGCTTCGACTACCTTCCGGTTGTGGCCGCCCCCGTCCAGCGAGACCAGGAGCTCGAGCTCACGATCGACTCGCTCGCCTACGGGGGAAACGGCGTGGCGCGCCTCGACGGCTTCGTCGTCTTCGTCCGGCGGGGCCTGCCGGGCGACACGGTGCGCGCGCGCGTGACCAAGGTGCAGCGGCGGCACGCCGAGGCGCTGGCGACCGAGGTGCTCTCCTCGGGGCAGCAGCGGGTCGAGGCGCCGTGCGCCCACTATCCGGCCTGCGGCGGCTGCCGCTTCCAGGATCTCGACTACGACGTCCAGGTTGCGACCAAGGAGCAGTGGGTGCGCGACTCGCTGCAGCGGCTCGCCGGACTCACCGACCTGCCGCTCGAGCCGATCCTGCCCGCTGCCTCGCAGTTCGGGTACCGCAACAAGATGGAGTACTCGTTCGCGGAGCTCGAGGACGGGCCGACGCTCGGCCTGCACAAGGCAGGCCGCTGGGACGAGGTGCTCGAGATCCAGAAGTGCTGGCTGACGACCGATCTCGGTAACGCGATTCGCAACCGCATGCGCGACTGGGCGCGCGAGGAGAAACTCCCCGCGTACGACCAGGAGACCCACGAGGGCTATCTCCGTCACCTGTTGATCCGCGAGGGGCGCAACACGGGCCAGGCCCTCGTGCAGCTCGTGACCAATCGCGGGGAGCGCTTCGACCGGGAGCGCCTGATCGAGGTGTTGACGGAGTTCCCGGAGGTCCGCTCGATCCACTGGTCCGTGAACACGGGCGTCTCCGAGGTGACGAATCTGCCGACCGAGCTCCTCTGGGGGGAGGACGCGATCGAGGAGGAGATCGGCGGCCTGCGCTATCGCGTGCGCCCGAACGCGTTCATCCAGACGAACACGGAGATGGCCGAGCAGCTGTACGCGATCGCGCGGGAGTTCGCTGGGCTCAGCGGCGGAGAGACGGTGTACGACCTGTACTGCGGGATCGGGACGATTGGCCTTTCGATGGCTGCCGACGCCCTGACGGTGTGGGGGATCGAGATCTCCGAGGAGTCGGTCGCGTGCGCGATCGAGAACCAGGAGCTGAATGCGATCGGGAACACGGCGTTCTTCGCGGGCAACGTCGGCGAGGTGCTGCGCGAGCTGCGCGAACGCGCGGGCGCGCCCGACGTCGTCGTGGTCGATCCGCCGCGCGCCGGCCTCGCCGGCAAGGCCCTGAAACGGCTGGGGGAGCTCGAGGCGCCCCGGATCGTCTACGTCTCGTGCAATCCGACCACGCTCGCAGGCGACCTCAAGCGCCTGGGCGACGACTACGGCTATCGGCTCGTCCGTGCGAAGCCGGTCGACATGTTCCCCCACACGCCGCACGTCGAATGCGTGGCGCTGCTCGAGCGATGAGCCGTAGGCTCGCCTGGTTCGGCCGGGTCGTGGAACGCGACGGGTCAGCCGTCGTCAGGCGGTCGGTCGACCGCTACCTGCGCGCGATCGCCGAGCCCGGGCTGCCCTCGTAGCCGTCGCCAGAGCAGATCCGCGTTCGGGAGCAGGAAGCCGATCGAGATCGCGGGCAGCGCGGGGAGGCCGTTCAGGTTCAGCCAGACCGTCAGGGCGATCGTCCCGCCGAGTGCCGCCACGAGCGTCACCCACGTCCAGTAGACGCGCAGTCCGAAGCGGTCGGCGGCCCCGAGGAAGAGCGCGAAGAAGAACAGGTCGGGGACGCCGAGATTGGCTGCGGCGTGCTCACCCGGTACCGGGAACGCGAATGAGAGCACGCGGAAGATGTGCTCGTGGTGCGCGACGATCTCCTTCGTCGGCCCCCGCCAGACCGAGTAGGCGTCGACCCACGGGATGATGGACGCGACCAGAACGACCCACGCGACCGTCTCGAAGTAACCGAGGAACCACCAGCCGAGGAACATCGTTGCGCCGAGACGGGCGAAGTTCGCCCACACGTCGAAATGGGCGAACGTCAGCACGGCCGCGAGCACCGCGAACGCGAGCCCGACCGGCAGTAGCCCGCGAGAGGTGCGCAGCGGCAGCGCGAGGAGCACGAGACCGAACACGCACGGCATCAGCACGAGCGCGATCCACGCCACGTCCCACCAGAGGCCCACGTGCCAGAGGTCCGACGAGACCTCGTAGTAGACGCCGAGGGGTATGAGGCACGCAGCGAAGGCCGCCAGGCGCCCACGGCTGGTGGCCCAGACGCGGCGCATCTCGCCCCGATCGGTCTCGCCCGTAGGCACCGCTACGAGCTGCGCCCGATCCGTGCGAGCTGCTTGGTCTGGGCCATCCCCGTGGACACCGCGGCCTCCGCTACGTGCCTAGTAGGGCGGCAATTCGGCCCACCAGGGGCCAATGGATTTGAACGCGTTCCAAAAGGCGGTCTTTGCGGGGGCTTCGTCGAGTGACGAGTCGATGTCGGGGACGGCGAGGGCTTCGATCGTCGGGGTGAAGCGCTGCAGCCCGGCCGCCTTGCTGTCCACGGCTGTCGCGAGCTGAAAGCCGATCCCGTTCAGGAACTCGAGGGCATCCTCGCCCATCACGACGACGAGCTTCGGCTCGACGATCCGCAGCTCGCGCCGGAGCCACTCGGCAGCGAGCGTCAGGTCGCAGCCCGCGAACTTCACGCAATTCGTCCCGTAGACCTCCATCGGGTCGACGTGCAGGCGTTGCAGCGACTTGATCAGCGCGCTGCCCGCCCGGCCGTGGAACGCCACTCCCTCCTGGAGCTCCTGGGCCTGCGGGCCGTACTTGAGCAGGAAGATGTTGGCGAGCGGATGCCCGGTCGGGAGCGCCGTCGGCGCCCCGTCTGCGGCTTGCGCGATCTCGTGCGACAGGCGATTGATCTCAGTGATCGCCTTGCGCAGGTAGCGCTCATAGATCTCGTCTGTCGTCACGGTGGAGGCCACGCGGCAGAGGGTCCTTTCGTCCCGCGAGGACCTTCTCCTAGCGGACCTTCTCCTTGGCCTGCGCGACCCACTTGAGCGACTGGAGGTAGGCGAGCGATTTCGGCCGGCGCAGGATTTCCGCCGTCCGCAGCGACAGGAGGAACTCCTCCTGGTCCTGGAACGCCCGCATCCGGAGCGCTCCCGTGCCGACCCCCTGGAGAACGTGAGCGTCGGAGCCGGCACCCATTGTCAGGTTGTACTTGCGGGCGAACCGGAGCGCCTCGTCGTTGTACCCCTCGAAGAGCAGGCGCGCGTTGTAGACCTCGAGCACGTCGATGTCGGCGAGGTGCCTGTGCAGCGTCCGCGGGTCCGGGATCGCATGCATACGGTCGAATGGATGAGGGACATAGACGATGCCGTCCTGGTCGCGAATCGCCTCGATCGTCTCGGCGAATGTGAGGCCGCGCGGGATCTCCGTGCGCAGGAAGAGGCCGATCACCTCGCCCTGCTCGTCCGTCTTCACTTCCTCGCCCGGGATGACGATCAGCTCGCGGTCCCGTGCGTAGTCGGCGGCTTCGAGCGCGCCGCCGAAGACGTTGTGATCCGTGACCGCGATCGCGCCGAGACCTTCGGCCTCGGCGTGGTCCACGAGTTCCGCGGCGTCGATGCTGCAGTCGTGTGACCACGACGTGTGCATGTGCAGGTCGGCGACGATCCACGGACGGTCCTCGAGCGGCTCTGCCTGCCGCCGTTTGCGGCGGCGCGTGCCCACCGACGTGTAGATCTCTTCGAGCTCGCGCGCCACCTGCTCGAACGTGTGCGTCTCGGCCTCGGAGCGGGCTCCGGCGCCCTCGCGCTCGCGCAGCGCGTCGTCCTCGGCGAGCCGCGCGGTCGCCGCCGCTGCGAGCTCCGGCTGAGTCTCGATGCCGCGCGGCCGTGCGATCGCGCAGCCGGAGGCCGCGGCCTCGAGCGTCACCCGGCGCAGCCCTTCGACTCCGGGCACGAAGATCGAAGCCGTGTTGAGAACCGCGGCGCGACTCGCCGCGTCGCGCTCGGTTCGCGTGTGGACACGTGCTGTGAGGTCGCGGGGGATGGCCGGGCGACCGATCAACGACCGTGTGCGGAGGAGCACGACGTCCCAGCCGGGAAGCTCACGGAGCGCGTGCACGATCCCGCGCGCCACGACCCGTTCGTTCGGGCGAAGCTCGACGACGATCGTCTTCCGCTTCGCTGCCGGCGCGAACAACGCGGTGTCGACACCCGGCGAGAGAACGCGATAGTCGCCAGGGAACCGCTCTTCGGCCGCCTCGCGCACGTCGTCGGAGAACGCGAGCAGCGCATCGAGGCGCGCCAGCAGCTTCTCGCGCTGGGAGCGGGCCGGGGGATACCCGAGCCGGTCCGCAGAGGCGAAGGTCGCGACGGCGAGCGCATCCGTGTCGCGCAGCGCCAGATAGGAGAGGGACGGCAGGCCGGGGTCGAAGCCGTGGACGACGTCATAGCTTCCCTGTGCGAGGGCCTGGCGCAGGTTCGCCTGCACTCCGACCGGCACGCCGAGCTGCGACCGGCGCGACACCGGGACGGCCGGACCGAGCGCGATCACGTCGGCGGGCTCGCCGCGCAGGAGCGCCCGGCGTCCCGCCAGGAGGTCGGCGGCGCGGGTCGACGGCGCGAGCACCGTCACCGCGTGGCCGAACGCCCGGAGGGCCGTGGCGACACCGGCCACGTGGTCGTTCACGTCGTGCGGCTGCGACCACGCGAAGGGCGTCACGAGACAGATGCGCATCGGCGGAAAGCGTAGCCGGGGGGCGGGCGTGCCCTGCCCCCCGGCCGGTACTAGACCTGCGCGGGCGCCGGCGCCGCGACTTCGCGACGGTTGCGCTCGATGAACTCCTCGACGAGCTCCGCGGCGTCGTCGTCCTGGATCTGCCGCGGAGGAGACTTCATCAGGTAGGAGCTCGGCCCCTCGAGGGAGCCGGAGATGCCGTTGTTCAGCGCCAGCTTCGCGAGGCGCACGGCATCGATCACGATGCCCGCCGAGTTCGGCGAGTCCCAGACCTCGAGCTTCAGCTCGACGTTGAGCGGCACATCGCCGAAGCTCGACCCCTCGAGGCGGATGTACGCCCACTTGCGGTCGGTCAGCCACGGTACGTAGTCGGACGGGCCGACGTGCACGTTCTTGGCGCCGAGGTCGTAGTCGAGCATCGATGTGACGGCGTTCGTCTTCGAGATCTTCTTCGACTCGAGCCGCTCGCGCTCCAGCATGTTGAGGAAGTCCGAGTTGCCGCCGACGTTCAGCTGCATCGTCTTGTCGAGGTGCACGCCGCGCTCACGGAAGAGCGAAGTGAGCACGCGATGCGTGATCGTTGCGCCGACCTGCGACTTGATGTCGTCGCCGATCACGGGCACGCCGGCGTCCTGGAAGCGCTTGTTCCAGTAGTCCTCGCGCGCGATGAACACCGGCATGCAGTTCACCATCGCGCAGTTCGCGGCCATGATCTGCTCGGCGTACCAGCGGACGGCGTCTTCCGAGCCGACCGGCAGATAGTTGACGACGACGTCGACCTTGCGCTCCTTGAGGATCCCGACGATGTCGTCGGTCGGGCTCGGGTCCTTCTCGACGACCTCCGACAGGTACTTGCCGATGCCGTCGAGCGTCATGCCGCGGTTGACCTTGATGCCTGTCGTCGCCACCTCCGCGAACTTGATCGTGTCGTTCGGGTGCGCCCACATCGCCTCGGCAATGTCGACGCCGACCTTGCCTTTGACGACGTCGAACGCGGCGACGACTTCGACGTCGCGGATGTGGTAGCCGCCCAGGTCGACGTGCATCAGGCCGGGGACGAACTCTTCCGGCTTCGCGTCCTTGTAATAGGTCAGGCCCTGCATGAAGGAGTTCGCGCAGTTGCCGACTCCGATGATCGCGACGCGGACCTTGTCCTGCTGCCGTCCGCGACCGTTTGCGTTGTCACTCACTGGATGCCTCCATCAGTTGCTTGCGGACGTGCAGGACGCGCTGGCAGACCGTGATCCACGCCGTGCAGGCGAGGAGGACGATTGCCCACGGGAGCACGCCCCACGGGGCGAGAACGAGACCGGCGGCGATCACGACGACGCGCTCTGCGCGCGAGCCGATGCCGACATCGCCGCGCAGGCCGATCGCTTCGGCCTTCGCGCGCGTGTACGAGACGAGAAACGATCCGGCGACCGCCGCCACGGCGACGGCGACGAACACGGGCCGGTGCTGGGTCGCGAGGAGATAAGCGATCGCGGTCAGCATGAAGCCCTCGCTGACGCGGTCGGTCGTGGAGTCGAGGAACGCACCGAACGGCGTCGTCTTGCCGCCGGCGCGGGCGAGCGCGCCGTCGAGGATGTCCAGGAGGGATCCGGCGACGAAGACGGCGGCGGCGAGCCAGTAGAAGAGCAGCTCGTTGCGACCCTCGAAGAGGACGAGCACGGACGCTGCTCCGCAGAGCACGACGCCGCTCGCCGTCAGAGCATTCGGGGTGACCCGCGTGCGGGTCAGCCCGCTCACCGACCGCGAGGCAAGCGTGCGCGCACCGGACGTGTAGCCGTGCTTGATCGCAGCCGCTCTCGTCACGGACTTGACCGTACCAGCCTGTGTGCCGAGGCTTTCGTTCGCGTCGACAGGCGGTCGGTTACGCCCGACGAGCGGCAAACACGCGGCGGATCCGCTCGTTGTAGACGACGGTCATCGCCAGGATCGCGACTCCGATGCCCGCCACGCAATCGAGCCAGAAATGGTTACCGGTCGCCATCACGGCAAACCAGACCCACATCGGCCACACGGCCCAGAACGCCTTCGCCCAGGGCCTGCGGCAGACGCCGAAGAGGACGACGCCGATGATCAGCGCATCGGCGGCGTGCAGGCTCGGCATCGCGGCGTACGGATTCGCAGCCAGGTTGACGAGCCCGTCGGTGTGCTGGTTGACGAAGCCGACGCCGAGCAGGCGAGGCGGGGCGGTCGGAACGAACACATAGCCGACGAGGCCGATCATGTTCGCGAGCAGGATCGAGTTGCGGAAGCCGACGAACGCCTCGTGCCGGCGGAGGTAGACGAAGAGCACAGCGAGCCCGACGACCGTGAACTCGGAGTTCCAGTACGTCCAGGAGACGAACGTCTCGAGCAGGTGGCGCTGGTCGACGAAGTTCTGGAACGTCAGCTCGTAGAGCCGGTGCGTGATGCGCGTCTCGAAGTTGACGACCGCCTGGCCGTTTGCGAACGCCTTCGACGGGTTGCGGTCGGCAACTCCCCGTGCGACCTGGTAGAGCACGGCGAAGCCGAACCAGATCGCCAGCTGGCGACCGAGGTCCGCCCAACCACGCGGCAAGTGACGCCGCCCCGCTGCGACCATGGTGGACATCCCCTCCAATTCTAGACGCAGCGCCGGGGGAGTGCGCTATCCCCCGATGTAGCTCATCTCCACTTTCGGCGAAGATCCGGTCGCTTTGGAGCGGAGCTCGGAATAGCGGTCTTTGCGGGCTTTCCAGACATCCCGCAGTGCCGTTTCGAGCTCCTGATCCGAGGCTCCGCCCCGGATCAGGGCCCGCAGGTCGTGCCCGCGAACCGCGAACAGGCAGGTGAAGAGCTTCCCTTCGGCCGACAGCCGGGCCCGTGTGCAGTCCCCGCAGAACGGCTGGGTGACCGAGGCGATCACGCCCACCTCGCCGCGCCCGTCCTGGTAGCGCCAGCGCCTCGCCACCTCACCTCGGTAGCTGGGATCGACGGGCTCGAGCCCAAACGCCCCGTCCAGCGCGCCGACGATCTCCTTGGCCGTGACGA
This sequence comes from Thermoleophilia bacterium, assembly GCA_017882605.1. GTDB lineage: Bacteria > Actinomycetota > Thermoleophilia > Gaiellales > Gaiellaceae > PALSA-600. The sequence continues at coordinate 26,201 of JADGPE010000015.1, read as the reverse complement.
CGTCGTCGAGCCGCCAGCCGTTCGTTTGGCCGACGTCCATGAACTCGATGAAGCGCAGCGTGTGGCCGCGCTCGCGGAAGAAAGCCGCCATCGGAACGATCTGATCCTCGTTCACGCCGCGCTTGATCACCGCGTTCACCTTCACGGGCAGCCCTGCTGCGGTTGCGGCGTCGATTCCCTCGAGCACGCGGTCGACCGGGAAGTCGACGTCGTTCAACGCCCGAAACTGTGCGTCATCCAACGAGTCGAGGCTGACCGTGATCCGCCGCAGTCCGGCGTCGGCGAGCAGCTGCGCCTTCTGAGGGAGCAGCGAGCCGTTCGTCGTCAGCGTCAGGTCGACCCCGAGCTCGGCCAGCTGGGCGATCAAGGTCTCGAGCTCGCGGCGCACGAGCGGCTCGCCGCCCGTGATGCGGATCTTCCGGACTCCGCCTCCGACGAAGAGCCGCGCGACTCGAGCGATCTCCTCGAAGGTCAGGAGCTCGCGCCGTTCCAGGAACGGATGGTCACGGCCATAGACCGCTTTCGGCATGCAGTAGACGCAGCGGAAGTTGCAGCGGTCCGTGACCGAGATGCGGAGGTCGCGGAGCGGCCGTCCGAAGGTGTCGAGCGCATCCATGCCGGAACGGTAGCTCCCACGGGTGTCTGACACCGAAAGGTGTCGGACACCGTTTAATCGCGCGGGTGCGTGCGCTGATCGTCCTCGTTGCCGTGACCGCCGTCTGGGGCGTCACGTTCGTCCAGGTCAAGGACGCCGTCGCGCTGTACCCGCTCTTCGCGTTCCTCGCTCTGCGCTTTGCGGTGGCAAGCTGCACGCTCGCGCCGGCCGGCTTGCACCGGTTGCGCGCGCTCGGGCCGGCCGGGCTGGCCGCCGGAACGCTCGCCGGTTCGCTGCTCGGCGGCGGCTACGCCCTGCAGACGGCCGGGCTGCAGCGGACCTCGGTCTCGTCCACCGGTTTCATCACCGGGATGTACGTGGTGCTGACCCCGCTGCTCGCGCTCCTGCTCTTCCGAGTGCGCGCCCCGCGCGCGGCGTGGACCGGAGTGCTGCTCGCAGCTGCCGGGCTTGCACTGCTCTCGGGCGTGCAAGCAGGCTCGCCGGGCGGAGACCTGCTCGTGCTTGCGGGCGCCGCGGTCTACTCGCTGCAGATCGTCCTGATGGAGCGGTTCGCTCCGCGCTTCGACGCGATCGCGTTCACGCTCGTCGAGATGCTGGCGGCGTTCGCCGGGCTGCTCGTGGTTGCGCTCTCGTCGGGGCAGCTCTCGTGGCCGCACGGCTGGACGGTCTGGGGCGCCCTGCTCGTCACCGGCGTCTTTGCGAGCGCGCTCGCGTTTCTCGCGCAGACCTGGGCGCAGCGGCAGGCGACCGCGACGCAGACCGCGCTGGCCTTCTCGCTCGAGCCGGTCTGGACGGCGTTCTTCGGGTTCACGCTCGCCGGTGACCGGCTCGGCGCCGTGGCCTGGATCGGCTGCGCAGTGATCATGGCCGGGATCGTGTTCGCCGAGCCGTCCGCCGCAGACGCGCTCTTGCGGATCGTGCGCAGGACGGGGGTCGCGTGACCGCTGTGCTGCTTGCGGTGGCCTCGGCGGCGCTCTTCGGCGGCATGACGGTCGCGGTCCGGATCGGTCTCCGCGGCGGCGGCGACGCGGGGGGCGCCGTGCTCGCCACCGTCCTTCCGGCCCTCGGCGTCGCCCTGGTCGCCGCGGCGTTCCGGCACGACCTGCACCACATCTGGCCGTTCTTCCTCGCCGGGCTGCTCGCCCCGGGCGCCTCGCAGGTGCTCTTCACGCTCGGCGTTCGCGAGATCGGGGCGTCGCGCACGTCGGTCACGGTCGGCGCGGCGCCGCTCGTCGCCGTCGTGATTGCGTTCGTCTTCCTCGGCGAGCCGGTCCGCACGCCACTGGTCGTCGGTGCGCTCGCCGTCGTCGCGGGCGGAGTGCTGCTCGCGGCCGAGCGGGATCGCCCCGGGCACCTGCGCGGGCGCGGGCTGCTCTATGCGGGCGCGGCGGCGACGCTCTTTGCGACGCGAGACAACGTCGTGCGTGCGCTTCATGCCCATGCGAGCCCCGAGAGCGCGGCCGCTGCGACCCTCGTCGCGGGCACGGTCGTCGCTGCGCTGTGGACGAGACGCGCGCCGAGCTCGCGGGAGGTCAAGCGGTTGGCCCCGGCGGGGATCCTCTTCGGGCTCTCGTACGTCTGCCTCTTCGAGGCCTACTGGCGCGGGCGCGTCACCGTCGTCTCGCCGCTCGTGGCGACGGAGTCGCTCTGGGGAGTCGCCCTCTCGGCGCTCCTGATCCGCCATACGGAGGGAATGGGGCGGAGGCTCGCGCTCGGCGCGTTGCTGATCGTCGCCGGCGGCGCGCTCATCGGCGCAACTCGCTGACGAGGAAGACGACGACGAGCGCGGCGGCCGCGGCCGCGATCCCGAAGGCGCCGCCCCAGATGCCGGCGAAGATGAAGAGCGGGATGAAGATGCCGAGGTCGGCCCGGTGGCCGCCCCCGCGGCGGTGGGCGAGCTTCTCGTCGACGCGGCGGTCGATCTCCTGCTCGATCCGTTCGAGGAACCCCGCCACCAGGTGCTCGTCGTGCGCCGGGCCGAGCTCCTGGCGCGCGGCCAGGGTCGCCTCGAGCTCCCGGCGGGCCTCGGAATCCATGCGCGGGACTATTGCACAGCCGCCCTCCAAGGATCTGATATGATCGTGCTTAGATTTTCTCGCAGTATCACCAGAAGGAGACGAAAGACGTGGCAAAGACGATCGGCATCGATCTGGGCACGACCAACTCGTGCATGGCCACCCTCGAGGGCGGCGAACCGACGGTGATCCCGAATGCGGAAGGCGGCCGGACGACCCCGTCCGTCGTCGCGTTCACGAAGGACGGCCAGCGGCTCGTCGGCGCTCCGGCGCGGCGGCAGCAGGTCACGAACCCGGAGAACACCGTGTTCTCCATCAAGCGCTTCATGGGCCGGAAGTTCGACGAGGTCAACGAGGAGATGACCATCGTCCCGTACAAGGTCGTGCACGGCCCGAACGACGACGTGCGCGTCGAGGCGGGCGGCAAGCAGTGGGCACCGCCGGAGATCAGCGCGATGACCCTCCAGAAGCTGAAGGCTGACGCCGAGGCCTACCTTGGGGAGCCGGTCGCGGATGCGGTGATCACCGTCCCGGCCTACTTCAACAACGCGCAGCGCGAGGCGACCAAGGACGCCGGCAAGATCGCCGGCCTCAACGTGCTCCGCATCATCAACGAGCCGACCGCGGCAGCTCTCGCCTACGGCCTCGACAAGGAAGGCGCCGACCAGACGATCCTCGTCTTCGACCTCGGCGGCGGCACGTTCGACGTGTCCGTGCTCGAGCTGGGCGACGGTGTCTTCGAGGTGAAGTCGACGAACGGCGACAACCACCTCGGCGGCGACAACTTCGACAAGGCGATCGTCGACTGGATGATCGCCGAGTTCAAGAAGGACCAGGGCATCGATCTGGGCGCGGACCCGATGGCGCTGCAGCGGCTCTACGAAGCCGCGGAGAAGGCGAAGATCGAGCTTTCTTCGACGATGACGACGCAGATCAACCTGCCGTTCATCACGGCGACGCAGGACGGCCCCAAGCATCTCGACCAGCAGCTGACGCGCGCGAAGCTCGAAGAGCTCACACACGCGCTGCTCGAGCGGACCGTCGCACCGACGAAGCAGGCGCTTTCCGATGCAGGCCTCTCGGCGTCCGACATCGACCACGTCGTGCTCGTCGGCGGCATGACCCGCATGCCGGCGACCCAGGCGAAGGTCAAGGAGCTGATCGGCAAGGACCCGCACAAGGGCGTGAACCCGGACGAGGTCGTTGCGATCGGTGCGGCCATTCAGGGCGGCGTGCTGAAGGGAGAGGTCAAGGACGTGCTGCTGCTCGACGTCACTCCGCTTTCGCTCGGCATCGAGACCAAGGGCGGCGTGATGACGAAGCTGATCGACCGCAACACGACGATCCCGACTCGCAAGACGGAGGTCTTCTCGACCGCCGAGGACAATCAGCCGTCGGTGCTCGTGCACGTGTTGCAGGGTGAATCGGAGATGGCGACCTACAACAAGACGCTCGGCAAGTTCGAGCTCGTCGGCATCCCGCCGGCGCCTCGTGGCATGCCGCAGATCGAGGTGGGCTTCGACATCGACGCGAACGGGATCATCCACGTGTCGGCGAAGGACCTCGGCACCGGGAACGAGCAGCAGATCCGGATCGAAGGCGGCTCCGGGCTCGACCAGAACGAGGTCGACCGCATGATCAAGGAGGCGGAGGCGCACAGCGACGAAGCGCACAAGCTGCGCGGGCTCGTCGACGCTCGCAACAACGCCGAGTCGCTCGCCTACCAGATCGAGAAGTCGCTCAAGGAGAACCGCGAGAAGCTCGACGAGTCCGTCGCCTCGACGGTCGAGGGGCGGATCATGGAGCTGCGCGGTGTGCTCGAGTCGAGCGACGTCGCCGAGCTGAAGACAAAGACGGATGCGTTGCAGGAGGCGTGGACGCAGGCGGCCCAGGCTCTGTACGCGCAGGCTTCCTCGGCGCAGCCCGGCAACGGCTCCGACGGCCAGGCCGCGCACTCCGACGACGAGGTCGTCGAGGACGCCGAGTACGAGGTGGTCGACGAGTAATGACGGACGACAACCTCCAGGAGGAGCAGGCCGAGGAGGCGGAGGCGGTCGTCGACGTCGAGGCGCTGGCCAAGGAGCGCGACGAGTACCTCGACGCGCTGCAGCGGCTGAAGGCCGAGTTCGACAACTACCGCAAGCGGGTGGCGCGCGACCAGCAGGAGCTGGCCGCGCGTGCCCACGAGCGCCTCGTCAAGGAGCTCGTGCCCATCCTCGACGACCTCGAACGCGCACTGGCGCATGAAGGCGACCTCGACGAGGGCCTCCGGCTGATCCACCGCCAGTTCTCCGACGCGCTGGCGAAGGAGGGACTGACCGAGATCCCGACCGAGGGCAAGTTCGACCCGCACAGCCAGGAGGCGCTCCTCTCACAGCCCTCCGACGCGGAGGAGGGAACCGTGATCGACGTCCTGCAGAAGGGCTACCGGCTCGGCGACCGCGTGCTGCGGCCGGCGCGCGTTGTGATCAGCGCAGGAGCTGATGGCTAAGTCGCTCTACGAAGCGCTGGGCGTGTCGAAGAACGCGTCGCAAGACGAGATCAAGAAGGCGTACCGCAAGCTCGTGCGCGAGGTGCATCCGGACACGAACCCCGGCAACGAGGAGCGGTTCAAGGAGGTGCAGGGCGCGTACGACGTGCTCTCCGACGCGGAGAAGCGCAAGCAGTACGACGCCGTGGGCTCGACGAACGGACGCGTCTCGCCCGGCGGGACGACGTTCGACTTCGGCGACTTCGACCTGGGCGACATCTTCGGCGGCATCTTCGGCGGCGGCCGCGGCGGCCAGCAGCAGCCGCAGCGCGGCCAGCGCGGGAACGACGTCGAGGTCGAGGTGCGGGTGTCGTTCGAGGACGCCCTCCGCGGTGTGCGGGTCACCGTTCCGGTCCAGCTCGAGCTCGCCTGTCACACCTGCCACGGCACCGGCGCGGCCCCGGGCACGACGCCGACGACGTGCCCGCAGTGCAACGGCTCCGGCGTCGTGGCCACGTCGCAGGGCCTGTTCGCGCTGCAACAGCCGTGCTCGCGCTGTCGCGGGATGGGCTCGATCGTCGAGACGCCGTGCCCGACCTGCCACGGTTCGGGCCGCGAGCGGCGGACGAAGCGCTACACCGTCAAGATCCCGGCCGGCGTCAAGGACGGCACGCGGATCAAGTTGAAGGGCAAGGGCGAAGCCGGGTACGGCGGCGCGCCGGCCGGCGATCTTTACGTCGTCTCGCGGGTCGAGCCGTCGAAGGTGTACGAGCGGCGCGGCGACGACCTGATCGTCGATGTTCCGGTCTCGTATCCGACGGCAGCGCTGGGCGGCACCGTCGAGGTGCCGACACCCGAGGGCCCGGTCTCGCTGAAGGTGCCGAGCGGAACGGACGACGGCAAGCTCCTGCGCATCAAGGGGCGGGGCGCACCGCGCCTCAAGGGCTCCGGCCAGGGTGACGTGCTCGCGCGGATCAAGATCCAGGTGCCGAAGCGTGTCTCGAGGAAGCAGCGCGAACTGCTCGAGCAGCTGCAGAAGGCGGGCTCGTGATGCCCGACCGTCCGCGCTACATGATCAGCGTCGCGGCCGATCTCGTCGGCATGCATCCGCAGACGCTTCGTATCTATGAGCAACGGGGCCTCGTTCGCCCGCAGCGCACTGCCGGCAACACACGGCTGTACTCGGATCAGGACGTCGAGCGGTTGCGGCTGATCCAGCGGTTGACCACCGAGCTCGGGCTGAACCTCGCGGGCGTCGAGCGTGTGCTCGTGCTGGAGGACGAACTGCGGCGCCTGCGCCGCCGCCTCGAGCGGATGGAGCAGCAGATGCGCAGCGCGCTCGATGAGGTGCATCGCCAGTACCGGCGCGACCTCGTGCTCTACCGGCCGACGGAGCTCCCGGCGCACCGGAGAGCCCAGTGACCCCAAAGGACACGCCGCTGCGAGACCAGTCTGGTGTCAGCCACCGACGTGTGGAGGCGACACGAACGACAGGGATTGAAGGGACACGATGGATTTCAACAAGCTGACGATCAAGGCGCAGGAAGCGGTCGCCGCCGCCCAGGAGTTGGCGCGCAGGCGCGGCAACCCCGAGATCACACCCGACCACCTGCTGCTCGCACTGCTCGACCAGGAGCTCTTCGCCGACTGGCGCGCACTGCGCGCCGAGACGGAGCTGAAGATCGACGCGCTCCCGACCGTCCAGGGCGGCCAGCAGCAGCCGAACGTCTCCGCCGCGTTCTCGCGAGTCCTCGACGCCGCCGATGACGAACGGCGCAAGCTCGAGGACGACTACGTCTCGACGGAGCATCTGTTCCTGGCGCTCGAGCCCGTCCCGCGGGAGGAGATCGTCGCGTGGATCACCAAGGTGCGCGGCGGACAACGGATCACCTCCCAGGATCCGGAAGGCAGCTACCAGGCGCTCGAGAAGTTCGGCCGCGACCTCACCGATGCGGCCGAGGCCGGCAAGCTCGACCCGGTGATCGGACGCGACGAGGAGATCCGGCGCGTGATCCAGGTGCTCAGCCGCCGGACGAAGAACAATCCCGTGCTGATCGGCGAGCCCGGCGTCGGCAAGACGGCGATCGCCGAAGGCCTCGCTCAGCGCATCGTCGCCGGCGACGTCCCCGAAGGGCTGAAGGATCGCCGCGTCTGGGGGCTCGACCTCGGCGCCCTGCTCGCAGGCGCCAAGTACCGGGGCGACTTCGAGGAGCGCTTGAAGGCCGTGCTCACCGAGATCAAGAACTCGGACGGCCGGGTCATCCTCTTCATCGACGAACTGCACACGATCGTCGGCGCCGGGGCCGCCGAAGGCGCGGTCGACGCCGCGAACCTGCTCAAGCCGCTGCTCGCGCGCGGTGAGCTTCGCTGCGTCGGCGCGACGACACTCGACGAATACCGCAAGCACATCGAGAAGGATGCGGCGCTCGAGCGGCGCTTCGCGCCGGTCTACGTCGGCGAGCCGTCGGTGGCCGACACGATCGCGATCCTGCGCGGACTGAAGGAGCGCTACGAGGCGCATCACGGCGTGCGCATCCGCGACGCAGCGCTCGTCGCCGCCGCGGTGCTCAGCCACCGCTACGTCGCCGACCGCTTCCTGCCCGACAAGGCGATCGACCTCGTCGACGAAGCCGCCGCACGGCTCCGGATCGAGATCGACTCCAGCCCGCTCGAGCTCGACGAGGCGAACCGGCGTGTCATGCAGCTGGAGATCGAGCTCGCGGCGATGGCGAAAGAAGGCACGTCGGTGCGCGTGCCGGTCGAGCGAGCTCTCGCCGAGGCGAAGGAGGAGCGCGACGCGCTCGCAGCTCGCTGGTCGAAGGAGAAGGAAGCGCTCGAGCGCGTCAAGGAGATGACCCGCCGCATCGACGAGCTGCGCCAGGAGGCGGAGCGTGCCGAGCGTGAGGGGAACCTCCAGCGTGTCGCGGAGATCCGCTACGGCGAGATCCCACAGCTCGAGAAGGAGCTCACGGAGCGCGACACGACAATCGAGGATCCGATGGTGAAGGAAGAGGTCGACGAGGACGACATCGCCATGACCGTCTCGCGCTGGACGGGCATTCCCGTCGACCGGCTGCTCGAAGGTGAGACCGAGAAGCTCATCCACATGGAGGAGCGTCTGCACCAGCGTGTCGTCGGCCAGGGCGAGGCGGTCTCGGCCGTCGCGAACGCGCTACGCCGCGCGCGCACCGGCCTGCAGGACCCGGATCGGCCGATCGGCTCGTTCGTGTTCCTCGGCCCGACGGGTGTCGGTAAGACCGAGCTCGCTCGCGCCCTCGCGGAGTTCATGTTCGACGACGAGAAGGCGATGGTTCGGGTCGACATGAGCGAGTACCAGGAGCGCCACACGGTGTCGCGCCTGCTCGGTGCGCCGCCCGGGTACGTCGGCTACGACGAGGGCGGCCAGCTGACCGAGGCGGTCCGCCGCCGGCCCTACTGCGTGGTCCTGCTCGACGAGATCGAGAAGGCGCATGCCGAGGTCTTCGACGTTCTGCTGCAGGTGCTCGACGAAGGCCGTCTGACCGACGGGCAGGGACGGACGGTCGACTTCCGCAACGCGGTGCTGATCATGACGTCGAACATCCGTACGACCGCAGCGCTGACCGAGCACTTCCGGCCCGAGTTCCTCAACCGGATCGACGAGATCGTCGAGTTCAAGGCGCTTTCGCGAGAGCAGATCGGTGACATCGTCGAGCTCCAGCTCGGACGCCTCCGTGAGCGGCTCTCCGACCGTGGCCTTTCACTCGAGCTGACGGACGCCGCGCAGGAGGTGATCGCCGAAGCGGGCTGGGACCCGGCTTACGGCGCACGGCCGCTCAAGCGCGCGATTCAGCGGCTGCTCGAGAACCCGCTCGCCCTGCGACTGCTGGAGGGTGACTTCGGCGAAGGCGACACGATCCGCGTCGACGCGCAGAACGGCGATCTCGTCTTTGCGCGCGCCGAGGCTGCCCTGCCGGCGTAGCGATCGCCGCGCTCAGTACAAGAGCGCGATCAGCACCTGCGCGACGATGATCTTCGTGAACATCGCGAGCGGATAGACCGTCGCATACCCGATGCTCACATCGGGATCGTCGTCGGTGGTCTCGTTCGCGTGCGCGAGCACCGCAGGCTGAGTGTGCGTGCCGGCGACGACGCCCGCGAGCATCGCCGGTGAGAGCTTCAAGAGGCGTCGACCGGCGAGCACCAGGACGGCGAGCGGTGTCACGGTGACGAATGCGGCGGCCGCCGCGATCTTCAGCGAGCTCGGCTCCGCGATCGTCTGCGAAACGGTGCTGCCGGCGACCGTGCCGATGCCGGCGAGGAACAGCACGGTCCCCAGTTGCCGGAGCGTCAGGTTCGCTGTGTACGGCATCTGCCACACGAGCGGCCCGGTGCGGCGCAGCGCGCCGAGCACGAGCCCCGCGACCAGCGGCCCGCCGGCGACGCCGAGCGCGAAGTGATTGCCGCCGGGAAAGGCGATGCTGATCGAGCCGAGGAGAAGCCCGAGTGCCATTCCCAGGCTGAAGGTCAGCGCGTCGACCTCGCCGAGCGCGCGCAACGAGTCGCCGAAGAACTCCGCAACCTCGGCCATGCGCGGCCGCGAGGCGACGATGCGGACCTGGTCGCCGAGCTCGAGCGTCATCGCAAGGTCGGCCACGAGGTCGAGGTCGCCGCGGCGCACGCGGGTGGCGGTCGCGCCGAAGCGCTCGTCGAGGGCGAGCTCACCGAGCCGGCGCCCGGCGATCCTGCGGTCGGACACGGTGATGCGCCGGAAGTCGACGTCGCGGCGGTCGAGCTCCGCCTGCTCCTCGCTCTCGAAGCCGACATCCGAGATCACCGCCTGCACGGCGGCGTACTCGCCGACCACGGTCAAGAGGTCGCCTTCACGCGGATGCAGGTTTGGAGTTGCGGGCACGGGGTGGCCGTCGCGGACGAGCCGGCCGAACGTGACCGGCTCTGCGTGAGCGTGGGCGAGGTCGGCCAGCGCCGGGAGCCCGCCTCGTTCGACCTCGGCGGTGCGCGCGACGAGCCTCGTGCTCGAGACGCTCCGGTCGCGCAGGATCAGGTGGCAGGCGAGCAGCGGCAACAGCACGCCGAGCGGATACGCGAGGGCGTAGCCGACGACCGGCTGCGCGGCGACGACGTTGAAGTCCGATCCGGGCACGAGACCCTTGAGCGAGTCGAGCGCGGCGGCCAGCGCGGGCGTGTTGGTGAGCCCGCCCGCAAAGATCCCGGCAGCCGTCGGCGCCGACAGGCCGACGATCCAGACACAGGCGGCCGTGACGAGCGATGCGAGCAGAATGGCGCCCAGCACCACCGCGTTCACGGCGGTGCCACGACGGCGCATCGCGGCGACGAAGCTGGGGCCGCTCGCAAGCCCGATCGTGTAGACGAGAATCGACAGGCCGAGCGTCCAGACGGGCTCGGCGATCTTCAGGCTCGGCTCGACGGCGCCGATCGCGACGCCGGCGAAGAGGACGGCGGCGATCCCGAGGCTGAAGCCGGCGACACGGATCCGGGCGAGCAGGAAGCCGCAAGCGGCGACGACGAAGAGCAGCAGCGTCGGATTCTCGGCGAGCCGATGGACCACGGCTTCAGCATCGGCGACCGGGCCCCGTTGCGCATCGGGAAAACCCTCAGGGTCGGCCGGTGGAAGCTACCGCTGCCTACCGGGCGGGTGGCAGGTCGACATCGTCGAGCATGTCGGCGCCCTCCTGCACGGGCGGTGCGCCGTAGACGAAGACGACGAGCTCCTCGTCGGTCTCGTTCCGAATCTGCAACGGGGTCATCGGCTCGACGGCGACGACGCTGCCCGGTTCGAGATCGACGCGCTCGGGCGCTTCGCCGAGCAGCATCGTGAGCGTGCCGGAGATCACGACGAACACTTCTTCCTGCGCGTGATCCTGGTGCCGGCGCCCGGTCGAGTGCGGCGGATAGCGCCAGAGCCGCGCCCGCGACTGCTGCAACTGCACGGCGGTCGTGAGGTCCGCCGCGCGCCGCGGCTGCTCGCCGTCCTTCGGCGGCCGCTCGGCGTACTCCAGATCGTCGACGGAGACCCAGTGGTAGCCCATGCCCTCAGTCTAGATACGGTGCGAGCGTGATCCTCGTGGTGGCCGCGACCCAGGAAGAGCTCCGGGGCGCCGAGGGCGGCTCGACGCTCGTCTGCGGGGTCGGGCCGGTCGAAGCGGCCGCGCGCACGGCGGCGGAGCTTCAGGCGATGTCGCGGCTCAAGGGGGTGCTCAACGTCGGGATCGCCGGTGCGCGGGCGTTCGACGAGCCGCAGCCCGTGCTCGGCAGCGAGGCGGTCTACTGCGATGCCGACGACCCGCGCTGGATCGAGCTGCGCACGCCCGCCGACCCGCAGCTGCTCGAGGCGGCACGCCGCGCACTGCCTGCTGCGCGCGTCGAACCGATCGGGACTTCTGCCCGCGTCGGCGGCTCGACGGGCTGCGACGTCGAGGCGATGGAGGGCTACGCCGTGCTGAGGGCCGCCACCCTCCACGGCGTGCCCGCGATCGAGGTGCGCGTGCTCGCGAACGCGATCGGCGAGCCGGACCGCCGGCTCTGGCGCTTCGACGAGGCGAAGGCGTTGCTCGCCACCCTTCTGCCAGGCCTGGTCAAGGAGCTCGCGCGTGCCTGAGCTGCCGCCGCCGCTCCCGCCGGCGGAGCGGACGGTCGGCCAGCTGATCGCCGAGACGATCCGCGCCTACGGCGCGAACTTCTGGCGCGTCCTGCCGCTCGGCGTCCCGATCGCCGTCTCGAGCCAGATCTCATTGGGCTACGACGCAAACGTCCAGACCGTTGTGTTGTTCGCGTTCGGGCCGCTGATCGCGCTCGCCTATGTGTATGCCTGCCATCTGGTGCACCACGTTCCGCTCACCGTGACGGCATACGCAACGGCAGTGCTGATCTTTGCGCCGGTACCGCTGCTCGTCCGTGCCGCGGTCCTCCCGGCGGTCGCCTGGCTCGCCCTCTTCGGGCTCGCCCCGGCTGCGGCGATGATCGAGCGGCTCGGATTCCGCGCGGCGCTCGCCCGCGGCCGGCGCCTTGGCACGGCCGACTACGTGCACGCGCTCGGTTCTCTTGCCACGCTGGTGATCGTGGTCGTGGCCTCAGAGTTGACGCTGATCGCGCTTCTGCGCTCGCAGGGAGACAACGGACAACGGATCGCGCACGGCCTGGCCGATCTCGTCCTGAGCCCGCTCCTCTACCTCGGGGGCGCGCTCCTCTATGCCGACCAGGCTGCGAGGGTAGGCTCCGGCCGACCACACCGAAGGAGTAGCCGCGATGCCGATCTTCATCCTGCTCTCGACGCTGACGCAACAGGGCGTCCAGACCCTCAAGTCGAATCCTGAGCGCCTGCGTCAGGTCAACCACGACGTCGAGGAGCTCGGCGCCAAGGTGCTCCACCAGTGGGCGACCCTCGGTGAGTTCGATTTCGTGAACGTCGTCGAGGCGCCCGACATCGGGACGGTCGCCAAGGTGTCCGTCGCGCTCGGCGCGCGCGGCTCGACGAGGATCGAGACGCTCCCTGCGCTCGAGATCGAAGACTTCTTGCGAACGCTCGAATAGTCCGAAAGGACAAGTGTGCCCCGGCCCCGGCGCCGATAGGACCCACTGCGTGCGTGATCCTCGGATCGACGAGTACGCCCGGCTGCTCGTGGAGCGGTCGGTTGCCGTCCAGCTCGGCTGGCAGGTCTCCGTGCGCGGCACACCCCTGGCAGTCGGCTGCAATCGCGGCATTCAGCGGTTCATGAAGAACGTCGCCTTCGACGAGAAGATCGACGGCACGATCCATCTCGCTCTCGGCAACTCCTACACGTTCACGGGCGGCACGAACACGAGCGCGATCCACTGGGACATCGTCAAGGACCTGCGAAGCGGCGGCCGGCTCTACGCCGACGGCAGGCTCGTGCAGGAAGACGGGGCCTGGCTGCTCTGACTCAGCCGGCGGCGATCTCGCCGGCGAGGCGGGCGTTCCCGACGATCAGGTCCCGGTTCGCGGCCAGCGTGCGGCCGCCGCTCTCGCGGTGCAGGTACGTGAGCACGAACGGCGTCACCGCCTGCCCGTGCACGCCTTCGGCCTCGGCCGCGACGAGCGCTTGCTCGATCAGCGGCTCGATATCGTCGAGGCTCACGTCCGGGGGGCGCCCGAGCAGCAGCCCGCCGCGTCCCAGTTCCCAGTGTGCGTGCGCGATCTGCGCGGCCTCGCCGGCCGATTCGACCCGCGCGGAGACCGGCGGTCCGCCGAGTGCGGCGTAGAAGAGCGGCAGCGAGTCGGTGCGCCATCCGAGCACCGGCACACCGAGCGTCTCGAGGAGCTCGGAGGTCGCGGCCACGTCGAGCAGCGACTTCACGCCGGAGGAGACGACAAGCACCTGCGTCTGCGCCAATGCCTGCAGGTCGGCCGAGACGTCGGGCGGCGTCGGCCAGCCGCGGTGCACGCCGCCGAGCCCGCCGGTCGCCATGAAGCGGATTCCGACGGCGGCGCAGACGACGAGCGTGCCGCCGACCGTCGTTGCGCCCAGCGCCCCCTGTACGACCGCGACCGCCAGGTCGCGCGGGCCGAGCTTGCGCGCCGTCGCGTCGAAGCGCCCGAGCTCCTCCTTGGTGAGCCCGACGCGGATCTCGCCGTCCAGCACGCCGACGGTCGCGGGAACTGCGCCGCCCTCGCGCACGGCCTGCTCGGAGGCGCGACCGACCGCGACGCCTTCGCCGGACGGAAAACCGTGTGCGACCAGCGTCGTCTCGAGCGCGACGATGCCGCGTCGGTCGCGTTGCGCTTGCTGGATCTCCTCCGAGACGACGATCACGGCATCGCTCCCATCCGGGCACAGCAACGCGCAGCCGCTTCGAGCCCGAGTTGCGGCCCGCCGACGAGGAAACCGGCTGCGAGCGCATCGCCGGCGCCGGTCGTGTCGACGACGTTCGTGGGGGCCGCCGGATAGTCGCGGCCGTCGACCCGGAGGCCGTTCGCACCGCGCTTCAGCACCCAGCGCGTGTCGAGCTCCCCGACAGCCTCCTGTTCCCGTTCGGTTGCGAAGACCACGTCGGGCGCCAGTTCGCGCAGCCGCGCCCGGAACGTCTCGTCGACGAGCGACCACGTCGAGACGTCCACGGCGACGAGCCCCGCGTGCGCCCGTGTCGAGCGCGCGGCCGCCACCGCTGCCAGGGAGATCGGTTCGCGGAGCAGGGAGTAGCCCGAGAGGTGCAGCACGTCGCAATCGAACCACGCCTCGTCGAGGTCCTGCGGCGCGAGGCCAGGCGCGCTGCCACGGTCGGACGCCATCGTGCGGTCACCGTCGGAAGCGATCGAGACGACGACGCCGGTCCTGCCCGAGACCGGCCCGACCACCTCGACGCCGTGCGCACGCAGCGCGCGAGCCACGATCTCTCCGGCCGCGTCGTCCCCGCGCCGGCCGACGAAGCGCGCGTCTGCACCGAGCGCCCCGGCCCAGGCTGCGACGTTTGCGGCCTGCCCGCCTGCGACCGCGCGTGTCTCGGCCATCCGGTCGTCGCCGGGAACGAGCGGGTCGTCGAGACGCACGATCACGTCGAGGAGTAGGTCGCCGAGGGTGGTCAACCGCACGTCAGTAGGATCGTCGCATGGACGGCGCCGGTCGCGGGAGCAAGCTTCGGTCGTTCGCGATCGGCGGGCTGGTCGGCGCTGCCGGCGCGATCGCGACGGGGCGCCGTTCGTCCTACCGCTCCCGCCGACCGCGCAACGCGCCCGTCGGCCTCGCCGCGTTCGAAGACGCGCCGTGCTTCCTCGAGCTCGTGGGCGAGGAAGCCCAGCGCTACCGCGAGGGCGGCGGGGAGACGGTGACCGGCATGTCGAACCCGACGTAGCGGTCGGTCATGAAGTGCGCTGCCGCGGTCATGTGCACGCGCGACGGCAGCCGGCCGGCGAGCGTGACCCGGAACCAGGCGGGCACGCGCCGGTCGAGGAACGTCACGACTCCCGGCGCGACCAGGTGCACGTTGGTCGGCGTCTGCCAGTAGGGCTGCGTGACGTCGAGCCGCGACTGCGCGGTGAGGAGCCAAGGCGCGCCCGCGCGGTCGCGGTCCCACCGCCGGGTGCCGATCACGATCGCCGACGACCCGCCGCGGATCGCATAGGAAAGACGGTCGGGGGCGACCACGGAGAAGCGCGTCTGTTGCTCGTCGGTCGGTGACGAGGCGAGCGACTCGTCGAACACGATCGTCTTCGCGTCGCGATAGCGTCGCGTCACGTTCCGCAGGAGGGCACGTGCGTCGGGGGCGCGTGCGGGCACCGTGAACGTGAGGGTGCGGCCGCTCACCGTCACCCGCAGCGGGCCGGCCGGTGCCGGAGCGCCGTAGCAGCCTGGGCCGCAGCCGGCGGCGCGAACGCCCGCGACGAGCACCGAGCGGCCCGAGACGCCGGTGCCGTCAGGCCCGAGCAGGGTCACCGTCGCCCTCCCAGGCGTGCGGGCAACCGCGACTCCGAGTGAACCGAGCTCGCGCGCGTCGACGACGGCATCGCGTGGCGGCAGCACCGGGGGTTGCGCGACTTGGACGGACGACGCAGCAGCGGCACCACGGGCGGACTCGCGTCCGGGGCGGAGCTCGGTGAGGATCGCGACCGCGATCACGATCCCGAGGATCACGGTGATCTCGACGAGCATCGACCGGCGCAGGCGGGCGAAGACGCCGAGCAGCAGAGCCCGGTTCAGCCAGCCGAGCCCGACGAGCGGCACGAACAGCACGGTCTTCGCGAGTAGCGCGCGCCCGTACGAGGTCGACCACAGCTGATGCAGCGCGGACAACTCGGTCAGCGACCGGGCGATCCCCGTCGCGCCGATCACGAGGACCGCCCCGAGCGCGACCGTCGAGAATCGCCGCGCCGCTGCAATTCGGGTCGGCTCGTCGCCCGTCGCCTGCGGGACGACGTACACGAGCGCGAGCAGCCCGCCGAGCCACACCGCCGCGCCGGCGAGGTGGGCGACGTCGGCGAGCGCGGCAAGCACGCGCGGCTGGCTGGGGTCGAGGGCGTGGCCGGAGAGCGTGGGGGCGAGCAGGAGCGCGAGCGACGCCGCGCCGGCGACCGGTAGCAGCGCGCGAACGGTCGGCGCGAGCGCAGCTGCCGCACCTCCTGCGAGCGCAAGCGCCAGCGCGATCTTCACGACGAGCGCGAACCGCGTCCCCGCGGGTGCGGAATGGACGATGCCACTGCCGCCCAGGAAGACGAGGAGCAAGGAGAGGAAGAGCAGTTGCGCGAGCGGCTTGCGCAAGGCCTCGCCGAGCAGCTTGCCCGTGAGCAATCCGAAGACGGTCGCTCCGCCGCCGGCGAGCAGGCCGAAGTAATAGAGCGTGCGCAAGAGGATGTCGGTCCAGGTCAGTGGTGCGGCGGCGCCGAGCACCGAGTGTGGGGTCGGGCTGCCCGCTCCGACCGCGAAGGCGATCACTCCTTGCTCTCGGTGGCCGTCGTCCGAGACGATGCTCCAGCGCACGCTGTAGTCGCCCTTCTGCAGGCCGGCGCGCAGCGGCACCGTGAGCACGCGACCACGCACGGTGGCGCGACCGGCGAGCACGGAGGCGTTCGTCACGTTCGAGACGGCCGCGTTGCCAGGAGCCACGTGGATCGTGTCGTCGAACGTGACCGAAACGGCTTGCGGTGCCCGCTCGAGCACGGCCCCGTTCGCGGGCGTGATCGCGACGAGCGTCGCGTGCGCCGCGGCGCCCGCCGGCAGGGCAAGCGCGGCGAAGGCAAGCAGGGCGACGACCGCGGCACGCTTCACGAGCGGCGAGGCTACCCGGCGCAGTTGCCTGCAGGCCCCGGTGCTAGCCTTGCCCGTCCCATGCCGATCTACGAGTACAAGTGCCCGAACGGCCATCTGTTCGAGGTGTTTCACGGCATGACGCAGGCCGGGCCGACGGGCTGCGAGGTCTGTGGCGAAGGGCCGCTGCAGGTCGTCCTCCACCCGGTCGCGGTGCACTACAAGGGCTCCGGGTTCTACTCGACCGACTACGGACGCAAGTCGAAGCAGCCGTCGAAGGACGGTGGCGGCTCGTCCGACTCGTCGTCGGATTCGTCGTCCTCGTCTTCCTCGTCGTCGGAAGGCTCGTCCTCGAGTGGCGACTCGAAGAAGGCCGCCGAGGCCTGAGCGACCCACTTGCACTACTACGCAGCGCGTAGTAGAGTGCGGGCGTGCGCGCGACCGATCCGCCCTTCTTGATCCTGACGAGCCTCTCCTCCGGGCCCAAGCACGGGCACGCGCTGCTCCTCGACATCGAGTCGTTCGCGGGAGTGCGCCTCGGCCCGGGGACGTTGTACGGCGCGATCACGCGCCTTGAGCAGCGCGGCCTGATCGAGCCGCTCGAAGCCGCCGAGCGGCGCCGCCCATACCGGATCACCGCGGCCGGCTCGGAGTCGTTCGGCATCGCGCTGGCCGACCTGCGCAGGCTCGTCAAGGAAGGCACGTCGCGACTGCGGGCGGCGAGCGCATGAGCCGTAGGCTCGGCCGGCGCGGGGAGCCGCGCATGAGCACGTGGTTGCTCCACGCCTATCCGTCCGCCTGGCGCGAGCGGTACGGCGCAGAGCTCGCGAGCCTGATCGAAGCCGATTCCGAGGATGGGAGGGTCTCCATGCGCGTCAAGCTCGACGTGATCGGTGCCGGGCTCACGCAGCGGCTGCGGAGCTCCGGACTGACAGGGGACGAGGTGCCGCCCGAAAGGCGGATCCGCGCCGGAGTGCTGCTCGTCCTCTCCGCGTGGGCAGCGTTCGTCGTCGTTGGCCTCGTGTTCGCGAAGACCGCGGAGCACTGGCAGGCGGTCACGCCGAAGCCGGACCGGGGAGTGCCGGCCGCCGCGTACGACGGCGTGCTGCTCGCGGCCGAGCTCGGAACGCTGGCGGTCCTGCTCGGGATCGTCCTGACGGCGCGACCGCTGATCGCGTTCCTGCGCGCCGGTGGCTGGGAGCGGGTGCATCTCGCGGTACTTCGCGCATTCGGCTCGACAGGATTGACCCTTGCGGCGCTGACCGGCGTGGTCGCCTGGGCACACCACCTCACGAATGCGCAGCGAAACGGGGGCGATGGGCTCTACAGCGCGGCGTTTCTCGTGGTCGTCCTCGGGGGCGTGCTTTCGATCGGGCTGTGGACGCACGCGGCGATCGTGACCGCGCGACAGCTTCCGTTGACCCCGGGCTCGCTGCGCCGGGAGACGATCCTGGCTGCCGCGACGACCGTGACGATGGCGGTGATGACCGTCGGCTCGACGATCTGGTGGACGTCCGTCCACGACTCGGCACCCGCGTTCTTCGGCGGCGGCACGCTGCCGGTGCGCATGCTTGCCATGACGCTCGTGATGAGCGCGGCCACGGCGCTCGCGGCCGCGGGGACGTTTCGCTCGGCTCGCGCCCTGCACGCGTGAGCGTCGCCGTCGTCTTCGAGACGCACTCCACCAGCGTCGACAACGAGCTCGGAATCGCGACGGGCTGGAACCAGGGAGCGCTCTCCGAGACCGGCAAGAGACAGGCACACGAGCTCGGCCTGCGCCGCCGCGACGACGAGCTCTCCGTCGTCTTCACCTCCGACCTCCGCCGCGCCGTAGAGACGGCAGAGATCGCTTTCGCCGGGTCGTCGCTGCCCGTCGTCCAGGACGCCCGCCTGCGCGAGTGCAACTACGGAACGCTGAACGGCATGCCACGTGCGCGCCTCGAGGCGGAGCGACTGCTGCGGCTCGACGAGCCGTTCCCGGACGGCGAAAGCTGGCGGCAGGCCGTCGAGCGGGTGGCCGGGCTCCTGCACGAGCTGCCACGAGCCCACGCTGGGGAGCGCGTCCTCGTGATCGGGCACATCGCGACGCATTGGGCGCTCGAGCACCTTGCACGGGGCGTCCCGCTCGATACGCTCGCCCGGACACCTTTCTTGTGGCAGGAGGGGTGGGAGTACGTACTGGACGAGCGACGGAGGAGCGAGCGATGACCCTCGAACGCCCACAGATCGAGCGGCCCGAGGGCGACGTCCCGTTCGAGCTCGGGATCGAGGACCTCGTCGTCGGCGCGGGCGACGAGGCGACCGCCGGCAGGAAGGTGACGGTGCACTACGTGGGCGTGTCGTTCACGACCGGAGCCGAGTTCGACGCATCGTGGAACCGCGATCAGCCGTTCGAGTTCAAGCTCGGCAAGGGGCAGGTCATCCCGGGCTGGGACGCAGGCGTCCAGGGCATGAAGGTTGGGGGCCGGCGCAAGCTGACGATCCCGTCTGCCATGGCCTACGGCGCGCGCGGTGCCGGCGGGGTGATCCAGCCCCACGAGCCGCTCGTCTTCGTCGTCGACCTGCTCGCGGTGGGCTCCTGATGCCGACGAACTACGAACGGGCATTCGCTGCGCGGCCCGAGGTCTACGCCGCGTGGGGTGAGCTGAACGGCGCGATCAAGGCGGGGATGGACCTTCGCCGCTACGAGCTGGCGACGCTGGCGGCCGCCCGTCGATTGCGCTCCAGCTACTGCTCCTTGGCCCACGGCACGGTCCTCCTCGAGCGTTTCGGCGAGCCGGTGCTCGAGATCGCGCTTGACCGCCGGACGGCGGGGCTCGACGAGGTCGATATCGCCGTGATGGATCTGGCCGAGCGGGTGGTCGACGACGCAACGTCGGTCGCCGACGACGATCTGCAGCGTCTTCGTGATCTGGGCCTGCCCGACACGGAGATCATGGATGTCGTCCTCGCCGCATCGGCGCGTTGCTTCTTCTCGAAGACCCTGGACGCGCTCGGCGTGCGGGCCGACGCGAGCTATCTGGACCTGGACGCAAAGCTGCGGGACGCGCTCGTCGTCGGCCGGCCGATCGCAGACGCGTAGCGACGCTAGTGGGTGAGGTGGTCGAACGCCGCCGGGTACACAATCCGCCCGGCGAGCGTTGCGTCGTAGCCCGGGAGCCGCTTGACCATGAACGCGGCGTCCGGAACCGACGCGGACGGCGCGACGAAGCCGAGCGGGCTCGCCCGCTCGAAGCCGAAGCGCGGATAGTAGGCCGGGATTCCCTCGAGGATCACGGCCGGCTCGCCGGCCGCCTCGGCGCGGTCGAGCGCGGCGCGGATCAGCGCGGCGCCGACTCCACGGAGCTGGCGGTCGGGGCGCACCGACATCGGCGAGAGACAGAGGATCCGGCTGCGCGAGCCGTTCTCGACCCCGACCCAGCTCAACATCACGTGGCCGATCACGCCCGAGTCGTCCTCGGCGACCAGCGCGAGTTCGCGGACGAAGTTCTCGGACGCGCGGATACGCTCGACCAGCAGCGCGACCTCTTCCGGGTGCCGGGCGAAGGCTCCGCGGACGACCTGGTCGATCGCCGCGTGATCCGCGGCTTCCTCGGGTCGAATGACGAAGCCTGCCCCCACGGCGGCGGATGGTGCCAGGATCCAGTCGTGCCCGGCGCGACGTTCGAGATCCGCCCAGCGCTCGACGGCGACCGCCGGCCGCTCGCGGCGCTGTTCGCCACCGTCGCGGAGGAGCGCGACGGGATCGCCACGGAACCGCCGGTCGACGTCGAGGCACGCGCTGCGAGTTGGACGCTCGACGGAACGTTTGTCGCGCTTGCGGACGGCGAGGTGATCGGGTCGCTGCACCTCGAACGGAGCCGGTTCGGGTTCGCGGAGCTCGGCATGACGGTGGCGCGCGAGTGGCGTGGCCGCGGCGTCGGCTCGGCGCTCATGGCTGCGGCGATCGGCTGGGCGCGCGAGCAGGGGCTGCACAAGGTGAGCCTGTCGGTGTTCCCCCACAACGCCGCGGCGATCGCGCTCTATCGGAAGTTCGGCTTCGTCGAGGAGGGCCGTCGCGTCAGGCAGTTCCGGCGTGCGAGCGGCGAGCTCTGGGACGCGATCGACATGGGACTATTGCTCTGACCGTCCGGCGAGTTCTCGGTGTAAGACTTCATTTTGAATAGTTTTAGGTTTCCCTCGACCGGAGAAGGAGGTCGGATGACCGCTACGGATGAGTTCGTCGAAAACGCCGCGAAATACGCAGCGACGTTCGATCGTGGCCACCTGCCGTTGCCACCGGCGAAGCGCGTCGCCGTGCTCGCCTGCATGGACGCACGGCTGAACGTGTTCGGCTTGCTGGGGCTTCAAGAGGGCGATGCCCATGTGATCCGGAACGCCGGCGGGGTCGTCACCGACGGCGAGATCCGCTCGCTCGCAATCTCGCAACGATTGCTCGGGACCCGCGAGATCATCCTCATCCATCACACCGACTGCGGCATGCTCACCTTCAGCGACGTGGAGTTCCATCGGCAGCTGTTCGAAGAGACCGGCGTCGAGCCCGAATGGGACGCGGAGGCGTTCGCCGATCTCGAGCTCGACGTCCGGAAATCCGTCGCCCGGATCGAGGCGAGCCCGTTCATCCCCGAGAAAGGGAGCATTCGCGGGTTCGTCTACGACGTGCACACCGGCCGGCTCAACGAGGTCGTCTGAGCCTGGTTTCCGCCTTTTCGCTCCTCGCTTTCGGCTGAACACTGATGTGCCCGCCCCTCGTACCGCCGTACCTTCTGCTGGGGCACACGATGCGAATGGACACGACATGACGGCTCGCTGGACGAAGGTGCTCACTCGGGCGGAATGGATGAGGCTCTCGGGATTTGGAGGCGCCGTCCTCCTCCTCCACCTGGTGGGCTGGGGGCTCTTTCTCTACTACGCCCGGGACAACCCCGCGCTGGCCGGTCTCGGCTCGTTGGCCTACACCTTCGGCTTGCGCCACGCGTTCGACGTGGACCACATAGCGGCGATCGACAACACGACCCGCAAACTGCTCCAAGACGGCAAGCGCTCGATGGGGGTCGGCTTCTTCTTCTCCCTCGGTCACTCGACGATCGTCTTCTCGCTCGCCGCCGGCCTTGCGATCGCCGCAAAGACCGTCAACTCGAAGATCCCCGGTCTTCAGAGCGTCGGCGGCTACGTCGGCGCGTCCGTTTCCGGCACCTTCCTGATCTTGATCGGGCTCCTCAACCTCGTCGTCCTGCTCGACGTGTTGGGCGTCTTCCGGCAGATGAAGCGCGGCGTCTTCAACGAGCAGAGACTCGAAGAGGCCCTGCAGAACCAAGGGTTGATGAGCCGCTTCTTCCTCAAGCGCGTCGGCGACAAGATCAACACCAGTTGGAAGATGTACCCGCTCGGCTTCCTCTTCGGCCTCGGCTTCGACACGGCCACCGAGATCGGGCTGCTCGCGATCGCCGCCGGTGTGGCGACCCACGACGTGCCCTTCCTCGCGGTGATCTCGCTGCCGCTCATCTTCGCAGCGGCGATGAGCCTGATGGACACCGTCGACGGTGCGTTCATGAGCCACGCCTACGGCTGGGCCTTCTCCCGCCCGATTCGCAAGGTCTACTACAACATCACCGTCACGAGCCTGTCCGTGGCGGTCGCGCTGATCATCGGAATGATCGAACTGCTCCAGGTCGCCGCCACGAAGTTCTCGCTCAACGGCGGCTTCTGGACCTTCCTCGCCAATCTCGACTTCGGCAACATCGGCTACCTGGTCGTCGGGCTCTTCGTTGCCACCTGGGCGGTCGCTGCGATCCTCTGGCGGGCCGGCCGGGTCGAAGCCCGCTGGGGCAACATGATCGAGCCGAGCTGATCGAGCAGGCGGCGGAGCTCTCGGCGGGCCGGCGGCTCGAAGCTCCCTCCGGCGCTACTGCAAGGTGTGGCCGGTGACGCAGCCGGGGTTGAACGCCCCGGTCGGCGGCTGTGGAGCGGACTTGCCGAGGAACATTGCGATCGTCGCCGGGTTGTCCTCGCTTGGGCTGCCGCCCCCGCCGCCGCCGAGGTCACCTCCGAGGCGGCAGTGGACCGAGCTCGCGCTCGACGCGCGGAACTTCACCCAGCCGAGCTGTACGAGCTGGCCCGCACTCAGGTCGGTCGTCAGGGGCTTCGCGAGTGAGCTGCCGTTGAAGGGGACTCCGATCAGCGTGCCGATCGACGTGAACTTCGCTGCGGTCGCGTCCAGCACGGCCTGCTGGCGTGCGCCGCGCGTGATGTCGGTCTCTGACGGGTCGAGCATGTTCTCGCGGATGCGCGAATAGATCAGCGCGCGCTCGCCGTTCATGTGCTGTGAGCCCTTGCGGAAGCGCCACCCTGGCCACTTGTCGCAGCGCGCCTGGGTCGGGTATGGGCAATCGAAGCGGTTCGAGCGGATCGGCTTCGGCACGTTGACCGTGATCCCACCGAGCCCGTCGATCAGGTCCTTGAAGTCGCCGAAGTTGACGACCATCACGTGGTCGATCTCGAGGCCGGTGAACTGCCGGATCGTCTTGATCGCGAGTGCCGCGCCCCCGATCTGGAACGCCGCATTGATCTTCTGCGTCGACGAGCCGGGAATCGGCACTTGCAGGTCGCGCGGGATCGAGAGGTAGTAGAGCCGGTGGTGCGACGGATCGGTGCGCAAGAGCAGGATCGAGTCGGAGTGCATGTCGCCGGCACGGCTCGCGAGCTTTGCGTTGTTGTCGGTGCCGAGCATGAGGATCGTCGTCGAGTGCGAGAGCAGAAGGCCGCTCTGGCTGTCGAGCGCCGCCTTCGCGTTCGGGTCGAGGCGCTTGTTCGCGTCGGCGACGCCGCTCGAGAACGCGAACCAGCTCGCGGCCGCCCAGACGATGACCAGCACGAGCACGAGGAGCGCCGCAAGCCCGATCCGGCGGCCCCAGCGTGGCTTGCCCCGGGTGCGCTGCGCTCCCGGACCGCGGTACTCGGAGCGAGCTGCGCTGTCGCCGACATCGCCGCGGCGGCCGGCCCCGGAGCTCTGCTGCCGTCCCGGGCGCGGCGTCGTCGGGACCTTCCCCTTGGCGCGGCCGCCCCGGTAGACGCGATACGGCTTCTCATCCGGCGCCATTCGGCGGGGTAGGTTACCCGGCTGGTATGAGCCCGAACCGCGTCATCGGCGTCGACCTCGGTGGAACCAAGATTCTGGCCGGGGTGATCGAGGACGGCCGCGTGCTGCAGACGGTTGAGCATCCGACCCCGACGACGTCGCAGGACGCACTGTTCGACGGCCTCGCGGCTGCGGTGCGGGATCTGTCGCTCGACGGTGTCGGCGCCGTCGGCTTCGGGATCCCGTCGCGGTTCGACTACCGCACTGGGCACGCGCTGGGCGCGGTCAACATTCCGTTGCGAGAGGTCGATTTCATCGCCGAAATGAACCGGCGGCTCGACCTGCCGATCGGCGTCGAGAACGACGCCAGCTGCGCGGCATACGCCGAGCATGCACACGGAGCGGGGCGGGGAACGTCGTACTTCGGGACGCTCACGCTCGGCACCGGAGTCGGCGGCGGGATCATCTTTGCCGGGAAGCTCCTGCATGCGTGGACCGAGCTCGGCCACATGGTGATCGTGGCCGACGGCGTGCCGTGCCAGGGGGCATGTGCGGGCCGCGGCCACCTCGAGGCCTACTGCTCGGGGACGGCAGCGTCGCGCATCGCGCAGGAGGTGATCGGAGCTCACGCGACCGCGCACGACCTGATCGAGCAACACCACCCGGCGCTGGAGACGATCGGCCACCATCTGGGGGTCGGGATCGGCTCGCTCGTCAACATCTTCGGGCTCGAACGCATGGCGATCGGCGGGGGCTTCGGCGTCGCTGCCTTCGAGCAGCTGCTTCCAGCCGCGCGGCGGGCCGTGCTGCGGGAGGTGCTCGGCGACGGCGGGCGCGACCTGCAGATCGAGCGCGCGTTGCTCGGGGAGGGCGCCGGGATGATCGGCGCCGGATTGATCGCTCTCGAGGCTCTCTAGTGCCGCTCGCCGTCTGCGCGACGCCGATCGGGAATCTCGACGACATCACGCTGCGCGTGCTCGCGGAGCTCCGCGACGCGGACGTCGTCCTCGCCGAAGACACGCGCCACACACGCGGTTTGCTCGACCGGCACGGAATCGAGGCGCGGCTTCTCTCCTACCACGAGCACAACGAGGCCAGGCGCGTCGCCGAGCTCATCCCGCGGCTCGAAGCGGGCGAGCGGATCGCGCTCGTCACGGATGCGGGGATGCCCGGCGTCTCCGACCCCGGGGCGCGCCTCGTGCGCGCGGCGCTCGACGCCGGCGTGGAGCTGACGGTGCTCCCAGGCCCGTCCGCCGTCGAGACCGCACTCGTCGGGAGCGGGCTCGCCGCCGGGCGGTACGCCTTCGTCGGGTTCCTGCCGCGCAAGGCGGGAGAGCTCGAGGCGCTCTGGCGTGAGACGGCGCGGTGGACCTGGCCGGTGGTCGCGTTCGAGTCGGCGCAGCGCCTGCCCGCATCGCTTCGTTCGCTGGCCGCGTTCGAGCCGGCGCGCCGGGTCGCCGTGTGCCGGGAGCTGACGAAGCGGTTCGAGGAGATCGTGCGGGGGAGCGCGGCCGATCTGGCAGCGCGGTTCGCGGAGCCGCCGAAGGGTGAGGTCACGGTCGTGCTCGGGCCTGGATCCGCCGTGCCCGATCCGGCCGAAGCCCAGGCAGCCGTGGCCGATCTCGTCACGGCCGGTACGCCGCGGCGGGTGGCCGCGGACGTGGTCGCGCGGCTCACGGAGCTGTCGCGAAATGAGCTCTACCGGAGCTCTCTGTGACAATTGTGTAATCTCGTTTGACAACACGACGTACTCGTCCCTACCCTGGTCTGACCGTTCTCTTCTCAGACAACACGAGGTGGTGTCGATGCGCCGAGCTCTTCTTCCCGCGGTACTGGCTGCCCTGTTGCTCGCCCCGGCCGCAGGTGCCTGGACGTGGCCCGCCGGCGGTTCCGTGCTCCAACCCTTCGTCTTCGACCCGGGACATCCATACAACGCCGGCCAGCACCGAGGCATCGACGTCGGGGGCGAGACAGGTTCGACGGTCGTAGCGCCGGCGTCGGGAATGGTGACCTTCGCCGGGTCGGTCCCGGACTCGGGCAAAAGCGTCACGATCGAGACACCAGACGGATACTCGGTCACGCTCACCCATCTCGGCTCGATCGCAGTGACCAAGGGCGCCGGGGTCTTGGAGGGCGACCGGGTCGGCGCGATCGGGCCGAGTGGCGACGCCGAGGTCGCGCAACCGTACGTCCACCTGGGCGTGCGCTTGACCGCACAGGCCCAGGGATATCTCGACCCGCTGGCGCTGCTGCCCGCCCACGCCGTTGCACCACCAGCGGGGCCTGCGCAGGCGCCCGGCCCCGC
>JADGPE010000088.1 GCA_017882605.1 Thermoleophilia bacterium | reverse complement strand
GTTCTACCAGCCGTGCTACTTGCTCCCCTGGCGGCTGGACCTGGAGCCCGAAAGGTCCTGTTATGCGGGGACGTGCGCCTGCTGCTCGGCGGCGGCCGCTGTGACTCGCTCGAGCCAGGGGCGCGCCTCGAGCCGTTCGAAGATCTCGCGGGCCTCGGCGAGGAGGGATATGTCGCCTGTCAGCTCGCCGTGCTCGAGCTGTGTGACGGCGAGCCAGAACGGGATCTTGAGTTCGCGGAATCGCTCGGCGGAGGCTTCGTAGCTCTCGACGGCCGAGTCGTCCGATCCTGCGAGCCGCGCCCGAAAGCGCAACGCCTGCGCACTGAGGTAGGGCGCGCGCAAACCGGGAGGGACGGCTTCGATCAAGGCGACGAGCTCCTCCGCCCGCTGGGGATCGCCCAGCGCGAGCGCGGCCTCGACCGCCTCAACGGTGCCTAGCTTGGTGGCCTGTGAGGCTTGTTCGCCCCCGAAGCGGGACAGCTCAGCGGCCTCGGTGCCGATTCGGAAAGCTTCTTCGTAACGGCTCTCGGCGCGCGCGACCACGGCGGCACCGATGAGGTAGTAGACCCGGTCCTGGACGTTCTCCGAATCATGGTGGGGTGCGTAGAGGGAGAGCACGTGCGCCGCCCGGTCAGTTTCTCCCCGCGCGACGTGGATCTCGGGCAGTGAGGTCAGGAAGCCCTGGGTTACTCCCTCGAGCAGCCGCTCCGGCGGCACCTCCGCGAAGGCAGCGAGCGCCTCGTCCCAGCGCCCGAGCATGAAGAGGGGGTACGTCGTCTCGCCGAGAAGGCTCCATTCCACCGGCCGATTGCCTCGGCGGCGCGCGTCCGCGAGCGCATCGTCGAGATAGGCGAGGGCGTCGTCGTAGCGGTCGCGCAGGAACATCAGGTCGGAAAGGTTGAAGAGCTGGGTGCCCTCGATTTCGTGGAGACCGTGCTCGCGGGCGATCGCGAGTGCGTGCCGGCGAAGCGCGATCGACTCTTCAGGCCGCTTTCCGTGCGTAACGAGTGCCTTCGCAGAGAATGCGAGGGAAAGGATCTCCGGCGAGCCGAGCGACTCGGCAAGCTCGATCGCGAGCTCGGCCTTCTCCAGCGCCTTCTCCTTCTCACCGCGGAAGAAGTAGCCGCCCGACAGAGCCGTCGCGAGACCCGCGAGCTCCTCTCCCGGCTCGTACTCCTCGAGGGCTGCAAAGGCCGCTTCCGCCCGCGCGATCGACGCCTCGACCTTTCCCTGCCGAAACTCGACGGCGGCGAGACGGCGGGACGCCCGCGCTGCAGACCGCACGTCGCTGTGCGTCTCGTGGAGCGCGACCGACTCGCCGAGCAGGCGCTCGGCCCTCTTCGAGTCTGCGGCGTACGTCGCGAGCCAGCCAGCTCGTTCGAGGAGCGCCGCCTGATCGAGCGGGGCGTCGGTGAGCTCGGCCGCCTGCTCGAGGTAGCGCAGCGCCTCTCCCGCCGCTCCGAGCGACTCGGCGCGGTCTCCTGCGACGACGAGCGCGGCACGTGCCTTCGCCTTCACCTCGGCTGCGTCGGCGGCGTCGGGGAGTGCCGTGTACGCGTCGAGGTAGTGCGAGGCGAGCACCTCGGCTATCTCGTCGTCGTTCGGGAACGCGTCCACCAGGAACGCCGCTGCGGCGAGGTGGCGGCTGCGACGCTCCTTCTTCGAGAGCGTCTCATAGGCGACGTGACGCACGAGGTCCTGGAGGAAGCCGTACTGGCCGTGCTCCGGCGACGTCGGGTCGGCCTGCACGCCGAGGATCTCCTTGCGCGCAAGCGAGCCGAGGAGCGGGTCGAGCTCGGCCTCGGTGACACCCCCCAGGACTGCGAGGGCGTGGCGTGTGAAGGTCTTGCCGAGGACCGCCGCGTCCTGGAGCAGACGGCGCTCTTCCGCAGGCAATCCGTCGAGTCGCGAGGCGACGAGCCCGTGCAGTGTCTCCGGCACTTCGAGGGAGGGGATCTCGCCGGTCGGGCGATAGATCGCCCCCTCCTGTATCAGCAAGCCTCGGTCGAGCAGCATCCGCACCGTCTCGACCGCGTACAGCGGCACTCCTTCAGCCCTCGCAAGGATCTGCTCACGCAGTGACTCCGGCAGGCCGGGCACGAAGCCGTCGAGGAGCTCGGTCATCGCCTGCTCGGAGAGCGGGCCGAGGTGGAGCGACGTGAAGTTGCGGTGGCCGGCGCCCCAGTTGGGCCGCTTGTCGAGCAGCTCCGGGCGCGCGAGGACGAGGACGAAGAGCGGGCTCGCGCGCGACCACTCGAGCAGGTACTCGACGAAGTCGAGCAGGCTCGCATCGGCCCACTGCATGTCCTCGAACACGAGCACGGTCGGATAGGTGTTCGCGAGACGCTCGAAGAAGAGGCGCCACGCCGCAAACAGGTCATGGCGCTCGTGCGAAGTCTGCTCCTCAGCGATTCCGAGCAAGCTCGCGAGAAGCGGCTCGACGAACAGGCGCTCCTCGTTGTCGAGGAGATGCTCGCTGAGTGCGGCCGCGAGCTTCGACCGCGCGGTCACATCATCGTCGTCCTCGGAGATGCGCGCGCGCATGCGCACCATGTCCGCCAGCGCCCAGTACGTCACACCTTCGCCGTAGGCGAGGCAGCGGCCGCGGTGCCAGTAGACGTTGTCGACGAGGCCGTCGAAGTACTTGTAGAACTCCCACGCCAGCCGCGACTTGCCGATGCCGGCGATACCCATGGCGGAGACGAGATGGGCCGTGCGCTCCTCGGCGGAGGCGTGGAAGAGCTCCTTGACGAGTCGCAGCTCGCGGTCGCGGCCGACGAACGGCGGCTCGAGGCCGGTCGACTTGAGCGCGCCCCGCCTGCCCGACGCAACACGGAGCGCCTGGAAGAGCTGGGCAGGCTCGGATTTGCCCTTCAGCTCATGGATGCCCGCTTCCTCGTAGAGGATCGTCTGCTCGCTCGAGCGACGCGTCGCATCGCCGACGAGGACCGTCCCGGGCTGGGCCGCCGCCTGGATCCGGGCCGCCGTGTTGACGAGGTCACCGGCCACCATCCCCTGGCCCTCGGCTCCAACCGTGACGGCAGCCTCGCCGGTCAGGACGCCGGCCCGCAAGCTCAGACCGGATGCGCCGAACTCCTCGCCCAGCGCAGCGACCGAGGTCACGAGATCCAGCGCCGCCCGCACGGCCCGCTCCGCATCGTCCTCGGTTGCGGTCGGCGTGCCCCAGACGGCCATCACCGCGTCGCCGATGAACTTCTCCACGGTGCCGCCGTAGAGCTCGATCAGCCGCCGGCTCGTGTCGAAGTAGCGCGAGAGGAGCTCGCGCACATCCTCAGCGTCGCGGCCCTCGGAGAGCGACGTGAAACCGACCAGGTCGGCGAACAGGACCGAAACCAGACGGCGCTCCGCAGCCGGTGCCGCCGTCTGGGGAGCGGCCCGAGTTGTCGATGGCGAGCTGAGTGTCGTTCCGCATTCGCCGCAGAACTTCTCGCCGGGCTCGTTCGCAGCACCACAGGACGGGCAGGCACGTGCCAGAGCAGTGCCGCACTCGGAGCAGAACTTCCGCCCCTCGCGATTCTCAGTGCCGCAGCTTGGGCAGAGCGCCATATCCGTGCGGAGCCTACTGCCCAGGACTTTGCCGTCAACGAGGATCAGCCTCCTCAGAGTCCGACCTTGTCCGAAGCCACGGTGGCGCCCCGACGCCCCATCAGGAGATGCGGATATCGGGACGATTCTCGACCAGGGGACTGGCGGCCTCCGCCGGTGGCTGCGGCCTCGTCGATCGGGGCTCAGCCGATCTTCGCCGAGACCGTCTTCAGCGCTTCGCCGCGGAGGGTCTCGCCCCGCGCCCGCACCTCCTCGATCTCCTCCTCTCGCGACGTGCGAAACGCCTCGTCCTCGATCGAGGCCAGGTTGATCTGCACGTTCAGCGCCGCGCCCTCCAGAGCCGATGCCGCCAGGAGCACGCCGACGCCGGCGTCCGAAGCGACGCTCGGCTTCCCACGCTCGGCAACGTCCCGGGCGAGCCCGAGCACGAGGAGCGAGCGCCGGCAGACGAGCAGCGGAGGTTCCACCGCCGCCTGGTAGCTTCGCTGCACCTCCGCGGCCCGGGCCGCCTGCTCTTCCGCCGTCTCCCTCGGCATCCGGAAGGCCGCCATGACGCGATCGAAGGCGCTCGCGTCCTCGTCGACCAACCCGAGCAGCGCGACTCGCTGTAGATCCGCCTCGACGGCGACGTTGTCCATCTCCGCGGCACGGTCTGCAAAGGCCCTGCTCGCAGCCGTCGCGCGGGCCACCATCGCCACGAGGCTCGCAGCCAGCGCGCCCGACAGCGCCGAGACGGAGCCGCCGCCGGGCGTCGGCGCAGCCGACGAGAGCAGGTCGGTGAACGCCGTCAGCGGCAGCTCACGAAAGTCCATCTGCAACACCCCTCTCACTCGTCCGGCAGCAGGTGATACTCGATCACCTGCTGCGCGTTGAACCCTGGAACCTGGAGGTAGTAGCTGACGACCTCCTCGAGTGCCTCGATCGGGACCATCCCCACGAGCTCGCACTCCTTGACCGATACGCCGTAGCGGGCTGCCTCGGCCCTGATCAGCTCGAGCGCACGATGGATCGGGGTCTTCTTGTAGTTGACGAGGTTCATCGAGACTTGGACGATCCCTTTCTCGTCCAGGCTTAGGCCCATTGCCTTGACGTAGCGCAGTCCGCCCCCGACGTGGCGAACAGCATTCGCAATCGCCTTCGCCACGCCGAGGTCGTCCGTCCCCAAGTTCACGTTGAAGGCGATCAACGGCATCCGCGCGCCCACCGCCGTGACGCCCGACCGCTCGCTGAACTTCTGTGGGCCGGCATCCACCGCCCATGCCGGATCCTGGAGCTTCGCCGCCATCCCCTCGTATTCGCCCCGCCGCACGTCGGCCAGGTTCCGACGCGCTTCGCTCGTGCAAGCCTCCTCGTAGAAGAAGACCGGAATCCCGTGCCGCTCGCCAAAGGCCGTACCGAGCCGCCGAGAGACCTCCACCGCGTCGGCCATCGTCAGGCCGCGGATCGGGACGAACGGCACCACGTCGACCGCGCCCATACGCGGGTGGCTCCCCGTGTGCCGCTGCATGTCGATGAGCTCGACCGCTCGAGACGCGACCGCCATCGCGCATTCCTCCACCGCGTCGGGAGCGCCCAGGAACGTGCAGTCGGCCCTGTTGTGATTCGCGTCCATCGAGAGGTCGAGCACCTTGACCGGGAACCGGCTCAAGACACGCGAGAGCTCCTCGAGGAACGCCGGATCGCGCCCTTCGCTGAAGTTCGGGACGCACTGGAGGATCTGCATGACGGAAAGGACCTCCCCTTCGAGAATCGATCGCCTATCGATTATCACGCGCTCCAGGGCAGATCCCAGCCGTCCCTGTCCGACCAGGTTGCCGCCATCGAAGAAAAACGCCGTGCTACCACCGTGCTACCGAACCGAGCGAATCGAACCG
>JADGPE010000087.1 GCA_017882605.1 Thermoleophilia bacterium | reverse complement strand
CGCGTCGACGCGCTGCTGACGAACTTCCATCTGCCGCGCTCGACGCTGCTCGCGCTCGTGATGGCGTTCGCGGGAGTGGAGGAGACGCGGCGTCTCTACGGGCTCGCCATCGACGAGCGCTATCGCTTCTACTCGTTCGGCGATGCAATGCTCGTTCTCTGAGGCTGCCGGACGCAGTTGCGAGCGCGGCCGGCGCAAACCGCCTGAGGTCGATTCCGGTACTGGCTTGCGTCCACTGACCCGAATCCAAGGAGCTTCATGATTCGCAAGGGCCTCGCCGTTGCCGCTGCAACGGTTCTCATGCTCGTTCTCGCCGCCGCTGCGTCCAGCCGCACGCACGCTGTCCCAACGCTGACGGGCACGGTGGGACCCGGCTTCACAATCACGCTGAAGCAGAACAACAAGGTCGTGAAGACGCTGAAGGCGGGCAGTTACAAGCTCGTGATCAACGACAAGGCGTCGATCCATGCGTTCTCGCTCGACGGGCCGCACGGGTACGCGAAGGACTTCACGACCGTCCCCTTCACGGGCACGAAGACATTCACGCTGAAGCTGGTGGCCGGGAAGTACAAGTACTACTGCCCGCCGCACGAGCCGACCATGTTCGGCCGCTTCACGGTCACGAGCTGACCGATCGACAGGGCGTGCACGCCGGCTTCGGCCGCCGCGCACGCCCCGCACGGCAAGCCAGGAGTTGGTGGTCCAATGGAAGACGAACCAGTCCACTGTTCGTATGAGCTCGTCAAGAACGGCCTCATCGCCTCGACCGGGCACCTGACGCTGCCGCGGCTCCCTGCGGTCGGAGACGTGCTCCGTCTGGGTGGCGTGAGAGTCGAAGTCACCGCAGTTCTGCCCGGACCACGCCTGCGTCTCGTCGGCTGACGCGACGGCTTCCCGCCAAACGGGGCGCCGTCGTTACGCTCGACCGCATGAGCTGCTTCACCCTCGCCGCCACCGACGGTCTCGCCCGCGCCGGGGTGCTGCACACGGCGCACGGCGACGTACCGACGCCGGCCTTCATGCCCGTCGGCACGAAGGCGACGGTGAAGTCGGTCGATCCCGACGAGCTGCGTGCGATCGGCACCACGATCTTGCTCGGCAACACGTACCACCTGCACTTCCGGCCCGGCGAAGATCTGATCGCCGAGCTCGGGGGGCTCCACTCCTTCATGAGCTGGGACGGTCCGATCCTCACCGACTCGGGCGGCTTCCAGGTGTTCTCGCTGCGCGACACGCTCATCGCATCCGACGACGAGGGCGTGACGTTTCGCTCCGTGTACGACGGGACCGCGGAGCGATTCACGCCCGAGCTCGCGGCGCGGATCCAGGAGCAGCTCGGCTCGGACGTCGCGATGTGCCTCGACATCTGTCCACCGTCCGGTGTGCCGCGGGCGGAGCTCGAAGACGCGGTGCGCCGCACGACGCTGTGGGCGGAGCGCCAGCGCGACCTGCCGCGCGCGCCCGGACAGCTCCGGTTCGCGATCACGCAGGGTGGCCTCGACACGGAGCTCAGGCAGCGCTCCTCCGAGGAGCTTGCACCGCTCGGGTTCGACGGCTACGCGATCGGCGGACTGAGCGTCGGCGAAGCTCGTGGGCCGATGTTCGACGCCACGACGCTCGCGGCGTCGTTTCTGCCGCCCGACAAGCCCCGCTACTTCATGGGCATCGGCGATCCCGAAGGCGTGATCGAGGTGATCGCGCGCGGGGTCGACATGTTCGACTGCGTCCTCCCGACGCGGACGGCGCGAACCGGCAGCGCCCTCACCTGGGAGGGCCGGCTCAACCTCCGGAACGCCGGCTTCGCCCGCGATCCCCGTCCCCTCGACGAGAGCTGCGGGTGCCCCGCGTGCGCGAAGTTCAGCCGTGCCTACATCCGCCATCTGGTGAACCAGCAGGAGATCCTCGGCCTCCGCCTCCTGAGCCTGCATAATCTTCGCTTCCTGCTCGACCTCGTCGCCGCCGCCCGAGAGCAGATCGAGCGTGGCGCGTTCGAGAGCTGGCGGGCCGACGCAATCGCGCGGCTCACACGACAACCCCTGGAGAGCTAAGTGGTAGGTGCGAGCGGCGGTAGTGGCTTCTTCCTCCTGATCATCATCGTGTTCGCGGTCATCTGGTTCATGATGATTCGCCCCCAGAAGAAGCGGCAGATCGAGGCGAAGCGGATGCTCAACAGCATCAACGTGGGCGATGAGGTGCTCACCGCAGGCGGTATCTACGGCGAGGTGACGGAGCTCCAGGACGAGGCGGTGATGGTGCGGATCGCGCCCGCCCTCGAGGTGCGGGTCGCCCGCAAGGCGATCGGAGCAGTCGTTCCCCGGGAAGACGCGGCGCCCGGTGAGCCGGAGCCCGAGCCGGACGCAAGCTCCGTCGGGTCGCCGAACCCAGAAAACGACGGCTAACCTTCCCCGGCACGTGAGCGACCGGCGCAAGTACCTCCTTCTCATGGGCGCGATCGCGATCGCGCTCATCGGTACGGTCCTGCTCGCGGTCCCGGGCTCGCCCATCCACAAGAAGCCGACGCTCGGCCTCGATCTTCAGGGCGGCCTCGAGGTCGTGCTCGTCGCGGTGCCGCCGAAGGGCCACACGCTGACGGCCGACGACATGAATCGGTCGATCTCGATCATGCAGAACAGGATCAACAAGCTCGGCGTGTCCGAGCCGGAGATCCGCAAGCAGGGCAGCAACCAGATCGTGATCCAGATCGCGGGCATCCACGATCCCGCGGCGGCGGCGAAGCTGATCGGCAAGACCGCCCAGCTGATGCTCTTCGACTTCGAGAACGACCTGACCGGCCCGTCGAAGGACATCAACGGCAATCCGATCGCGACCCCGTCGCTCTACGAGCTGCTGACGCAGGTCCAGAAGCAGGCCGCAAAGGGCACGCCCCAGTCCTACTACCTCTTCCACACGAAGACCGTGAAGGTCAAGTCGACGAAGAAGACGACCGTCAAGGGCAAGAACGGCAAGTCGACGACGGTGACGAAGCCCGTGACGAAGACCGTCGTCAAGCACTCGCTCGTTTCGTCGGCGGACACGCTGACGGGGCTGCTGAAACCGTACGGCGGGAAGCTGCGGCCGAACGACAAGATCCTCAAGGTGCCCGCCAACACGATCGTGATCAGCTGCCAGACCGCGACCGGGTGTCTCGGTGCGCGCGCCCTGTCGCCGAGCGGCTCGTACTACTACCTCGCGCAGTTCTTCCCGAACCGCAAGGCAAATCCGATCCCGGAGATGACCGGCGCCGACCTCGTGCTCTCGGGCACACGCGCCGACTTCGGCCCGACCGGCGGGCCGATCGTGACCCTCCAGTTCACGAACCACGGCTCCAACCAGTTCCAGAAGATCACGCGCCAGGAAGCGCAGCGCGGCCAGACGAAGTTCGACCTCGCCGGGAAGCAGGGCGACCCCACGACCTACGCCCAGCACTTCGCGATCGTGCTCGACGGGCAGCTCGAGTCGACGCCGTACATCGACTTCCAGAAGAACCCAGACGGCATCCCGGGTCCGAACGCCGAGATCGACCTCGGCAACGGCGGCTCGATCGGACAGGCGAAGGACCTCGCGCTCATCCTCCAGACCGGTGCGCTGCCCGTCACGTTCAAGCAGATCGAGCGCACCGACGTCTCCGCGACGCTCGGCAAGGACTCGCTGACGCAGGCGTGGCACGCCGCGCTCATCGGCCTCATCCTCGTCGCGCTCTTCCTGCTGCTCCTGTACCGCTTCCTCGGCCTCATCGCAGTGATGGGCCTCGCGATCTACGGGCTCTTCTACTACGCCGCGATCCTTCTCTTCAACGTCACGCTGACGTTGCCGGGCTTCGCAGGCATCATCCTCACGATCGGCGTCGCGGCTGACGCGAACGTCGTCGTCTTCGAACGCATCAAGGAAGAAGTGCGCGCCGGCAAGTCCGTGCGCGCTGCGATCGCCGCCGGCTACGGCAAGGGGTTCCACACGATCCTCGACGCGAACGTCGTCACGGCGATCACCGCGCTCGTGCTCTTCTTGATTGCCGTCGCATCGGTCAAGGGCTTCGCGCTGATGCTGCTGATCGGCACCGTGATCTCGCTCGTCACGGCCGTCGCGGCGACCCGCGGCCTGCTCGGCCTGCTCGCGGGATTCAAATGGTTCGACAACCCACGCTTCATGGGCGCCCAGGGCCAGCAGACCGCCAAGTGGCTGCAGATCGACTTCATGCGACGCCGCAGGCTCTGGTTCGCGATCTCGGGCGTGATCATCATTGCCGGCGCGACCTCGCTCGGCGTCCGCGGCCTGAACCTCGGGATCGACTTCAAGGGAGGCACGCAGGTCACCTTCAACACGCACAAGGCGTTTACGCAGCCACAGGTCGCGGCGGTGACGGCGCAGAGCGGTGAGCGGGATGCGGTCGTCCAGGGGCGTGGCACCTCGAGCGCGGGCAAGTACAAGCAGTGGCAGATCCGCACGCGCTCGCTCAGCGGCGCGAAGCAGTCTGCGCTCTCCGACGACCTGCGGACGAAGCTCGGCGCCTACGCCTCCGGCGTGAAGAACGTCTCGTCGAGCTTCGGGCATCAGATCGCGCTCGACGCGATCTGGGGGATCTTCGTCTCGCTCGCCCTGATCGTGATCTACATCACGCTGCGGTTCGGCTGGAAGTACTCGTTGCCGGTGATCCTCGCGATGCTGCACGACATCGTCATCACCGTCGGCGTGTACTCGATCGCGTTCAAGGAGGTCTCGGTCGCGACCGTAGCCGCGGTGCTCACCGTGCTCGGGTACTCGATCTACGACACGATCATCATCTTCGACCGCGTGCGCGAGAACGTACCGCTGATGCGTCGCCAGCCGTTCGCCACGATCGTCAACGTCTCGCTGTGGGAGACGATACGCCGCTCCCTGGCGACGACGTTCATCACGTTGCTGCCGATCGGCGCGCTCGAGTTCTTCGGCGGCGCCACGCTCAAGGACTTCGCCTTCGCGCTGATGGTCGGCGTCGCCTCCGGTGCGTACTCGTCGATCTTCATCGCCGCTCCGCTGCTCACGATCTGGAAGGAGCGCGAGCCTGAGTTCGCAAAGCGCAAGCAGTTCGCTCCGGGCGACGAGATTGCGCCGACGGTCGGCGGGGGCCGGCGCCGGG
This sequence comes from Thermoleophilia bacterium, assembly GCA_017882605.1. Classification (GTDB taxonomy): domain Bacteria; phylum Actinomycetota; class Thermoleophilia; order Gaiellales; family Gaiellaceae; genus PALSA-600. Next base: position 344 of record JADGPE010000087.1, on the reverse strand, counting down.
GCAAGGTCGACGCCGGCACGGCTGCACTCGCGGCGTCCGAGCAGTCGCTCGCCTCGGAGCCGACGCCGGAGCTCGTCGACGTCGTCACCTCGGCGCCCTCCGAACCGGACGCGCAGGCGCGCCGCGAGAAACGGCGTCAGCGCCGTCGCACGAGACCGCATGGCCGCGCGCGGTAGCGACCGCATCGTCGACGCGATCGAGGAGCTCATCCTCGAGCTGCCCGCACGGGTGCGTGGCAGCCGCACGAAGCTGTCGGAGCAGGCGCTCGGCGCGGTGCATGCCCTCGTCGACGACCTGCACCTCGTGTCGCGCGACGACCTCGACGAGCTCGAGCTCCGCGTGGC
>JADGPE010000086.1 GCA_017882605.1 Thermoleophilia bacterium | reverse complement strand
CAAGACCTCGCACGCGAGACCGCCGAAGCACGCGACCACCTGGCGAGGCTGGAGGGATGGCAAGTCAGGGCGGGGGACGCACACTCCAGGCGCGAGCAGATCCTCACGTTGGCCGACCTTGACGAAGCCCTGCAGGGGGCGGACATCGATCTGCAGGCGCACGTATACGACGTGCTGGACCTGGAGGCCGTGACCGGCGAGCTGTCCGACGACGAGGTCAAGCAGCGCGTTCGGGCAGTGCTCGGGGATGACTACCCGGACGAGAGCTTCACCCCTGGAGCGATGTCGGTGTGGCGCACGACGATGACCGTCGAAGCGCTCGTCAAGGACGTTGAGGACCGGCAGCCGACCAAGGCGGCAGCAGACTCCACCGGCATCCGGCTTACCGTGATGGGGCAGCTCGCGGCGGACACTGCAGCCCGGTTCACAAGAGCGTCTGCCCGAGCAGGAAGACGTTCAGGGAGATGATCAGCCCTGCGACGATCGACGCGAGAACGACGGTCGCGCGACGGTTGACGAGGACGCCCATCAGCGAGCGGCGGCTCGTGAACATCACGAGCGGGACGAGCGCGAAGGGAATCCCGAACGACAACACCACCTGGCTGATCACGAGCGTGCGTGAGGGGTCGACGCCGATGCCGATCGCGACGAACGCCGGCACCATCGTGACGAGCCGCCGGACGGCGATCGGGATCTGCTTGCTGATGAAGCCCTGCATCACGACCTGGCCCGCGAGCGTCCCGACCGCGGAGCTCGAGAGGCCGGAGCCGATGAGCGCGACGGCGAAGATCGTCGCCGAGGCGCTGCCGAGCAGAGGCTCCAGGGTCTTGTGTGCGCCCTCGATCGAGCCGATGTGGGTCAGGCCCTTGTCGAAGAACGTGCTCGCCGCCATCACGAGCATCGCCATGTTGATCAGGCCGGCAATGGTCATTGCGACGATGACGTCGATCCGCGTGTACCGCAGCAACTTCTTCGCTTCCGCATCGTTCTCGGGGACGATCCGCCGCTGCATCAGCGAGGAGTGCAGGTAGATCACGTGCGGCATGACGGTCGCGCCGAGGATGCCGACGGCGAGGAGGATCGACTCGGTGCCCTTGAACTGAGGGAGGACGGCGTGCTTCGCGACCGTGAGCAGCGGTGGGTGCGCCAAGAAGATCTCGGCCAGGTAGCAGGTTCCGATCACGCCGACCATCGCGGCGATCGTCGCCTCGAGCGGGCGGAAACCGAACCGCTGGAGGCTGAGGATCGCGAACGCGGCGACGCCGGTGAGGATCGCGGCGGGGAAGAGGGCGATGCCGAACAGCAAGTTGAACCCGAGTGCGGCGCCGAGGAACTCCGCGAGGTCGGTCGCCATCGCGATCACCTCCGCCTGGAGCCAGAGCAGGATCGACGTGCGCCGCGAGAAGCTCTCGCGGCAGACCTCGGGCAGGTTCTTGCCGGTGGCGATGCCGAGCTTTGCCGAGAGCGTCTGGATCAGCATCGCCATCAGGTTCGAGGCGACGATCACCCAGACGAGCGTGTAGCCGAACTTCGAGCCGCCGGCGATGTTCGTGGCGAAGTTGCCCGGGTCGATGTAGGCGACGGCCGCGATGAACGCCGGCCCGAGAAATGGGAGAAGCCGGAACTTGCTGCCACCCTGGAGGATGCGCTCTCCCTGGCCGAGGTGCGGTGGTCTGCCCTCAAGGCGTGTGCTCAACACGAAAAGTTAGTCTAGCCTAAATTACCGGGCGCCGACTGGTCACCGGGACGGCGCGACTCTAGACTGCACCCGATGCTCGAACGCACGCAGGCTCGTGCTCTGCCGTTGCTCAATCGGGCGGTGGACGTGACGCCCGCGGTTCAGACGTGTTGTGGGGCCTGTCGCACCTGCGTGACGACGAACGTCCTGACGCTCGCGGGCGCCGGCATCGTCGGTGCGGTGTTGTACATCCGTCGCTTCGCGCGTCGCGTCTTGAAGGTCGCCTAGCCCGAGAATCAGGAGTGCACGAGCCGCAGGTCGGCCAGCTGGCGCCAGCGCTCCTCGAGATCGAATCCGTAGCCGACGAAGAGCTCGTCCGGCACGACGAAGCCGACGTAGCGGACCGGCAGGTCGTCGACGAGTCGGCGATACGGGCGATCGAGCAGCGTGACGGCCGCGATCGAGCGTGGCTTGCGGAGCTCGAACGTGCGCACGAGGTAGTGCAGCGTGAGCCCGGTGTCGACGACGTCCTCCACGACGATCACGTCGCGGTCGCGGATGTCGGCGTCGAGGTCCTTGAGCACGCGGATCTGCTCGTGGCCGCCCATCTGGGCGCTGCCGTAGCCGGCGAGCTCGACGAAGTCGAGGCCGTGGAGGATCGGCATCGCGCGGGAGAGGTCGGCGAGGAAGACGAAGCTCGCCTTCAGCGACCCCACGAGGATGGGCTCGCGATCGGCGTAGTCGTGCGCGATCTCCGCGCCGAGCTCGCGCACGCGCGCCCCGAGCTCGTCAGCCGAGAGGTAGATCTCGCCGATCCGCGGGTCCGTGGCGGGATCTCCTAGGAGGGTGCCAGATCGAGATTGAAGTGCTGTGCGAGCCGCTCGATGTCGCGCTTGTAGAAGAGCTTGATCCTCACGTCCGGATAACGCTCACGCAGCTTGCGGAGCTTGCGGTTCTTCCGGGTGACGAGCGACTGCTTCATCAGGGTGATCTCCACGTACAGATCCTGGTCGGGGAGGTAGAAGTCCGGCGCGAACGCCTCGAGCACGCGACCGTTCTCGTCCTCCTCGAGGACGAACGTCGTCGGCTCGTACTCCCACGGCACCCCGTAGTAGTCGAGGACCTTTGCGCACTCGAGCTCAGCCTGACTCGCGAAACGCGGCGGCTCTGTGCCCCGATATACCTGGAAATCAGGGATTTCTAGCGCCAACGGTGTCCACGGTACCTGGACAGTCGGACGTTGAATCGGGCGGCTTGGTGAATGTCTGGTAAATAACCGGGGCCATGCCACGCCTCAGCCTCGTCCCGCAGAAGCGCGAGTTCTTCGCTCTCTACAACCGCGCCGCCACGAACGCCGTGGCGATCGCGCAGGCTCTGATCGACCTGCTCGAGGGATTTCCGGGCGGCGCCGATGCCCATGCGCGGGAGATCAAGGAGCTCGAGCACGAGGGCGACCGGTTCACCCACGAGGTTATCGACCTGCTCAACCGCACCTTCGTCACGCCGTTCGACCGGGACGACATGTACCGGCTCATCACCGTGCTCGACGACATCTGCGACCACATCGACGACGCCGCCGAGAAGATCACCGGCTACGGCGTCCGTGAGATCCGCAGCCAGGCGACCGAGCAGGCCCATGTCATCCATCGCTCCGCCAGCAAGCTCCGCGAGGCGATTGCGGAGCTCGAGGGGTTCAAAGACTCCCGGCGGGTGCTGATCGAGCTGCGCGAGCTCGAGGACGAAGGCGACCGGATTGCGCTGCAGGCGATCTCCGAGCTCTTCAACGGCGGCACGGACGCGATCACGCTCGTGCGCTGGAAGGACATCCACGAGTCGCTCGAGGAAGCCGTCAACGCATGTGAGAACGCAGCGGACGTGCTCGAGGCGATTCTCGTCAAGAACCGCTAGCCGCGCGCATGAACAACACGCTCCTCGTCGTCGTGATCGTCGTCGGGCTGGCATTCGACTTCACGAACGGCTTCCACGACACCGCGAACTACGTCGCCACCTGGGTCGGCACGCGGGCGCTCACACCTCGGATGGCGGTGGCGGTCTCGGCGGTGGCGAACCTCGCCGGCGCGTTCGTCACGACGGCGGTTGCGAAGACCGTCGCCAAAGGGATCATCGACGCGCACCTCGCGACCCAGAAGACGATCCTCGCCGCGCTTCTCGGTGCGATCGTCTGGAACCTGCTCACCTGGTGGATCGGCCTGCCGTCGAGCTCGACGCACGCGCTGATCGGAGGGCTCATCGGCGCAGCCCTTGTCCAGTCGGGCGCGAGCGGCGTGCAGTGGCACGGCATCGTCGAGAAGGTCGTGATCCCGGGCGCCGTCTCACCCGTCATCGGCTTCGCCGGCGCCTTCGCGCTGATGGTGATCATCTACCGCGTCTTCTTCCGGGTGCGGCCCGGGGTCGTGCACCGTGGCTTCCGCTACGGACAGCTCGTCACGGGAACCTGGGTGGCGTTCACACACGGCGCGAACGACGCGCAGAAGACGATGGGCGTGATCACGCTCGCGCTCATCGCGAACGGGAACCTCTCGGCCGACACGTTCAACGTCCCGATCTGGGTGAAGGTCGGCGCCGGGCTGACGATCGCCGCGGGCACGTACGCCGGCGGCTGGCGGATCATCCGGACGCTCGGGCAGCGCATCTACAAGATGCAGCCGGAGCACGGCTTCGCGGCGCAGCTGTCGGCCGGGACGACCCTCTACGCCGGAACGCACTTCGGGTTCCCGATCTCCACGACCCATGTCGTCACCGGGTCGATCATGGGCGCCGGCGCGACGCGAGGCGTCTCCGCCGTCAAGTGGGGCATCGCCGGGAACATCCTCGTCGCCTGGCTGCTGACGCTCCCCGCCGCGGCGCTCGTCTCCGCTGCGCTCTACTACCCGGTTTCCTGGATCTTCTAGTGGTTTGACCACTAGTGTTCGGGCATGCCGCAGGGACGGGACGGGCGACCGTTCACGATCGTTCAGCTGTCCGATCTCCACTGCGGGCAGCAGTTCTTCCTGCCGACTCTGCTCGAGCGCGCGATCGCGGAGGTCAACGAGCTCGCGCCGGACGTCGTCGTCATCTCCGGCGACCTGACGTCACACGGATTCAAGGAGGAGTACGCCGTCGCCCGCGATTACGTCGACGAGATCGAGTGCAAGTCGCTCGTCGTGATCCCCGGCAATCACGACTCACGCAACGTCGGCTACGTGCATTTCGAAGAGCTGTTCGGCGATCGGAACTCCGTGCTTCGCGTCGGCGACGTGACGATCGTCGCGGTCGACTCGACCGAGCCCGATCTCGACAACGGCCAGATCGGCCGCGGGCGCTACGGCTGGATCGAAGAGCAGTTCGCCGACGCAGCCGATCTGCGCATCTTCGTGCTGCACCACCATCTGCTGCCGGTGCCGGGCACCGGCCGCGAGCGGAACATCGTCAACGACGCAGGCGACGCGCTCGAATGTCTCCAGCGCGCGGGCGTCGATCTCGTGCTCTCCGGGCACAAGCACGTTCCGTATGCCTGGCGGCTCGAGGATCTCTTCATCGTGAACGCGGGCACCGTCTCGTCGTCCCGTCTCAGAGGCCACGGCCGTCCCTGTTACAACGTCGTCGAGGTCGACGGGACGCATGTGTCGGTGTGGCGGAAGTATCCGTTCCACGACCAGGAGCGCATCATCCAGTTCTCGACCGAGACGAAGACATACGAGAAGTACACGGCGCGGATCGAGGGTGAGGTGACGAGCAACCGATGAAGGCTGTCGCGATCGTCGACGGGGAGCACTATCCCGATGTCGTGCG
>JADGPE010000014.1 GCA_017882605.1 Thermoleophilia bacterium | reverse complement strand
GTTGTTCAGATCCTCGACGCCCGCGAGCACAGCCGAGAGGCTGTTCGTGTTGCTCGTGTTGACGAGGTCGATGATGTACTTCGGAGCCGGCGACGGGCTGACGCTCTGATCGGCGGCCCACCAGTGTGCCCTCTTCGCCCAGACGACGCGCGTGGTCACGTCGAAGCCGGAGGTGTCCAGCTTGTACGGGCCGGTGCCGACCGGGTTGTGCGGGTTGTAGGTGGTGAGCAGTTGTGCAGTCGTGATCGTCTTGCCTTGGATCGGGCTGATCATCGGCATGTTCCAGACCATGTTCTGCCACTGCACGTAGTTCGGCGTCCCCTTGAAGTTGAAGACGACCGTGTTGCCCTTCACGACGATGGGCTGCTTCAAGTTCTGCCAGAGGTTGTTCCAGGCAGAAGTGTTGAAGCGTGCGAGGTTCACGTTGAACCTGACGTCGCTACCGGTGAACGTCTTGCCGTCGGACCATTTGACTCCCGGCCGCACGACGATCGTGTACTGGCTGGCGCCCGTCCATTTCGCAGACTGCGCCAGCCAGTTGATGTACTTGTTCGCGAGTGGGTCGTAGCGGAGCAGGGTCTCGTTGACGAGCCCGATCATGCCGGCAGCGTTGTTGCCGACATACGGGTTCATCCCGGCGATGTTGCCCCACTGCGAGCCGCTCGTGACGAGCGTCGCGGTACGGGGGTAAGCCTTCGCCTTGTACGAGGCGTCTGCGCCACTGGACCCGAGCGTCGCGGCGACGGCCAAAGCGGCGAGGGCGACGAGCGCCAAGCCGATCCGGCCGTTGCTTCCACGAATGGCCATGGTTCCTCCTGTGGTCAGGCGGCCGGACCCGTGATCGGACCCAACCAGGAACAGGTTTCGCACCAGCGCCCCGGGGGCGCATCCGGCAATTACCTGTGGCCGCTTACGGGGAAATACGCCGTCGCCGGAGCCCCTTTGGGGCTAGGTTCGAGCCGAGACCGGAAGCGTTCCCGAATTGTGAGGCCCGGCGATCGACGGCGAACACCAGCGGGAGGGACTGTCGCAGCCCGAGAGGCTGACGATGCGCGACGTCGCGCGGCTCGCCGGGGTCTCGGTCGCGACGGCATACCGCGTCGCCAAGGGCCGCCCGGACGTCGCTGAGGAGACGCGGGCCGAGGTCCTGAATGTGATGCGCGATCACGCCTTCGTCCCGAACCGCAGCGAAGCCGACCTCGCCGACGGGTGGACCGGTCTCGTCGGATTCTCCGTTCCGTTCGTCGACGAGAGCTACTTCGCGGTCATCCTGTCCGGCGCCGCCGAGGCGCTGTACGAGCAGAACCAGCGCATCGTCCTCTGTCCCACCTATCACCAGTACGTCCGTGAGGTGACGTTGCTCGACCGCCTGCTCGGCGGGACCACCGACGGCGCCCTCATCCTCCTGCCCGAGCAGTCGAGCGGGGAGCTGCACCGGCTGCAGGAGCAGGGCTACCCGTTCGTCGTCATCGACCCGCGGCAGCCGCTCGACGAGGGTATCCCGTCCGTCTCGGCGGCACACGCCGCGGGCGCACGGGCGGCGACCGAGCACCTGCTCGGGCTCGGCCACCGCCGGGTGGGGCTGATCACCGGCACGCCGAACTGGGTCGCCACCGACCAGCGGATCGAGGGGTACAGGATGGCGCTCGCGGCGGCTCGGGTCCCGTTCACGACCGAACTGCTCGCGGGTGGTGATTTCGCAACCGGCACGGGCTATGTGGCGGCGCGGCACCTGCTCGGGCTGGCGGAGCCGCCGACGGCGATCTTCGCGTCGAACGACAACCTGGCGGTTGGGGCGATGCGCGCGGCCTTCGAGCTGGGGCTGCACATACCGGAGGATCTCTCGATCGTCGGCTTCGACGACGTCGTGATCGCAGGCGAGGTCTTCCCGCCGCTGACGACCGTGCGACAGCCGCTCGCCGAGCTCGGGCGCACCGCTGTGGCGATGCTCAACCGGCTCGTCGACGGCCGGCAGACGGAGGCGCTTCGCATCGAGCTCGCCACGCAGCTCGTGATCCGTGAATCGACCGGGCCCGCGCTCATTCGAATGGATGCGTGATGCAATTCGGTCACTTCGACGATGCGGCGCGCGAATACGTGATCACCCGTCCCGACACGCCGCTGCCGTGGATCAACTATCTCGGGAGCGAGGACTATTTCGCGATCGTCTCCAACACTGCCGGCGGCTACTCGTTCTTTCGTGACCCACGCCTGCGCCGCTTGACGCGCTACCGCTACAACAACGTCCCGCTCGACGTCGGCGGCCGCTATCTCTACGTGCGCGACGACGACACCGGCGACTTCTGGTCACCGTCCTGGCAGCCGACCAGGAGCGACCTCGACCACTACCGCTGCCGTCACGGGCTCGGGTACACGATCATCGGGGCGCACCGTGCAGGCATCGAGGCCGAGACCCTCTATCTCGTGCCGCTCGGCGAGCCGCTCGAGCTCTGGCGGACACGGATCGTGAACCATCGCGACCGCCCGGCCCGGCTCTCGTTGTTCAGCGCGGTCGAGTTCTGTCTCTGGGACGCGTGGGACGACGCGACGAACTTCCAGCGCAACCTCTCCGTGGGGGAGGTCGAGGTGCAGGACGGCGTCATCTACCACAAGAGCGAATATCGCGAGCGCCGCGACCACTTCGCATACTTCGCGTGCTCGGAGGCGCCCGCCGGGTTCGACACGCAGTCCGAGGCGTTCCTCGGTCCGTACCGCGGCTGGGACCGGCCGGCGGCCGTCGAGGAGGGGAAGTCGCGCAACTCGATCGCGCACGGCTGGGCGCCGTGCGGCTCGCACCGCGTGGAGCTCGCGCTCGAGCCCGGCGAGTCTCGCGAGATCGTGTTCGTGCTCGGCTACGCCGAGAACCCGCCCGAGGCGAAGTTCGACCCGCCCGGATCCCAGTCCATCGACAAGCGAGGCGTGCTGCCCGTGCTCGCGCGCTACCGGGACCCGGCCGAGGTCGAGGCGGCGTTCGACCGTCTGCGCGACCACTGGACCGGCCTGCTGGCCGGGCTGCAAGTGGCGACGCCGAGTGAGCACGTCAACCGGATGGTCGACATCTGGAACCAGTACCAGTGCATGGTCACGTTCAACCTCTCACGCTCGGCCTCGCTGTTCGAGTCCGGGATCGGACGAGGGATGGGCTTTCGCGACTCGAACCAGGATCTGCTCGGATTCGTGCACCTTGCTCCGGCGCGGGCGCGCGAGCGCATCCTCGACCTGGCTGCGACCCAGCTGCCGAGCGGGGGCGCGTATCACCAGTACCAGCCGCTCACGAAGCGCGGCAACGACGCAATCGGATCCGGGTTCAACGACGACCCGCTCTGGCTGATCCTCGCCGCGGCCGCGTACCTGAAAGAGACCGGCGACGTGACGGTCCTCGATGAGCCCGTTCCGTACGACAACGAGGAAGGCTCCGAGACGACTCTGTACGAGCATCTGCAGCGCGCGCTGCGCTACACGCTCGACCGGCTCGGGCCGCACGGCCTGCCGCTGATCGGGCATGCGGACTGGAACGACTGCCTGAACCTCAATTGCTTCTCGGAAACTCCGGGTGAGTCGTTCCAGACGACGGCCCACCGTGAGGGCGGCGTCGCCGAATCGGTGTTCATCGCCGGCCTGTTCGCCCTGGCAGCGGGTGAGCTCGCCGCGATCGCGGCGCAGCTCGGCGACGGAGACGAGGCGGCGGCATGCCTGACGGCGCGCGAGCGGATGGCCGGCACGGTCGGCCGTCACGGTTGGGACGGCGAGTGGTTCCTCCGCGCGTACGACAACGCCGGCGAGCCCGTCGGCTCTGCGGCCAATGAGGAAGGGCAGATCTTCGTCGAGCCGCAGGGCATGTGCGTGATGGCCGGCGTCGGGCTCGAGAGCGAGCGGGCTGCCCAGGCCCTCGCAGCGGTGCGCGAGCGCCTCGCGACCCCCCACGGCGTCGTGCTCGTCCAACCTGCGTACTCGCGGTACCGATTGGAGCTCGGAGAGATCACGACGTATCCGCCCGGCTACAAGGAGAACGCCGGCGTCTTCTGCCACACGAACCCGTGGATCGTGATCGCGGAGACGCTCCTCGGGAACGGTGACGCAGCGCTCGACTACTACCACCGGACCAACCCTTCGTCGCGCGAAGCGCTCAGCGATCTTCATCGCTGCGAGCCCTACGTCTACGCGCAGATGATCGCGGGCCGCGACGCGCCGACCCACGGCGAGGCGAAGAACTCATGGCTCACCGGCGCCGCCGCCTGGAACCTCGTCGCGATCACCCAATGGATCCTCGGCATCCGTCCCGAGCACGACGGGCTGCGGATCGATCCGTGTCTCCCGGCTGCGTGGGAGGGGTTCACCGCCGAGCGCGAGTTCCGGGGCACGACGTATCGGATCAGGGTGGGCAAGCAGCGCGGCGTCGTGGGGCGCGTCCTGTCCCTCGTCGTCGACGGCGAGCACCTGGCAGGCAATGTCGTCCCCGTGCATCCCGCAGGGTGCGTCGTCGACGTCGTGGCCGAGATCACCGCGCGGGACCGGCGTCTTGCCCCCACGCAGGCCGCCGGGACCGGCGCCTAGGGGAAGTGGGTGCCGTCGAGCTGTAGGTCGAGGCTCCCTCCTCGGTGGCAGCCGGACGGGACGATGTACTGCGGCGCGTCGGCGAAGTCGGCGGGATTGTCGGCGAGCTGTTCGTGCATCAGCTGCCGGGCGGTCGACGGAGTGAGCCCGAGCGACTCGCCGACCTGGACGCCCGACTGGTAGGCGAAGCAGTTGGCGCGCGCCTCGCTCGCCACGCCCTGGAGATGCCAGGCTTCGTGTGCGAGCACGGCGATCGCCTGTCCCGAGCTCGGCCCGGCCGCGTGTCCGCTCCGGTGGATCAGGTAGAGGCGGTAACAGATGTCGGGTGTCAGCCAGGCGCGGCGGCCGCCGACCACGGCCAGCCCGTCGGCGTCCTGGACGTAGCCGACGTGCCGTCCGGCCGTGTCGCAGATCACGTCGGCCGGGTGCCCCGCGATCCGGGCTGCCTGCCGGTTCAGCACGCCGATCGTCGCCGCACGGGCCGGCGCGGAGAGCCGCTGCCAGTGCTCCGACCTCGTGTCGAGCACGAACACCCCCGCGAACAGCGCCAGGACGGCGAGCGCCTGCACGAGGCGTGCCCGCGTCCGGCGCCGCGGTGCGGCGGCGCGCGGCGCCTCGAGGGATAGCGGGCTCGCCACGCTCTCGATCGGCGCGAGCTCGTGGTGACCGGGGCCGAGCGCCGCCACGTCCTCACGGTGCGCCTCCAGCCACTCGGCGATCTCGTCGTCGGCCAGCTCGCCGGGGCGCAGGACGAGCTCCGCCTCCCCGTGCGGAACGGTGATCGTGCGGCTGTTCCAGCCCAGCTCGTCGAGGTCACGCTGCTGCGGCCCGGGATCGGCGAAGGCCCGCCGTCGCCGGCCCGATCGGACACCCGCCAGGAAGAACTGCGCCTCGACGGCGGCAGCGGCGAGGAACGGCACGAGCGGCGGCAGCCACGACTGCAGCTCGGCGCTCGCCAGGTAGGCGACCGCGAACGCGAGCAGGAGCGAACGCCAAACCCAGAGGGCGCGAACCGGCATGAACCGACCATGCTGCCCTGTGGCCGGGCTGTGCCGCCGACCTGGAGCTTCTACCGCAAGGCGACGACGAGCAGGACGACGCACGTCGCTGCCGCGAGCGCGACGACGATCGCGTTCGCGAAGAGCGCGAGCCGAAGCGATCTGGGCGGGGCGGCCTCGCGGACGACGGGGTCGCCTCCGGCTACGCCGTCGAGCGTTCGCGTCAACGTCTCGACGATGTACTGATTGAGGCTCAGGCCGGCCGCGTCGGAGCGGGCAGCGAGTTGGGCGTGGAGCGAGCGGGGCATGCGACGGCGCCTCCGCTCGCTTTACCCTCGCCTTACACCCCGCTCGCAGAACGTGCACGCCCGCGCGAGATGCTCAGAGCCGGGAAGGGAGGGAACAGGGGATGGAGACCAAGACGAACAGGCGGAAGTGGTTGCCGGCGGCCGCCGCAATGGTGGCCGGGCTCGTCGTGTTCACGGGCGCCGCGGTCGCAGCAACCCCGACCGCGACGACCGGCCCCGCGACGGCGGTCGGCTCGACAACCGCCACCGTCACCGGCAGCGTGAGCCCGGGTGGGCAGGCGACCACCTGGTCTGTCGAATACGGGACGTCGACGTCGTACGGGTCGACGACGACCGCGAAGAGCGCAGGGTCTGGGTCGAGCACGGTGAGCGTCTCCGCCGCCCTGGCGGGGCTGCGGGCGGGCACCACGTACCACTATCGCGTCGTCGCTTCGAACGGCGCCGGCACGAGTCACGGCACGGATGCCGTCTTCACCACGACAGTGCCGCCCGACGTGACGACCGGTGTCGCGTCGAGCATCACCGCATCGACTGCGACGCTGAACGGCACCGTCGATCCGAACAGCCGTGACACCACTTTCTACTTCGAGTACGGCACGTCGACGAGCTATGGCACGAAGACCGTGACGAAGAACGCCGGGTCGGCGACGACCGCCCAGTCCGAGTCGATCGGCATCTCCGGCCTGCACACGGGGACCACCTACCACTTCCGCATCGTCGCCACGAGCGACGCGGGCACGAGTGTCGGCAAGGACTCATCGTTTACGTCCAGCGCCGCACCGACCGTCGTCACGGGGGACGCATCCGCGGTGACGCCGACGACGGCAACGCTCCGAGGGGCTGTGACGCCGAACGGTCTTTCGACGACGCGCTGGTTCGAATATGGCACCTCGACCAACTATGGATCGAAGACGCCGGCGGTCAGCGCCGGCTCGGGAACGACCGCGAGCGCCGTGTCCGCGAGCGTGAAGAGCCTCAAGGCGGCGACGACCTATCACTTCCGTCTCGTCGCCCAGAACTCGAGTGGCAGGTCGTTCGGCGCGGATCGAAGCTTCTCGACCGTCGGTCCCCCGTTTGTGCAGACCCAACCGGCGCAGAGCGTCGGCCCTGATTTCGGTGTGGTGGCGGGCGCGCTCGACACCAGAGGCCGCTCGACGACATGGTGGTTCGACTACGGCACGTCGAGCGCCTACGGCAAGTCGACGTCGTCGCGGAGCGCAGGCTCGAAGACGGGAGCGCAGACGGTGAGCGCGACGCTGACCGGTCTCGCGCCGGCTACCACGTACCACTACCGGCTGGTCGCGAAAAGCGACGCCGGCACGACACACGGTGCGGACGCGACGTTCACGACGGCGGGAGTGACGCTCACCGTCGTCGCGCGGCAGGTCGTCTTCGGCGGCCGCATCACCCTCTCCGGGGTCGTCCCCACGCGCCGCGCGGGCGAGCAGGTCATCGTCTTCGCCCAGCCCTACGGCGGCGGGTCGTTCCAGGCGAGGTCGACGGTGCTCACCGGCGCCGACGGCACCTGGGCGTACATCGCGAAGCCGCGGGTGACCACGGCCTACATGGCGAGCTGGCGAGGCGGGATGAGCGCGCAGGTCTCGATCGGCGTGCATCCGTCGATCGCTCTGCACCAGACAGCGGCGAGGAGATTCGTCGTGAAGGTCGCCGGCGGCCGCTCCTTCGCCGGCCGGCTGATCCAGGTGCAGCGCCGCACGAACGGCCGCTGGGCAACGATCAGGCGGGTGCGGCTGGGCATCCGTTCGGGCGCGGAGTTTCGGCTGTCCTTGCCGAAGGGACGTTCGACGGTTCGCATCGCGTTCAGCGTCAACCAGGCCGGCGCGGGCTTCCTCGGCGGCACGAGTCGCGCGATCAGCGTCAGACGCTGAAACGACACGACGGCCTACCCGATGTAGGAGGGGTATTCCGTCCACGTGCACGTCGAACCGTCACAGATGACGTCGAACGAGGCGATCTTCACCGTGTCCGTCCGGTCCCGCGCAAGGCAGGTGAACAGTTGCCCGCGATTGTCCAGCCTCGAGCAGGTGTAGTCGAATGACCGCGACCCTTTCGTCGAGCCCCACTTGTCGCGGAGGAGTGTGGCGACCCGGTCGGTCGTCTCGAACGGCTTCGGCTTCCCGGCCCCGCAGGCGGTGGCCGCCGCCAGCGCGAGCAGGACGAACGCCAGTCTCAGCGTCTTCATCGTCGTTTGGAAAGTTCTACCGGCCTGAACGGGCCTGAGCCAGCCTCGGCGGCCACTAGATGACGATCACGGATCAGTCCCTTTCAGGACCCTCGAATCCGGCCCGCCTGCGGATTACCCCGCGGTCTTGTGCGCTGGTGACGGCCGCGAGTGCTTGGTGGTCTTGTGCTCGTACATCCGACCGTCTGCGAGCGAGAGCATTTCCTCCAGCGACCCGGGTGTCCTTGCATCGACCTCGCACGCGCCAATGCTCGCCGAGAGCGTGAATGGGAAGGAATGCTGCTCTCGGACCGCGAGAACGCCAGACTCAATCCGTGCTGCGATGCGCGTCGCCGCATGTCCGGCGTCGTCGAAGAGCAAGACACAGAACTCGTCACCGCCGACACGGGCGGCGATGTCGCTCTCCCGTGTCACAGCTCGTAGCACCTCCGCGATCGCGCGCAGCGCGTCGTCGCCGGCGCCGTGCCCGAAGGTGTCGTTGATCTGCTTGAAACCGTCGAGGTCGAGGAACAGAAGAGCCACCGCGTTGCCTTCGCGGCGGGCACGGTGGAGAGCCTGCTCGCCGATCGTCTGCAACCCGCGCCGGTTGTGCAGGCCGGTCAGCTCGTCGACCAAGGTCATCTTTTGGAGGGCGCGGGCTTGCCCGGCGAGCTGTTCTGCCTGCTCGGCCAGGCGCTCCGCGGCCAGTTTCCTCTCGGTGATGTCTCGTGAGATTCCGAACAGGCCGATCATCTGCCCGCTGTGGTCGCGGAGCGGCACCTTGGTCGTCGAGACCCACGCCACCCGTCCATCGACCCACGTCTCGCGCTCCTCGATCCCCACCAGCGACTCCCCGGTCTGCAGCAGCCGCTGCTCGTCGGCGAACGCGGCGTGGGCATGCTCGCCCGAGAAGAAGTCGAAGTCGGTCTTGCCGATCGCTTCCGCCGGGTCGTCGAGACCGAGGCGATTGGCCAGGCCGCGGCTGATCCGGACAAACCTGCTCTTGTCGTCCTTGAAATAGACCTGGTCTGGGGTCTGCTCCATCAAGGTGTCCAGGAGGTAGCGGTCATCCGTCAGCTCCTCTGGCCACGGACGTAGCTGCCGGAGATTGTCTTCCATGGCACGAGGATCGGCACGTCACGGCGCTGGAGGATCACCCATTTGGAGTAGAGCGCCTCACGTGCATGGGCCGGGCCTGGATCGAACCTGCGACCTCGGGATTGGGAGTCGCTCCGGGGCTCTTGGTCGGCATCGGCGGGCCAACCCCCGTCGCCTAAGCGAACCGACCTGGGCGAACTCGCGTGCCGGCCGCATCCGAGCGGATCGAGTCGTTCGCCTGTGCGAGGACGCAAGAAGACGAAGCCGAGAGGCTTGACGTTCTGGCTGCTGATGGGTCCATTCTCGACGGTTACTTGGGAACTGTCTGCCAGCAGTCCTGAGCTTGCTGGCAAGCTTGATGGGGAGGGCGTCGCCGCCGGCAGAAAGCGTGGGCGCTATTGGGGCGTTAGCCGCGTCGCGGACTGGCGCAACCGCAGTTCCAGAACGGCCAATGCGACCAGCGAGACGATCACCGCGACGAGCGCCTGTTTCGTGTGCGAGGCAAAGCCAGGTACGGCAAGAAGCAGGAGAGGAACTCCGGCGACGAGTCGAAGCCGATCCCGACGCACGGCGAGCGCGACGAGCACGAGCACGAGCCCGCAGAGGGCGATCAGGCCGGTGCTTTGTCCGACGGCCCGATCGGTGTGCAGCAGATCGGGAGCCGCGAGAAAGAGGATCGCGAGCGCGATGATGGCTGCGAGGCCTTGAGCTGTGACTCGGAGGCGCGTCCGGGCGGTGCTCGCCGCGGCAAGCGCGAGGAGAGTCCCAGCCAGGAACGGCGTGACGGCGAGCCAGCCGTGACCGCCGGACACAAGGGTGACGACGGACTGTGCGAAGTCGCCGTGCTCCCAGCGCACGATCCAGCTGTGTGTGTCGTCGCTCCCGAGCAGCGGCTCGGCCGCCGTGGCGACGATCATTGCCGCCGCCGAGAACGCAGCCGCAACGGTCGTGACGAGCGGCCACTCTTGGAAGGCGGCGGGGAGCCCGAGCGCCAGGAACGGGATCGTTGCGATCAGGAAGCGCGGGCCTGGAACGTAGCCGCCGAAGGGCACGTAGTAGCCCGAGTTGTAGACCAGGAAGAGCAGGAAGATCCCGGCGGCGAGGATCGCCTCGCGCCGCAGCCCCCGTCGCGCGAGCAGCCAGAGGCCGCCGAGAGCCACGACCAGGACCGGCGAGAGCACGAAGAGCCCTCGCGGGGAAAACAGCAACTCCGCCCCGACGCGCAGGCTGGGCACGCCGATGCCGAAGAACCCCGAGCTGTTCGCGCCGAGAACATCGTGTCCCGACTTTCCGGGTGTGAGGACAGCATCGGCATATGACAGCCGCAGCGGGCTCCCGAACGCCCAGGTGTTGAAGGCGAGCAGCGGCAGAACGCCCACGACGGCACCGACGGCGAAGGGAACTGCACGCCGTCCCGCATAGACCGCCAGGGCAGCGGCGACGAGCGCGAGCGGGAACTCCACGCACACGGCCAGCCCGGCCAAACAGCCCGCCGCGGCCGGCCGCTTCCACACGAACAGCAACGCGAACGCGGCGAACCCGAGAAACGCGGCGAGAACGTGCGCGAAGAGCACCGTGGCAAAGGGAAGAATCAGCGTCCCGAGCCCGACGACGGCAGCGACCGGCAGCCCGGTTCCGGGCGCGACGCGTTGGGCGACCACCCCAACGAGGATCAGCAATCCGAGGGCCGGCAGCACGGAGCCGAACAGACCGGCCTGCCAAAGCGCTCGACGTGGCAGCCCGAGCATCGCGTTGGGGTAGCCCGCATGCAGCGACGCGTTGCCGGGTACCACCCGCGCCACTCGAAGCACTTCGAACCACGGCAAGGTGACCAGCGCGAGGCCCGGCGCCTTCGCCGCGAAGTAGTGGCCGCCGACATAGGCGGTGTCGCACGTCTGATCGTGAAAGCGATCAATCCGCGCCGTTCCCCGGGATAGGGACTCGACGAGCGAATAGTGCGCCGTTTGATTGCAACCGGGGGGCTGAAGCAGCACGGCATACGACACGGCCGCTCCGATCAAGAAGAGCGCCCAAGCGGCACGGGAAGCTCCGAGCATCGGTCGACTCTACTCCGCCGCCGCCGCACCCCTCGCCCGGGCGCAGAGAGGCGGCGAAGTCCCGTGCCTGAGTCCCAAGCGGCGATCGCCGCCTGCTCAAGGATCCGCCTGAGCCACGCGATCTGATGGGCCGGGCAGGGATCGAACCTGCGACCTTGGGATTAAAAGTCCCCTGCTCTACCAACTGAGCTACCGGCCCTCGGGAGCTACGCTTCCTCGATGGGGAAAGGGTACGCGGAAGGGAGCGCGGTCGAGGAACGTCTCGCGGCCCTCGAGCGAGGTGACGATCTGCACCTGCAGCTCGACACGGGGCGGACGGCCGTGTACGGCTCGACGGACGACGATCCCGAGACGCATTTCATCGGCTGGCTCGGTGAGGTCGACCCGGACCAGCTGTTCGTCTCCGGTTCAGCGTGGGGGCTCCACACCGTGCGCCGCACGCCCAAGTCGCCCTAGCCGCTACCCGAGGGCCGGGCTCTCGAGCGTGGTCACCCGGCCCGGGTTGGCCGAGGCGACGAGTCGCACGCCGACCCGGTAGGGGCCGGCTCCGAGCGTCGCCGCCGGCAGCGTGACCGTGGCCGGTGCAGCGCCGCCGCGCAGCGCGCCTCTGCGGGCGACGACAGGGCGCCCGTCCGGCCCGTCGAGGGTGACGAGGTAGAGGCAGTCGACGTCGCAGCCGAACTGCACCGCCAACGGTGTCTGGGCGAAGGTCGGATACGCAAGCCCGGTGGCCTGAACTTCTGCAGCGGTCCCCGGGCAGATGAGCGCTCCACGCTGGGCGGCAGCCGCCGCCGCTGCGACCGGCGCAGTTGCCTGGTTCAACTGGTCGAGCAGGACGCCGGCCACCTGGTTCCCGCACGCGAGCGACGAGATCAGCGCCGCGCTTGGTGCAGTCGGTCCGTCGAGCAGGATGGCAGGCTCGCTGCCGTTCACCGCTTCCAAGGTTGCCTTCAGCTGCGGCAGCTCCGCGGTCGTCCAGAGCCCCTTGCCCGCGGCAGGCGCGGGATGGAACGCCACGACGTCGGGTGTGATCGCACCGAGTGTTGTGAGCGTCTTCTGCGGCGACTGTGCGCCGTCGAGCAGCAGGCCGATCTCGACGTCTGGCAGCACCGCCTGCACGGCCGCGCGCATCTGGCCGAACGCCGCTGCATAGCTTGTCGCAGTCGCCGTGGTCGGCGCGGGTGCGAGCACGAGCGACTGCAGGCCGGGCGTCTGCTGCGCGAGCAACGCCGCGTACTGCGCGAGCGCCGCACGGGCCGCGTCGTCGGTCGGCAGCGGCGTGGTGTTCAGTTCGACGACGGTGCCGAGGCCGGCGGGCAGCCGCAGCAGAGCCGCGCCCAGGCCCGGGTCGGGCACGGTCGCGCCCGGCGGCCACGTGACGCCGATCCGGGCGAGTCGCAGCCCGAGCTTCTGCAGCGCCGCGCCCTGCGACGGGTCAGCGAGCGCCGCCCCGACCGCGAACGTGGCGCCCGACGCCTTCGTCGATCCCGCCGTCTTGCGTGCGGCGGTCGCGGTTCCCGCGGCGGTCGCACGCACGATCGGCAGCGCGTCGAACGATGAGCGGTTCCCGGCCCAGTCGGCGGCAGTGACGTGCACGGGATACAGGCCTGGACGCTTCGGCTCCGGCCACGCGACCGTGTGCCACCCGTCGCCGAGAGCGAGCCGCTTCGTCGGGCCTGCGGCGGTGTTCAACTGCACGGTCGCGGGCTTCGAGAGCCAGAAGCGCACCGCCCCGAGCGACGCGTTCGCGATCCGGAACGCGGGCGGCTGGCGCTGGTACGCACCGATCCTCGTCGCAGCGTCTGCGAACCGCGGGTCGTCCGGCCCGAGCTTCTTGAGCAGTTGCACGACGTATTGCTGGTAATCGAGCGGGGACGGCTCGTGTGGCAGTGCGTAGTACGTCCAGTAACCCGTGTCGAAGCTCGGGAGCGTCGCCGCGGCAGCGCGTTGCATGCGCGCTGCGAGTGCCGCAGCGTCCGGATCCTCAGCGGCCGTCGCGTACGACTGCAGCGAGAGGACCGCCTGCAGCTGCGCGTTGAGCACTTGCAGCGACTGGAACGAATAGAGACGAATCCACGGGCCGGCCGCAACGCTGGTGAGCAGCCGTCCGGGAATGACGCGGTAGGCCGCGCGCGCCTCGCGCATGAACGTCGTCGCTTCATCCGGCACGAGCGCAGCCGTGCGCGCGAACGCCTGCGCGGCAACGGCCTGCGCCATGCCCGAGAGCCACGGCGCGCGGCCGCCGGAGTAGTCGAAGAAGTACTCCCAGGCGGTGCCGCCGCCCTGCTGATAGACACCGCGTGCGATCAACGCGTCGGCCAGACGTTGTGCGCCCTCCGCGTCGTTCTCGGCGACGCGCGCGTTCAGCGCGCCGAAGTTGGCGAGTGGATGGAACTCGAGGCAGAGGCCGGGGAAGTAGCGGTAGACGAGACCGTCGGCATCCGTGACATCGGTCTGCACCGCCGGTGCGTAGTGCCTTGCGAAGTAGTCGTCGTTCGCCTGGAGCTGTCCGATCAGC
The DNA here is from genome assembly GCA_017882605.1 of Thermoleophilia bacterium. GTDB lineage: Bacteria > Actinomycetota > Thermoleophilia > Gaiellales > Gaiellaceae > PALSA-600. The sequence goes on along the minus strand of JADGPE010000014.1, from coordinate 23,456 downwards.
GCATGTGCGCGCGGGGCCGTCAGGCGACCACTGAATGCGGCGAGCTCGCCGAGCGCGACGGCGACGTGCTCGCGCCGGCCGCTCGGCAACGTGCGAACGAGGTGCGCAGCGCGCGCGATCTCTGCGCGGCCCGCGTTCGCAGTGGCGCCGTCGATCCGCCCTGCAGCAAGCGCGAGGCGGATCGCCTTCAACGCGCCCACCTGCCCGTGAACGGGCGTCGTGGCCGGTGCCGCGGCTGCAACGGCAAGCGCAGCCGTGAGGCCGATGATGACGGCTAGAGACTTCACCCCTGTATGCACCGACGACGAGACGGCGTGGTGGTTAGTTCGCTGCGTCGTGCTCCCACTGATCGAGTAGCTGCCCCACATGATGCCGTTGCGCTTCGTTGAACGGCATTCGGTCGATGATGCGCCGCGCTTCTGCCGGATCGTCGTTCGCGATCGCAGCCTCGAGCCTCTCGCGTTGCGGCGCTGGCTCACGCAGTTGGCGGCGGAGCCACCGCAGGAGCGAAACGGTCGGCGAGCCGCTGGTCACAGCGTGCGGGTCCAGATCGCGTAGCGGCGATCGATGACGAAGCCGACGCGCGTGTAGAGCGGCAGCGCGCCGGTCGGGTTGCTCGAGTCGACCTTCAGGCCGACTCGTTCGACTCCACGTGCGGCGTAGGCGCCCAGCGCGTGGTAGAGGAGCGACGTGCCGAGCCCGTGTCCGCGCTCACTCTCGGCGACGGCGATGTCCTTGACCCAGCCACTCGACTGATGTTCCTTCCAGTGCAGTGCGCACCCGACGAGCTCGCCGTCGCGTTCGACGAGGAACCACAGTGCGGGGTCGAACTCGCCGTGGTCGGTCATGAACGCGAGCCACTCCTCGTGAGGCACGGCGACGTAGGTGTCGTCCCACCCCGCGTAGCACGCGTCGAGCAGTGCGTGCACGCGCTCGCCGTCCGTGTGCTCGTACGAACGGACGGCGACACCGGCGGGCCAGCGCACTTCGGGTAGATCGCCGTCGAGCGTGCGCCACATGCGCAGGACGTCCCGATCGTGCAGGAAGTCGTGACGCGCGACGAGTGACGAGAGCGGCAGGTCTTCCGGGACCGTCGTCACGGCGATGCGCGCGAAGGCGCGCTCAGCGGCCCGTGCCTCCGCCCGGGCAAGCAGAGCGTCGCCCACGGCTGGGTCGACGGCGGCGTGGACGAGATCCTGCGAGCTGTCGAGTGCCGCATAGCCGACGATCTCCGCCCCGTCGAGCGCCACCCAGCGGTCGGTGCCGTTCGAGCGGCTGAGCGCGTGTGCGACGTGCTCCCGCAGGATCTCGGAGATCCCGAACGAGGCGCGGCTGCGCGTCGACAGCAGGTCGAAGACGCCGTCGAGGTCCTTCGGCTGCGCGGTGCGGATCTCCGCCACGCGGCAACGGTACCCTCCTCTCGACGCCCCCATCGTCTAGTGGCCTAGGACGCCGGCCTTTCACGCCGGTAGCGCGGGTTCGAATCCCGCTGGGGGTACTCCGCCTCAGCCCGGCATCGGCACGGGGCTGGGGGCCGGCTCCGGGAACGACGCCCAGCCCTGCGCTGCGAGGGTGGCGAGGTTACTCGAGGCGACGCCCGCGTCCGAGACGGTGAAGACACTGTCGCCGACGACCACCGCTCGCCTGATCGTGGCGCCGCCCGTAGTCCCGGCGGGATGCGTGATCCGGCCGGCGGGCTCGATTCCCAGCGTCCGCCCGACATGGAAGCCGACCGCGCGCTCCAGGAACGGCACCACCAAGAGGCCGGTGCGCGGCCAGAAGAGGAAGGCGTGATGGTCGGACTCCGCCTCGGACCAGCCCTGGCCGAGCGAGGCGTGAGCAAGCTGCTTCGGATGCTGGAGGTTGGAGACGTCGAAGAGCGAGAGCTGTGTGCCCGTGAGGCGCCCCTGATCGTTGACGTCCTGCCCGATCCCGAGCAGGAGATCCGGCCCAATCGGGTGCAGGTAGGCCGAGTAGCCGGGAATTTCGAGCTCGCCGACGACGCGCGGCCGCGCCGGGTCGGTGAGGTCGACGGTGTAGAGCGGGTCGACCTGCTTGAACGTGACGACGTATGCGGTCGGCCCGACGAAACGGACAGCGTAGACGCGCTGAGCCTTGCCGAGCCCGCCGACGCGGCCGACCTGTTTGAGCGCACCGTCTTCAGGGCGCAGTGTCGTCAGCGACGACTCGGTCGAATCGCTCGTGCCGAACCACGCAGGCGAATCAGTGCTCACGACGCGCAGGACGCCGCCGTACTCCGACAGCGACCACTGGTTCAGCAGGTAGCCCGACACCTGGCCGCTCCCGCGGTAGCGCGTGCGGGTGGGGTCGGAGATGTCGAAGCGGTGAATGGCAGTCGTCACACTGGACGGCAGCGTCGTCGGCGACGCCGTTACCGGCCGGTCGGTCCAGCGTTCGGTCGCGAGGTACAGATTGTTCGGCGAGGCGTAGACGATCCGCGCGTCGGTCATCACGCCGATCGAGTCAACCGGGTCGAGGCCCTTGGCCAGATCGACGGTGAGCACTGTCAGCAGCCCGAGGCCCGAGAACCGTTGCGGGCGGTCGACGTTGCGGCACTGGACGAGCGGACGCGCGGCCTGCGCCGGTCGCCCCGCGCGCTTGATGCTGTACGTCGGCAGCCACGAGCCAAGGCCTGACGACTGAACGACCTTCCGATTGAGGTCGCGCGCCGTTGCGAGCGCAGCGTCCGTCGACTCCGTGGGCTGTTTGAACGGCAGCGCCTCCGGGACCTGGGACGAGACGACGATGCGGGCGGTCGTGCCGACGAGCCGCGCGTCGACGTAGGCGCCGTCCAGCGTCAGCGTCCGGACGAGCCGCAGCGCCTTCGGGTTCGAGACGTCGATCTCGGAGAGCACCGACTTGGCCGGGTAGTAGGGCATTGCAATCGCCGCGGCGGCGGGATGGACGGCGATCCAGTACCCGCCCCGTGAGAGCACGAGCAGCCGGTTGCCTGCCAGCAGGAGCTCGTGGCTCCAGCCGTCGTCCAGCTTCAGCGAGTCGAGTAGCCGCGGTCGCGTCCCGGTGACGTCGACAGCGTTGAGCCGTCCCGCCGCGAGGGCGAAGAGCGTCGTGCCGTTCGTCTTGACGAGATCGGGCTCGTCGACGCCTTGCTCCTGGACGTTCGTGCCCGAGTAGTCGACGCCCTCCGTCGGGGAGGCGTCGGCCGCCGTGCCGGCGGCCGGGGTCACGATGCCGCCGGGCACGCCCCCGTGAGCGACCGACGGGCCGCCGAAGCCCCACGAGCCGACGAGCGGCAGCGCCTGCGACTTGACGTACCCGAGCAGGTCGCCACAGGAGCGGAACTGCACCAGCCGGGAGGCGGTAGTCGCCGCGCTCGACGCGCCGTTCTCCCCGCGGGCCGACCGACCGGACGTTCCGCCCAGGGCTGCGACGGCAAGCATCAGCATCGCCGCGAAGAGCACCATCCGTCTGGTTGACCTCATGCACTCGTTATACGCCGTCCGAGTGTGGATGTGTCACATCGCTCACCGGACCAACTGCGGGCACATGTCAGCCGAAAGGCCAGTGCCGAGTGGTAGAGCCAAGCGCAGGCTGAGCTGGTGGCCCGCGACGAGTTCAAGCACACCAAAACGCCTGATCGCCTCGCCGATGCCGTCATCTGTGCGGGGTGCAGCGGCTCGAGCGGCCTCGAGTGGCGCGGCTGGCTCGCCTACCGGGTCGACGACCCGCACAGCGGCCGGCCTCCCGAGCTGGGCTTCTACTGCCCGACCTGCGCGGGCGATCCTCGTCGACGGGCGGCCCGGTGAGGCGACCAGACTCGCCCCTCTCTTTGCTGCGGTGCTGAAAGGGGCGAGACCACCGAGGCGGGCGCGGTGCCACTCACGGCGCTCGCATGGCGGGCGTGTCCGGAGAGCCCGCCGCGCCTGCCTCGGAACGGCTCTGCAGGTGCGCTAGGGATACGGGCCCGGACACCGGACCGTCGAGCCGGCCGCTACGGTTCGTTGCGGCCCCGGGGCGGTTAGCTCAGCTGGGAGAGCGCCTGGTTTACACCCAGGAGGTCGGCGGTTCGATCCCGTCACCGCCCATCCGGTACGTTCGTCGCGTGGAGCCAACCGACGCCGAGCTCGTCGCGGCCCTTCGCGCCGGAGACGAGGAGACGTATCTCCGGATCGTGCGCGATTGGCACTCGTCCATGCTGCGTGTCGCACAGATCTTCGTTCCGACGCGCTCGCTCGCGGAGGAGGTCGTGCAGGAGACCTGGGTGCGGGTGCTGGGCGCGCTCGATCGATTCGAGGGACGCTCGTCGTTGAAGACGTGGGTCTTTCGCATCCTCGTCAACACGGCCAAGACGCGCGCGCAGCGCGAGGGGCGCGTGATCCCGTTCTCCTCGCTGCACGACCCTGCACGAGTTCCCGAGGCGGCTGTCGATCCAGACCGGTTTCTCGCAGACAGCCACGCGCAGCACCCCGGCGGCTGGTCCGCACTGCCACCCGTGCTCCCGGAGGACCGGTTGATCGCCGCCGAGACGCGCACCGTCGTGGCGCAGGCGATCGAAGCGCTGCCGGCGAACCAGCGGGCGGTCATCTCGCTGCGCGACGTCGAGGGGTGGAGCTCCGACGAGGTGCGTAACGCTCTCGACCTCACAGAGGTCAATCAACGGGTGCTGCTGCACCGCGCACGATCCAAGGTGCGCCAGGCTCTGGAGGAGTACCTCGCGTGATCGACGTCGAAGCATTCAGCTGCCAGGAGCTCGTCGAGCTCGTCACGGACTACCTCGAGGCTGCGCTCTCGCCTGCCGACGTGCGGCGCTTCGAAGACCACCTCGCAGGCTGCGACGGCTGTACGGAGTACCTCGCGCAGTTCCGGCGCACGATCCAGCTGATGGGCACGCTGACCCCCGCTGACCTCACACCGGCGGCCGAATCGGCCCTGCTGGGCGTCTTCCGCTCCTGGAGCTCGGGGCAGTCCGGCACGGTCGAGCCTGACGGCTAGCCCCGGCCGCGCGCCTCTTTACACCGTCCTCAAAGCACCTCGCTACCGTCCTGCTGCCCAGGGTCACCGAGGAAGGGAACTTGTCCGTGCTCAAAGCCGTACGTCTCGTACTCGTGGCGCTCGCCGCGCTCCTCGCCGTCCCGGCTGCCACCGTGCAGGCAGCTCAACGCATGCCGATCGGTTTCTTCGACGATCCGTCGTTTCGCTGGTCGTCGACGCGCGGCCAGAACCTGCAGCTCGCCGAGTCCACCGGCGCGTCCGTGATCCACACCACCGCCACCTGGGCAGCGCTCGCGCCCACGCGGCCCGCGGATCCCACGAATGGTGACGACCCGGCCTACAAGCTGACAGACCTCGACGACCTCGTCTTCCAGTCGAGCATTTACAACTTGCGCGTGATGATCAACATCACCGGCACGCCGAAGTGGGCGAACGGCGGCAAGGCACCGAACGTGATGCCGAAGAACCTGAGCGACCTGACCGCGTTCTCGAAGATGCTCGCCACGCGCTACAACGGACGCTCGGGTCACGGTTCCGTTTCCCTCTGGTCGATCTGGAATGAACCGAACCTGCAGCTGTTCCTGACGCCGCAGTTCGTCGGCCAGAAGATCGTCGGCCCCGCGAACTACGCGAAGCTCTTCAAGGCGGCCTACACAGGCATCAAGTCGGGCAACCCGTGGGCGAAGGTCGCGATCGGCGAGACCTCGGCCCGTGGCCGCGACAAGCCGCTCAAGGGCATCAGCGCGAGCATCGCCCCGGGCACGTTCGCGCGGTTGCTCGCGCAGGTGAAGGGGCTCAAGTTCGACGCGTGGGCGCATCATCCGTACCCGACGTCGCCGAACCTGCCGCCGATGCAGAAGGTGCGCTATCCGAACGTCACGCTGTCGACGCTGTCGAAGTTCGAGACCGACCTGAACAATTGGTTCCACCGCGCAGTGCCAATCTGGATCACCGAGTACGGTCACGAAACGAAGCCGGCCGAACCGCACGGCGTCACCTATGCGAAGCAGGCCGCGTATGCGAAGCAGGCGCTGACGTTCGCGAAGAAGGATCCGAACGTCCAGATGTTCATCTGGTTCGTCTTCCGCGACAGCGCCGGCAATCCCTGGCAGAGCGGTCTCATTGGGCAATCCGGCGCGACGAAGCCCGCCTTCACGGCGTTCGGGGCCGTCGCACGCTTGACCGACGGCTCGACTGTCAACGTCAAGGCGGGAGCTCCCGTGCGCGTGACGATGTACGTCCCGTATCTCGCCCACTACTCCGAGCCTGGGGCAGTGATCGGAATGACCTACTTCGTCTACGACTCGCAGGGCAAGGCGATCGCCGTCGGTCAGCCGACAGCGACACTCGCCCCCGACCAGTCGGTCACCTTCACGCCGACGTTCACGGCGACGAAGAAGCAGACGTACACGATCGTCGCGACGCTGAACGAGGCGAACGGGCACAGCGAGTCCCGCACGGCGTTCGTCACCGCTTCCTGAGCTCGTAGATCACGCCTCGGCCCCAGTCGGCGACCAACAGGCCGCCGCTGGGGTCGACGGCCAGATCTACGCCGCGGTCCCCGCTCGGGTGCGCGGCAGCTGCGAGGGCCGCGACGAGGAGAGCTCTCAGCCTCGCGTCAGCCGGAGGACGACGACGAGCGCGCCGACGGCCGCCAGGACGCCGGCGGCTGCGAGCAGGACGCTCGCGGAGGCCGAGATCGCAGCCGTTCCGAGCAGCAGGAAGTTCATCAGTAGCGCTGCCGCGGCGAGGATCGCGAGAGTCGTGATGCGCCGCACGGTGAGCGAGCGCTCGGTGTGGATCCGGGTGTCGTGCTCGATCGACCAGAGTGCGAGCTCGGCGGCCAGCAGCAGCAGCACCCCGACAACGGCGGCCCACCCGTCGACGACGTCCTTGCCGGCCCGGCCGGCGACGTATCCGCCGGCCGTGACGAAGATCGCCGTCGGCACGAGCGTCGGCCACCGCAGGGCGAGCGCGACGGCCAGCAGTCCGCCGCCGAGCGCGCCCACACCGAGGGAGACCGGAGCGAGCCGCCCGCCTGTGGCGGTCGCGTATCCGACCGTCGAGCCGAGCGCGACGAGCGCAAGCAGGCCCGTGATCAAACGCGCGCGTGCCGGGCGTAGCGCCTGAATTCCCGCACCTCCTCCACGACGGATTGCAGCGGTCTCTCCTCACGCCACTCGACGACGGCGACACCCGCGCGCTGCAGGCGATGGCGGAGCGCGTCGCGCCGCAGCGCCCAGATGTCGTGCGCGACCGCATCGAGGCCGGCCGAGGGCCGAGTCACGAACGGCACGGGCGAGACGTCGATCACCGCAAGGTCGTAGCCGCGGGCGCGGAGATCGAGCAGTGCTCCGACCGAGCGTTGATCGAGGAGCGGCGTCAACGCGATCACGAGCGCGTTCGGGGGCAGCATGCGCCGCGGGATCACATCGATCTCCCGCCAGTAGTACGAGAGGATGATCTGCGTGTCGAGCAGCGCGTCGACGACGCGATACAGCTGCACGAGCCCGGTGCCCGGCACGAGCCAGCGAAGGATCCCGCCGAAGGAGATCAGGCCGACACGGTCGCGCCGGCGAACGTAAGCGTCGGCGATCGTCGACGTCGCATGCACTGCGAGGTCGAGCGTTCCCTTGTCGCCGAGCCGCGCCTCGGCGAATGAGTCGACGAAGATGATCACGTCGGTGTTTCGCTCGGGATGGCTCTCGTTGACCCAGAGCTCGTTCCGGCGCGCGCTGGCGCGCCAGTTGATCCGGTTGAGCGGATCGCCCGGCCCCCAGAGGCGGATGTCGGCGAACTCGATCCCCTCACCTTTGCGGCGCGAGACCTCGTTGCCGGAGAAGACCTGCGTCTCCCGCGGCTGCAGGATCCGCCGTAGGACGTCTTCACGTGGGTAGGCGCGGAGTTGCGGACGCGTCGGCACTGTCTCCTCCCAGACGAGGAAGCCGAGTGGATCGTGGGCGCGCGCGTACAGCGGGCCAAGCATGTGCGCGCCCCACCGTCCGGCGCGGAGCGTGAGCTCGAGTTCCCGCGCTTCCCCGGCGGCCAGCCGCAACGCAACTGGATTCCGGCCGTCCAGCAGCTCGATGCCCTCGGGCAGGTGCACATAGAGGTCGAGCCGGTCGACGGGCGTCGCCGACTCGACCACGATCCGCGCAGCCACTTCGGCTCCTTCGAGCGTGCGCTCGTGCTCGAGCTCGATGCGGGCGCTCAGCCGCGGCGGCGTCGCGAGCACCAGCCCGGCGGCGACGGCGAGCAGGAACGGCGCGGTCAGCGCGACGAGCTCGGGCCGCGCAGAGGCGAGCGCGGCCAGCAGGCCGACCGCCGACAGGCCGGCATAGCCTGCGAGCTTCGGCGCCGAGTAGCGCGTCAACTCTTCGCGAGGTCTTCGGCGACGGGCGTCGGCACGGTGTCCAACCGCTCCCGAACGACGTCCTCGGCCGAGATGCGCTGAACCCACAGCTCTGGCCGGAGAGTCAGACGGTGCGCGAGCGCCGGCACAGCGACCGACTTGACGTCATCAGGCGTGACGTAGTCACGGCCGTCGAGCGCAGCGCGGCACCGGGACAGCTTCAGCAGCGCGAGCGAGCCGCGCGGAGATGCGCCGACCTGAATCGACTGTGAGTCGCGCGTCGCGGTGACGATGTCGACCATGTAGAGGCCGACGGGCTCGGATACGTGCACCTCCTCGCATGCGCGTTGCATGGCGAGCAGCGCGTCGCGGTCGATCAGCGGCGAGAGGACGACTTCGTCGGTGCGCCGCTCGGCGCGGTCGGACAGCACTCGCCACTCGTCCGAGCGCGACGGGTAGCCGACAGACATCCGCAACAGGAACCGGTCCAGCTGCGCCTCGGGCAACGGATACGTGCCTTCGTACTCGATCGGGTTCTGGGTTGCGAGGACGAGGAAGGGAGGTCCGAGTCGCCGCGTCTCGCCCTCGGTGGTCACCTGACGCTCCTGCATCGCCTCGAGCAGGGCGGCTTGCGTCTTCGGCGGAGCGCGATTGATCTCGTCCGCGAGCAGGAGGTTGGCGAAGATCGGCCCGGGCCGGAACTCGAAGTCGGACTCCCGTTGGTTGAACACCGATGAGCCGGTCACATCCGACGGCATCAGATCGGGGGTGAACTGGATGCGCGAGAAGTCCATCGACGCGACCTGCGCGAACGAGCGGGCCATCAAGGTCTTCGCGAGGCCCGGGTAGTCCTCGATCAGCACGTGGCCGTCCGCGAGCAGCCCGAGCATCAGCAACTCGAGCGCGCCGCGCTTGCCGATCACCGCCTTCTCAACCTCGTCGATGACCGCGTTCGCACGCGCGCCCACCTCGGAGAGCTCGATTGGCGGCACGCTCACATCCTCTCAAGATCGGCGACGAGGGCGCGGAGATCGCTCTGCGAGATGCCCGGGCCGAACCGATCTTCCGGCTCCACACGATCCGGGCGCAGGAGCTCCCACCAGCGCCCCAGCGTCTCGGGGCTCGGCGTCCGGCCCGTGCGCTCCAGGCGGCACTGTGCGATCTCACGCAGTTGGGGGAGGAGCCTCCGGTGGAGGTCGAAGGCGTTCGCGACGCCGAGCGTCGTTGCGCGTTCGATCTGCTCGACCTGGGCGGGCGTCCGCTCGGGGTGGGCCGCCGCGGCCAGCGCGTTCTCGAAGGGGGACCGGCGATGGCGGGGCAGGGCGTCACCGAACGCGGAAACGACCACGACCATGACCAGTCCGCCCACGACCAGCACGTAAGCGTAGATCGCGGTGTTGCGGATTCCCGGTTGTGCGAGCGCGATGTATGCGCACGCGATCGTGGCGATCGTCGACAGCACCACGAGGTCGAGGAGATGGCGTCTCATTCGGGCGCGTCTGTGAGGGAGGCTCTGATCTCGCGCAGCGCGCCGATCGCATCCTGCTTCATGGCGGCGTCGATCTCTCTCTGGCTGAACTTCGCCTGCTCGAAGAGCGCGGTGAGTCGGGTGACCGCCTCCGAGTTCGCGGTGAGACCGAGCAGGATGCGGTGCAGGTACTCGATCGCGGTCTCGCTCGGCACGCGCTGGAAGCCGTTTCGACCGAGCACGGCCTCCATCCTCGCGTAGGCGGCGATCACGGCGCGCCGCGCATCCGGCTCCGCCTCGAGATCCTCGATCGCGTCGTCGATCGACGCGGCGATCTCCTCTGAGACCGTCAGGTCCGGATCGCGCAGCGCCATCGTCAGCTTGCCGGCTCTCCACCGGCGGTAGCCGAATGCACCGAGACCGGCGAAGAGGACGAGCGTGACCCAGAGCACGTTCCACTGGAACTCGGGGTTGGGCTCAGGGTGCACGGGGCTGTGATCGTGGGGAATCTTCGTGTTCGGCTGGCGGAACGGATTGAGGTGCTGCAGGAGATGCGGATGACGGCTGTGGAAGTAGAACGCGACGAACGCGATCAGCACCAGCGCGAGCCAGCGCACTGCGGAGGCGTAGAGGCGCGCCTTGAAGCTCTTGCGGGTCGCCGTCGACCGTTCGCGGAAGCGGAGCAGGAACGCATAGACCGCCACCGGGATCATCAGCGCGAACAGGATCAGGAAGACCGTGACGGCGTAGTTGACGTAGCCCGGGCTCGGGGCGGTGCTCGAGCGGTGCCCGAGCCCACTGCGGCTGGCGAAGGCGACGACGCTGAGCAGCACGAGCAGCCCGATGCCGAGCAGCGACAGCCGCGTGCCGCGGCCGGGTCCGGGTAAAGGCTGCATGGGTAGTGCGAAGTTAGACGCCGGGAAGCCGAAATCGTTGCTGCGGGTACCCGTGCGCCCACACCGCTAGATTCCGCGCATGGCAGACCTCGAGGGCAAGCGCGCGATCGTCACGGGCGGGTCGAGCGGGATCGGAGCAGCGACGGTGCAGGCGCTGGCCGCTGCCGGAGCCCGGGTCGTGACCGGGTCGCGCAGCGACGGCACGCTCGACGTCACGGACCCCGTGTCGAGCGAGCGCTTCGTCTCGCGGGCGCTCGCGGAGCTCGGCGGCCTGGACATCCTCGTCAACAACGCCGGGCTCTCCCGCGGCCGGGACCCGGTCTGGGAGTCGCACGAGGAGGACGAGCGCGAGGTGATCGAGACGAACGTGCTCGGCCTGATGCGGATGACGCGCCTCTGTGTCCCGCAGCTCGTCGATGGCGGCGGGCACATCGTCAACCTCGGTTCCGTGGCAGGCATCTGGTCGTACCCGCACGGCTCGTCCTACGTCGCCTCGAAGTTCGCGGTGCACGGCTACACCCGCGCCCTGCGCGACGACCTGCACGGTAAGCCGGTGCGGATCACGAATGTCGCGCCGGGGCTGGTGGAGACGAACTTCTCGAAGGTCCGCTTCAAGGGTGACGAAGAGAAGGCGGCGGCCGTCTACTCGAACGTCGCGCTCGGCGGGCCGCTGCACGCGGAAGACGTGGCCGACTGCATCATGTTCGCGCTCACGCGACCTCCGCACGTGAACATCGACGAGATCGTCGTCCTCGCGCTGGCGCAGGCCTCGGGGGCGAACGTCGTCCGCGATCCGGCTTAGCCGGCGCGCTTGTCCCAGTAGCGGCGGAGGCCGTGCCACGACTGCCAGAACGGCGCGATCTGGTCGTAGACGCCGGCGTCTTGGCCTGCGTCGGCCCGGGCAGCCGCGACGAACTCGTCCTCTCCCATCCCGTCCCGCACGCGGGCCGCCCAGCGATCAAGCTCGAGTTCGAGCCGGTCGAGATGATCGCCGACGTCCTCGTGCACGCCGAAGTGAATCAACGCGAGACGCTCCGGTTCGCGCGCGCGGATCGCTCCCACCGTCGCGTGCCACCCCTCGATGTCGATGTCCGGCGGTGGTGACACCGGGACGATGTAGCTCGCGCCCGGCATGCGCACACCGGTAGCGTCGCCGGCGAGCAGCGTTCCGTCCCGGAAGTAGCTGATGTGGTGAGACGCATGGCCTCGTGTCGGAAACGACTCCCAGCCGAGCACGTCTCCGTCGGCCACGCGAACGCTCGCCTCGGGCACCGGCGCGAGCTCGCCCCAGAGCTTGTCGAACGCCGTGCCGTAGAGCCGGCGTGCCGAACGCTCGAGCCGAGCTGGGTCGACGAGGTGCGGCGCACCGACCGCGGAGACCCAGACCGTGAGCTTCGGGTGCCTTCGGACGATCGCTCCGGCGGCGCCTGCGTGGTCGAGGTGAATGTGCGAGAGAAGCAGGTGGCGGATGTCGGACAGCTCGAGCCCCTGCTCCGCGAGCCTGGTTTCGAGAGTCGGCAGCGTCGCTGAGGGACCGCAGTCGAAGAGGGCGGGGCCGTCGTCCGTGTCCACCACATAGACGCCGACGGCGTGCGGCCGGCCACCGAACTGGAGGTCGAGAAGGCGCAACGAATGCACGACCGCATCTTTGCAGTCGTGCGCTCCCGCCTACGCGCGGGCCGGAGCCGAGCGTCTGACGAGCGCGGCCTCGAGATCGGCGAGCAGGTCTTCAGCCGACTCGATCCCGACCGAGAGGCGCACGAGGTTCCCGGGTGGCGCGAACGGCGCGTCGGCGGTCGACGCGTGCGTCATGCGGGCCGGATGCTCGATCAGGCTCTCGACTCCGCCGAGTGACTCGGCGAGCTGGAAGATCGTCGTACGCGAGACGAAATCGACTGCCTCGGCTTCCGACTCCATCAGGAACGAGACCATCCCGCCGAAATCGCGCATCTGGTTGCGCGCGACGTCGTGACCGGGATGGTTGGGGAGGCCGGGGTAGAGGACGCGCTCGACGCCGGGGTGCCCGTCGAGAAACTCCGCGACCCGGCGCGCGTTCTCCGAGTGCTGCCGCATCCGCACGGCGAGCGTCTTGATCCCGCGCAGCACGAGCCAGGAGTCGAACGGGCCGGGGACGGCGCCGAGCGACTTCTGCAGGAAGTAGAGGCGCTCCGCCAGTGCATCGTCGTTCGTGGCGATGAAGCCGCCGATCGTGTCGCTGTGGCCGCCGAGGTATTTCGTCGTCGAGTGCACGACCGCGTCGGCGCCGAGCTCGAGCGGCTGCTGGAGGTACGGCGTGGCGAAGGTGTTGTCGACGATCAGGAGCGCACCGACTGCGTGCGCTGCGGCTGCGGCCCTGCGGATGTCGACGACGTTCAGCATCGGATTCGACGGCGTCTCGACCCAGACGAGCTTCACCTCGTCGTCCAGATGCGCGGCGAGGTTGTCGTCGAACTCGCTCGCGGGGACGTACGTGAAGCGGTAGCCCTTCGGCTCGTAGATCTGAGACGTCATCCGGTAGACGCCGCCGTAGACGTCGGCGATCAGGACGACGCGCTCGCTCGGGTGCACGAGGTGCATCAGCGTCGTCGTGGCGCCGAGGCCTGAGCTGAAGGCGACACCGTGTTTCGCGTTCTCGAGGCTCGCGAGCGCGACCTGCAGCGCGGTGCGCGTCGGGTTCGCGACGCGGGCATAGTCGTAGCCCTTGTGCACGCCGACCGCTTCCTGCACGAACGTGGACGTCTGGTAGATCGGCGTGATGATCGCGCCGGTCGCCGGGTCGGGCTCCTGCCCCGCGTGGATGGCGCGCGTCTCGAAGTCCATCCGAGGAGCCTACCGGCCGACCTCGGCCCGCCTGCGCCGTGCCTGGAAGGGACATGTCCCGGGGACAGTCCCCGGGACATGTCCGTCTCGGCTAGGCCTGTTCGAGCCGGGCGCCCAGGAAGCGGGCGAGGCGCCGCAGCGGCGCCGCGAGCGAGACCGGGCGAACACCGTCTTCCCACCAGGTGCCGAGCACGCGCAGTTCGCCGGTCTTGCGGTCGTGCAGCGGCTCGATCCGGCCGATCACCCGCTCGCCCCGGAGGATCGGCAGCACGTAGTAGCCGTACTCGCGCTTCGCCTTCGGCACGTACATCTCGAGCCGGTAGTAGAAGCCCCAGAGCGTCTCTGCCCGGTTGCGATCGTGGACGAGGCGGTCGAACGGCGAGAGGAACGTCACGCGCTTGCCGACCGGGCCGTCCACTGCCTCCGGGTGCGCGACGAGCGTGCCCCGCTCCAGCTTGACGCCGAGCGATCGGAAGCGGTTCTCCTCGAGGATCCGCTTCGCCTCGGCCCAGCGGATCGTCTCCGTCTCGGGGTACCAGCGCTCCGCGAGGTCCCAGAGGCGCTGCCTGCCGCGCCGGCCGACGACCGCGACCTCGCCCCGCGCATTCAGCACGCCGAGCATCAGCCCCATCTTCCGTTCTCCCCACCAGCGGTGTGCCTCACGGCCGCTCGGCTCGTGGTCGTCGATCTCGCGCGACAGCAGCGGCCCGCGCCGTTCGAGCTCGCGGAGCACGTAGCGCCGATACGAGGCGTTCTCCTTCAGATACGCGATCAGACGGCGGTCGAGCGGCCGGTCGCGGCGCCGCATGCGTGCCTTCAGGAGCGGCAGGTCCTCGCTCGGCCACAGGAACGCGTCCCACTCGACGAGCTTCCGCTCCTTCCACAGCAGCCGATCGAGCTCCGTCCGGTCGAACGGCCCGAGCCGGCTCCAGAGCACGAGGTGTTGCGGCGGCGCGACGGTCGAGATCGGATCCAGCTGCAGGAACCCGAGGCGGCGCACGGTGCTCAGCACGTCCGTCGCCGAGCCGTCGAGGAGCTGCGCACGCACCGCAATGCGCCGGCCCGCCTCGATGCCCACCTTCCTCGGCTTCACGTGGTTCGTTCTACCCGCTCGAGCCCGAGAATGCGCGCGAGGCGCGCGGCCGCCTGCTCGAGCTTGGCGTCGATGTTCCCGCGCACTTTCGGCTCCGGTGTGAAGCGGCGGATCCGCAGCACGCCTTCGGCGCGGTCCGCCTTCAGGTCGGCGCGCCCGAGGAACCTGTCGCCCGCGAGCAGGGGCAAGACGTAGTAGCCGAAGACCCGCTCGTGTTCGCGCTTGTACACCTCGATCACGTGCTTGAAGCCGAAGAGGCGCTCGAGCAGCGGCCGGTTCCAGACGAGGTTGTCGAAGGGACAGACAAGCACCGGCGGCGCGGGGGCGCCGTCGAGCTCGACTTCCGGCAGGACGTAGAACGGCGGGCCGCAGTCCTCCACCTCGACCTCACGCAGCTGCCCCTCGCCGACGAGGGCGAGCAGGTGGTGGTGCAGCCGTGCCTTGCCACCCTTCAGCCGCCAGTGCTCGCGGATCGCCGGCTCTGTCAGCGCGCCGCGGGCTGCGACCGCGAGCAACGCGAGCGTGCGCAGTGTCTCATCCTCGCTCGGCGTCGGCGCGTCGAGCCACCGCTTCGGGATCACGCGTTCGGCCAGGTCGTACGCACGCTGGAAGTTCCGCCGCTCGGCGATCACGAGCACACCCTTGTCCCACAGCGCGTCGAGCACCATCTTCGACGGCTTCCAGCTCCACATGCCGCCGCGGCCCTGCCCTTCGAAATCGCGTGACGCCAGCGGCCCTTCCGCCCGGATCCGCTCGAGCACCGGCTCGACGAGATCGGCGTGCACGCGGAGCGCGTGGTCGTGCGTCCCCCAGTGACCGCGGCCGTCCATCACCGCCCGGAAGTGCGGCCAGAGCTCGATCGGGAGCAGCGACGCCTCGTGCGCCCAGTACTCGAAGATCCGGCCGGAGCGCAGGAGGTCCGGGACAGTGTCGCGCGGATAGGCGCCGATGCGGGCGGTCAGCGTGAGGCGATGGGCGCGGTCGACTGTGGAGATCGAGTCGAGCTGCACTGCGGACAGCCGGCGAACCGCGGCCTCGACATCGCCGGCGCCGGCGCGCCGAAAGCGACCCGCGTATCCCTGCGCCCCCACGACGAGGCGGCGAATCGCTGTGATGCTCGCTGCCACGCGCTAGCGGCGCGAAAGGTACTCGAGCAGGTCGGAGCGCGTCACGACACCGACCGGCCTGCCCTGATCGGCGACGACCACCGCATTCGTGCCGCCCGTCAAAGCGGTGACGATCTCGTCCACCGACGCGTCTGCGTCGACGACGGCGAGCGGGCCCTGCATCGCGACGGCGACATCTTCGTGCAGCGCGTCGGCGTTCTTGAACACGAGGTCGAGCAGCGCGCGATCCTGCAGTGAACCGATCACCTCGGTGAGCGAATCGACATCACCGTCGCGGACCACCGGCAGCTGCGAGATCGAATAGCGCTCCATGACGCTGATCGCCTCGGCGACCTTCTGGTGCGACGAGATCGTGACGAAAGGCGGCGTGTCGCCCGGCTTCGCAGCCAGCAATTCGCGCACCGTCGGGGTGGGCGCGGAGCGCTCCAGGAATCCGTGCTCGATCATCCAGTTGTCGTCGAGGAACTTCGAGAGGTACGACCGTCCCGAGTCGGGCAGGATCGTCAGCACCTGTGAGTTGGGGCCGAGCGCCTGCGCGTACCGCAGCGCGGCGGCGATCGTCGAGCCGGAGGAGCCGCCGACGAGCAGGCCTTCCTCCCGTGCCAGGCGACGCGCAGCGAGGAACGAATCGCGATCCGAGACCTGGATCCACTCGTCGACGACCGTGAGGTCGATCGTCTTGGGCCAGGTGTCCTTGCCGATTCCCTCGACGAGGTACGGGTGCAGGTCGGCCTCGCTCTGCGCGGTGTAGATCGAGCCTTCGGGGTCGACGCCGACGATCTTCACCTCGGGCTTGCGCTCGTGAAAGAACCGCCCGATGCCGCTGATCGTGCCGCCGGTCCCGACGCTGATCACGATCGCATCGATGTCGCCGCTCGTCTGCTCCCAGATCTCGGGCGCCGTCGTCTCATAATGCGCCTCTGGGTTCGCCATGTTCGAGTACTGGTCGGGCTTGAAGCCGCCGGGAATCTCCTCGGCGAGCCGCGACGAGACGGAGTAGTACGACTCCGGCGAGTCGTGATCGACCGCCGTGGGCGTGATCACGACCTCGGCCCCGTAGGCGCGCAGCATCGAGATCTTCTCCTGGCTCATCTTGTCGGGCATCACGAAGATGCAGCGGTAGCCCTTCTGCGCGGCTGCCATCGCGAGGCCGACGCCGGTGTTGCCGGAGGTCGGTTCGACGATCGTCCCGCCGGGCTTCAGCGTCCCGTCGCGCTCGGCCGCCTCGATCATCGCGAGCCCGATGCGATCCTTGTTGGAGCCGCCGGGGTTCAGGAACTCGAGCTTCGCGAGGATCGTGCCCGGCACGTCCTGCGAGACGCGGTCGAGGCGCACGATCGGCGTGGAGCCGACCAGGTCGATGATCGTCGGGTAGGTGCGCGCCATCGCCGCGGGAAGCCTACAGCGGCCCTCCTAGACCTGGACTGCCGCCTCTTCCAGCGCTCCGAGCTCGTCGGAACGGATCAGCGTCACCGCGGCGAGCAGCCCGGCCGCCGCGACGCCGACGGTCACCCAGAAGGCCCATTGCGTCCCGAAGGTGAACGCCTCCGGGGCCGCGGTCCCCGATTTCACCAGGTGGTTGAAGTGGCTGATCGAGATCGACGACGTCACGGCGACCCCGATCGCGCCGCCGACCTGCTGCGCCGTGTTGATCAATCCCGAAGCGAGCCCGGCCTCGTGCCCCTCGACGCCCGCGAGCGCCGCGATCGAGACCGGGATGAACGTGAACGGCAGCGCGAAGCCGACGAGCAGGTAGCCCGGCAGCAGGTCGGACGCGTAGGAGGCATCCACCGGAATCTGCGTGTACCAGACCATGCCCGCGATCAGGGCGATGAAGCCCGCGACCAGCACCGGCTTCACGCCGATCTTCGTCACGAGCGCCTGCGCGAGGCCGGCCCAGAGGACCGCCGTCCCGGCGGTCGCGACGAACGTCACGCCGGTCTTCAGCGCCGACCACTGCAGCACCTGCTGCACGTAGAGGGTCAGAAGGAAGAAGTTCGCGAAGACGATTGCGCCGAGCAGGAGACCGGCGACGTTCGCGCCGGCGACCGTGCGCACGCGAAAGATGCGAAACGGCATCAACGGGTCCTTCGCCCGCGCCTCGATCACGAGGAAGGCGAGGAGCAGGACCGCGGAGGCGGCCAGCCGCGAGATCGTCCACGCGGTCGCCCAGCCGTGGTTCGGCGCCTCGGATACGGCGTAGACGAGCAGTGCGAGGCCGGCGGTGATCGTCACCGCGCCGGCGACGTCGTGCGAGTGGTCGCGATCGGAGCGGCTTTCGCGCACGACCCGGGGTGCGAGCGCCAGTGCCAGCACGCCAACCGGCACGTTGACGAAGAAGATCCACTCCCAGCCGAGGTACTTCGTCAGCACACCACCCGCGAGCACGCCGACCGCGGCGCCCGAGCCGCCGATCGCGCCCCAGATCCCAAGTGCCTTGTTGCGCTCCGGCCCCTCCTCGAAGGTCGTCGTGATGATCGAGAGCGCCGCCGGAGTGATGATCGCCGCGCCCAGGCCCTGGACGGCGCGGGCTCCGATCAGCACACCCTCCGACCACGCAAGCCCGCACAGGAACGACGCGATCGTGAAGACCGCGACGCCCACGTAGAAGACGCGCCGGCGCCCGAGCAGGTCGGCCGCGCGTCCACCGAGCAGGAGGAAGCCGCCGAACGTGATCGCATAGGCCGTGATCACCCACTGGAGACCTTGCTCCGAGAAGTGGAGCGACTTGCCGATCGACGGCAGTGCGACGTTGACGATCGAGACGTCGAGCACGGTCATGAAGAACGCTGCACAGACGATCGTGAGCGCCTTCCAGCGGTTCGGGTCGAGCTCGGGCACTGGGCTCCTCCTACGAGAACGGACGGGGCGTTGCTGAGATCTTTGGTATGGAAACGCGCGCGATCGTGGAGAATTCCTGCGGCCTGCACGCCTGGCAGATATTGGCGTCGCAGGCGACCGACAGGAAGATGAAGGCCTCCTCGATCGAGAAGCCCCACTGCTCGACGAGGAAGCGGGCGCCCTCCTCGACCGCGCGATCGAGGGCCTCCATGAAGTCAGGCCCCGCCGTGCCGTGGACGACCCAGCGATCGGCGAGCTCCGTGACCGGCCACGTGCCTTGCTTGCCCTTGAGCAGGTCGACGCGCAGCGTCACCTCGCCTGCGATCTCGACGCCGGTGAAGCAGACCTCGCCGTCGCCCATCGATGCGTGCATGTCGCCGATGGCGAGCATCCCGCCTGGTTGCCGCACAGGGAGGTAGATCTTCGCGCCCGGGCCGTGGAGGTGATTGTCGAGGTTGCCGCCGTGTCTTCCCGCAAATCCGTTGAAGAGGGTTTCGCCGTCGGTCGCCACCCCGATCACGCCCACCATGGGGCGCAGCGGGAACGAGATGCGGTCGTTCATGTGCACCGTCTCGCCCTCGACGCGGAAGACCTGCGTCAACGGCGCCTGCACCTTGTCGATCAGCTGCCCGATGCCGGGGATCAAGGTGGCGAAGCCGCGCTCCACCGGCCGCACCTGCAGCAACTCCACGATCAGCGAATCGCCCGGCTCGGCGCCGCGAACGGCGATCGGCCCGGTGGCGGAGTTGACGCGCTCGAAGTCGATCTCCGTGACGAGGTCGGCCTCGGTCTGGATCTGGCCGGTGAAGCAGTCGTTCGTCTCGAGGGTCACGATCGAGCCCGGCTCGACCTCGAGGACGGGCTCCATGTCGGGGCCGAACGACCAGACGACGTCGTCGCGGCCGATCCGGTGCGGGGTGGTGGCTGCCATGCCGGGAAGGGATCGTCTCAGATCGGACAGCGCGGCCCGCGTCAGTGGCGGAAATGCCTGCGGCCGGTGCAGACCATCGCAGCGCCGGCGGCTTCCACCACGGCCAAGACCTCGTCGTCGCGCCTCGAGCCGCCGGGCTGGACGATCGCTCCGATCCCCGCGTCGAGGGCGATCTGCGGGCCGTCGGCGAACGGGAAGAACGCGTCGCTCGCGAGGGAGGCGCCTGTGGTCTCGTGGCCGTGCTCCTGTGCCTTCTCGACAGCGATTCGGACCGCGTCCACACGGCTCATCTGACCCGCGCCGATCCCGATCGTTTGCAGGTCGCGCACAAGCACGATCGCATTCGACGACACGTGCTTGCAGACGCGCCAGGCAAAGAGCAGGTCAGCCCACTGTTGCTCGCCGGGCTCGCCGGTGACGACGCGCATCGTCTCGCGGTCCTCGACGCCGTCGTCGCGGTCTTGCACGAGCAGGCCGCCGAGCACGCGCTTGTAGTCGCGCTCGCCCGCAGTCTCGGACCGCCGCTCGTGATCGACGAGGATGCGCAGCGCCTTCTTGACGCGCAAGGCGGCGACAGCCGCATCGTCGTATGACGGTGCGAGCAGCACCTCGACGAAGTGCTCGGCGATCCGTGCGCCCAGCTCGGCGCCAACCGGCCGGTTCAGCACGGCGACACAACCGAAGGCCGAGACCGGATCCGACGCGAGCGCGCGCTCCCACGCTTCGTCGATCGTCGCCGCCACTGCGACGCCGCAGGGATTCGCATGCTTGACGATCACTGCCGCCGGCTGCGTGAGCTCACGCACGACGCGCCGTGCTCCTTCGAGATCGGCCAGGTTGTTGTACGAGAGTGGCTTGCCGCCGAGCTGCTCGACCTTCGAGAGCAGATGCCGCCGGGCACCGAGCTCCCGGTAGTACGCCGCCGCCTGGTGCGGATTCTCGCCGTAGGGGAGATCGGAGACCTTGCGCAGCGCGATCGTCACTTGCTGGGGGAACTGTTCGGTCTTCCCGAACCAACTTGCGATCGTCGATTCATACGCCGCAGTCGTCTCGAAGGCCTCGCGCGCGAGCCGCTTCCTTCGCTCGAGCGTGGTGTTTCCGTGCTCGCGCAGCTCCGACAGCACGGCGCCGTACTGCGTGGGGTCCGAGACGACGGTCACGTGCGCGAAGTTCTTCGCAGCCGCGCGCAGCATCGACGGCCCGCCGACGTCGATCATCTCGACGATCTCGGGCTCCGTCGCGCCGCGTCTCCCTGCGACGGACGCAAATGGGTAGAGCGAGACACAGACGAGGTCGATCGGCTGGATCTCCTGTTGCTCGAGCGCCTGCACGTCCTCATCGATCTCGCGCCGGGCGAGGATGCCGGCATGGATGCGCGGGTGCAGCGTCTTGACGCGGCCGCCGAGCATTTCGGGCGCGCCGGTGACCTCCTCGACGGTCGTCACGGGCAAGCCTTCTTCGGCGAGGAACGCGGCCGTGCCGCCGGACGAGACGAGCTCCCAGCCCAGCTCGACGAGACCCCGCGCGAACACGTCCACGCCGTCCTTGTCGTAGACGCTGATCAGTGCGCGGCGAGGCACAGCTCTCTCACGACCTCGGGCAGCAGCCGGTGCTCGACCGCGTGGACGCGCTCGACGAGCGTCTCTCTCGGCTCGACGGGCACCTCTTCCTGTGCGAGCACGGGCCCGGTGTCGAGCCCCTCGTCGACCAGGTGGACGGTGACGCCTGTGGTCTCGACGCCGGCGGCGAGCGCGTCGTCGATCGCATGCGCCCCCGGGAACGACGGCAGCAGCGACGGGTGGACATTGACGATGCAGTTCGGGAACCGGCGAAGAAACGGCTCGGTGAGCAGGTGCATGTAGCCGGCGAGCACGACGAGCTCGACCCCGTGCTCTTCGAGCCACATTGCAAGGACGAGGTCGCGCTCTGCGCGGTTGGCGTGGCAGTCGAGGCTGAACGTCGCCACTGGAATGCCCGCCTCGCGGGCACGCACGAGCGCGTAGGCATCCTTGCGGTTCGAGGCAACCGCGCGCACGGGCAGCCCGGCGTCGAGCAGCGCCTGCAGGTTTGTGCCGTTGCCGCTGACGAGCACGCCGATCATCGGATGCGACCGATCACGGTGTCGCCCACCTCCGCCTCGCCGACAATCGCGCACCAGCCGATGCCGAGGTTGAAGACGCGCCGCAGCTCGGCCTCCTCCACATGCCGGGCGAGCCAGTCGAACACCTCGGGCCGGTGCCACGACTGCCAGTCGAGCTCTGCGTGGCGGCCGTCGGGAAGCACGCGTTCGAGGTTGCCGAGGATGCCGCCGCCGGTGACGTGGACGAACGCCTTCGCGCGTCCGCGCAGTGCCCGGGCGGTGTCGAGATAGAGCCGCGTCGGCGCGAGGAGATCTGCTCCGTCGTAGTCCTCGGCCTCGAGCACGCTGCGAACGAGCGTGAAGCCGTTGGCGTGGACGCCGGCGGACGGGAAGCCGATCACGACGTCTCCGGCAGTGACGGTGCTGCCGTCGATCAGATCGGCCCGCGCGACGATCCCGACGCAGGTTCCGGCGAAGTCGAGCTCCCCCGGTGCGTAGATTCCGGGCAGCTCGGCTGTTTCCCCGCCGACGAGCGCGACTCCCGCACGCCGGCAGACGCCGGCAGCGCCGTCGACGAGATCGGCCACCTCTTCGAGGTGGATCTCGTTCGCGGCGACGTAGTCGAGCAGGATCAGGGGCTGGGCGCCGCAGGTGAGGACGTCGTTGATGCAGTGCGCCGCGAGATCGGCGCCGCAGTCGCGCAGCCGCCCGCGCGCACGCGCGAGCACGAGCTTCGTGCCCACGCCGTCGGTCGACGCCGCGAGCAGCCGCTCGTCGTCCAGCGGATGGATCCCGGCGAACGCGCCGAACCCGGTCGCGCCGGTCGACTCGACGGCGGCGCGCAGCCGCTCGACGACGGAGCCGGCAGTTGCCAGCGAGACCCCCGCTGCGGCGTAGCTGTGCTCCGAGCTCAGGCGGCCAGTGTACGGTCCTCGGCGGCCGTCTCGGTCAGGCGAAGCGCTCGCCGTACAGCTCCGGCCTGCCCTCGGGGCCTCCGCCGAGGAAGGTGACGCGGCTCTCTCCGACCACCACGCTCGTGCCGTCGAGCTCCAGCCCGAGCAGGTCCGCGAGCGCCCCCGCCTTCTCCGCCGGATCGTCTGCGCGCAACTGCAGCTCAGCCAGCCGGAATTCGTCCTTCTCGGCGAGCAGTTCCTCGATCCAGTCGCGCGGCGGGTGCACCTCCAGCCGGTAGCCGGCGTTGGTGGCCACGAAGGTACGGCGGCCGCCGTGCTCCTGCACCCGCAGGCTCCACTGCATCGCGCGGCCGAGCACCGACTGGAACTCGTCCTCGTCGAGGGCAATGCCCAGGTGGTCGACCCGCGGGATCCGCCAGTGGCCGGGCTGCACGACCACGTTGACGGAGCCGCGCTCGAGCTCCGTCAACCGAAGCTTGAAGCCGTCGTGGGTCAGCTTTTCCCACGAGACGCCCGGCTCGATTGCGACGTGCTCGTCACCGATCCGCCCGTGGCGGGCGACGAGGTCGAACCCCAGCTTCGCGAGGTAGCGGCCCTCGAGGTCGCGTAGCTCCGAGGTCACCAGGTGGTAGTGGAAGAGGTGCATCCCTCTAGTGTTCCAACGTGCTGGCAGCCGCGCCGAGCTTGACCTGGAGCTTCGAGCCGCTCCAGACCGTCCCCACCGTCCTGATCGCGCTCCTCTACTGGTGGCGCGCGCGGACGCTGGCGCTGGGCGGCCGGCCGGTGCCGGGCCGGCGCCGCGCGGCGTTCTGGACGGGGATCGTGCTCGTCGTCGTCGCGCTCAACTCGCCGGTCGACCGTCTCGGCGAGGAGCACTTCTTCTTCATGCACATGACGCAGCACGTGATCCTCGGCGACCTCGCGCCGCTCTGCTTCGTCGCCGGCCTGACGGGGCAGATG
>JADGPE010000051.1 GCA_017882605.1 Thermoleophilia bacterium | reverse complement strand
GGCTGGCTTCCTCACGCGCGACGCGCGCATCGTGGAGCGCAAGAAGGCCGGCCTGCACAAGGCGCGCAAGGCGCCGCAGTTCAGCAAGCGCTAACGCGCTCATCGTGGCACGCAAGTACTTCGGCACCGACGGGGTGCGCGGCGTCGTGGGCGAGTTCATCACGCCCGAGCTCGTCGAGCGGCTCGGTCGTGCAGCGTCCCTCTGGACGGGCGCCGCGCGAGTGTTCGTCGGCCGTGACACCCGGGCATCCGGCGTCGAGCTCGAAGAGGCGTTCGCACGCGGCGTCATTTCCGCGGGTGGCGACTGCATTCTCGGCGGGGTGCTGCCGACACCTGCGGTTGCACTGTTCGCTCTCGATCTCGGAGTCGTCATCTCGGCGTCGCACAATCCGCCCGAGTACAACGGCGTCAAGTTCTTCGACTCCCAGGGTCACAAGCTCTCGGATACCTCGGAGGAGCAGATCGAAGAGCTGCTCGCGGCGGCGCCCGGGATCGATCAGGGCACGATCGAGCACGTCGAGGTCGCGACAGACCCGTACCTCGAGCACATCCTCCACCGCTTCGGCGTCGACCTGTCCGGGCTGCGGATCGCGGTCGACTGTGCGAACGGGGCGTACTCGGGCATCGCGCCGCAGGCCTTCGAACGCTGCGGCGCCGAGGTGCACGCGATCGGGGACGAGCCCAACGGGTCGAACATCAACGTTGGCTGCGGCGCGACCGATCTCGCGTTCCTGCAGAAGACCGTGGTCGAAGGTGGCTTCGATCTCGGCATCGCGTTCGACGGCGACGGCGACCGGATGCTCGCGGTCGACGAGCTGGGAGAGGCGATCGATGGGGACCAGATCGTTGCGATCCTTGCGCTCGACCAGGAGGTCGACCAGGTCGCGGTCACGGTGATGACGAACCTCGGCTTCCATGCGTTGATGCACGAGCGAGACATTCGCGTCCACACCACCGACGTCGGCGACCGCTATGTGCTCGAGGCGCTCCAGCGTGAGGGCGCCGTGCTCGGTGGTGAGCAGTCGGGGCACGTGATCTACCTGCACGACCATGTCACCGGGGACGGCCTCGCTGCGGGGTTGCTGCTCTGCGGTGCGCTCAAGGGTCGCACGCTGAGCGAGGCAGCCGCCGTCATGTCGCGCTGGCCTCAGCACAAGGAGAACGTTCGCGTGGCCGACCGCGAGGTGACACGTGCCGTGCTCGACGAGGTCGAGCGTCTGAACAGGGAGTGGGAGGGAAGAGGCCGCGTGCTCGTCCGTCCCTCCGGGACGGAGCCCGTGATTCGCGTCCTCGCCGAGGCGGAGAATGCCGAAGTGGCGAGGGAGGCCTGTGCTAGCATCGCAGCGCTCGTCCGCCGAGAGCTCGGCTGACCGTTCCGACGCAGGAACGGGCCCGCAGCCGGGCTTTTGCGTTTCCAGGAGGCTGGTGATTTCCGGCGCTCGCCGGGTGGAAGGAGGCTCTGGATGTGCGGGATCATCGGATATGTCGGCAGCCGGGCCTCGAAGCCGCTGCTCCTACAGGGACTGCAGCGCCTCGAGTACCGGGGCTATGACTCGGCCGGGATCGCGCTCCTCGAGGAGGACGGGCTCGAGTACGTTCGCGCCGTCGGGAATCTCTCGTTCCTGAAGGAGGCGGCCGGCTCGAACGGCTCCCTCTCGACCACCGGGCTCGGTCACACGCGCTGGGCGACCCACGGCGGCGTCACCGAGCTGAACGCGCATCCTCTGACCGCGTGCGACGAGCGCAAGATGGCGATCGTCCTGAACGGGATCGTCGAGAACTATCGCGAGCTGCGAGAAGAGCTTCGAGCGGCGGGCCACACATTCACGTCGGAGACCGACGCGGAAGTCGTCGTGCACCTGCTCGAGGAGGCCTACGACGGCGACCTCGTCGAAGCCATGCGCGCTGCGTACGCCAAGCTCGAAGGGCACTTCACCTTCGTGCTCATCCATCACGACCATCCGAACCAGCTCGTCGGTGTCCGGCACCAGACCCCGATGGTCGTCGGGCTCGGCGAGGGGGAGAACTTCCTCGCGTCGAACCTCGCGGCCTTCCTGGCCGAGACCCGCCGCGTGCAGTTCCCGGACGACGGCGAGATCGCGTCGATCACCCCCGGCGGCGTGACGTTCACCGATGCGGTGACCGGCGAGCTGGTCGAGCATGACGTGATCGACGTCGACTGGGACGACGATGCCGCCGAGCGCTCGGGTTACGAGACCTTCATGCTGAAGGAGATCTTCGAGCAGCCCGAGGGTGTCGCCGAGACGATCGGAGACCGCGTCCGCCACGGGCACCTCGTCCTCGAAGGCCTCGGCATGTCGGAGGAGGAGCTCCGCGTCCTCAAGCGCATCGTCATCGTCGCGTGTGGGACGGCGTATCACGCCGGCGTCGTCGGTCGCTACGCGATCGAGGAGTGGGCGCGCGTTCCGGTCGAGCCGGACGTCGCGAGCGAGTGGATCTACCGCAACCCGGTGATCGACCCCGGCACGCTCGTGATCGGCATCTCGCAGTCGGGCGAGACCCGCGACACGATCCAGGCGATGAAGCTTGCGCGCGAGAAGGGCGCGCGCACCGTCGCGATCACGAACATGATGGGCTCGCAGATCACACGTGAGGTCGATTCCGTGCTCTACACGCGCACCGGGCTCGAGGTCGGTGTAGCCGCCTCCAAGACGTTCACCGCGCAGATCGCGCTGCTCTTCCTGATCGGCCTCAAGCTCGCGCAGTGCCGCGACGCGCTCCCGAAGGAAGAGGTGGAGTTCATCCTCGATGAGCTCTACGACTTGCCGTCGAAGATGCAGCGCTTCCTCGACGCCGACCATCCGATCGAGGACATCGCGCAGCGGTTCTACGACAAGCCGTTCTTCCTCTACCTGGGCAGGCACATCGGTCTGCCGGTCGCGCTCGAAGGCGCCTTGAAGCTGAAGGAGATTTCGTACATCCCGACCGAGGCCTACTCGGCGGGGGAGATGAAGCACGGCCCCATCGCGCTGCTCGAGGAAGGCACGCCCGTGGTCGTCGTCGCAACTCGCATCCACGTCTACGAGAAGATTGTCTCCAACATCCAGGAAACGCGTGCGCGAGGCGCGCACGTGATCGCGATCGCGACCGACGGCAACGAGGACATCCAGCATCACGCGAACGACGTGATCTACGTGCCCAAGTCGCCGGCGTTCCTGCAGGCGGCACTGGCCATCCTGCCGCTGCAGCTCCTCGCGTATCGCATCGCGCGGCTGCGCGGGCTGAACGTCGACCAGCCGCGGAACCTCGCGAAGACCGTCACCGTCGAGTAGGCGCCTCGAGGCGGCGGTTGCCCGCTTCCGCCGCCAGCGCCGTCTCGATGAAGGCGCGAGCCGCGGGCGAGGCATAGCGGTCCCGGTGACGGCCGATCCCGACGACGCGCGGCTCGACGGATCCTCTCAGGTCGACGGCCACGATTCGCGGGTCGCTCGTGTCGACCGTCAGCAGTGGCACGATCGCGCAGCCCATGCCCGCCGCCACGAGGCCCTGCACGGTTTGGTTGTCGTTCGACCGGAACGCCCAGCGCGGCTCGAGGCGCGCCGCGCGGAATGCGGCCTCGATCGGGACGGTTGACGCGCCCGCGCGAAACCCGACGAGCGGCTGGCGTGCGATCTCGGCCAGCGAAGGCGGCTCCTCGGCGAGCGGAGAGCCGGCGGCGACGACGAGCACGTACGGATCGCGCAGCAGCTCCACGGTGGCAAGCGGCGCGTCGCCGATCGGGAGCAGCACGAAGCCGACATCGAGCTCGCCGCGCTCGAGCGCGTCGGCGATTTCTTCGTCGTCGTGTTCCTCGAGCATCACCTCGATCTGCGGCCATTGCGTCGTGAAGCGCCGCATGATCTCCGGCAGCACCCGTGCTCCGGCCGACTGGAAGGTGCCGATCCGGAGCGTCCCCGCTTCCCCCGCCCGCAGGGCCTGCAGGTCGGCCTGGGCGGCCTGGAGCCGCGCGACGATCGAGTCGGCGTGCCGGAGGAGCAGCTGGCCGGCCTCGGTCAGCGAGACGGGGCGCGGGCCGCCGGGGCGCTCGACGAGCTTCTCGCCGACGATCCGCTCCAGCCTGGCGATCTGCTGGCTGACCGCAGACTGCGTATACCCGAGCCGCTCGGCCGCCCGTCCGAACGAACCCTCCGACGCGATCGCCTGCAGGGCGGCGAAGTGACGGAGCTCGACTCCGAGCCAATTATCAGATGCCATAATGAAAATGAATACTATCACGATTGGTACTGATAGTTCCTGCAAGGCATAGTGAGGGCATGACCGCCATCGCCTTCCTGATCGTGCTGCTCGTCGTCTGCGTGCTCGGCGCCCGCTACGGCGTCGACTCGCGCTTCGACCGCCCCGGCCGCCAGCTCTAGCCGCGGTTCAGGCCGCGCTCGCCCGGCGCTGCCAGCGCTCGCCCCACGACCCCGGCGTGAGCGGTGACATCACGGCGCGCCGCACGAGCTTGCCGCCGCGCCCGCGGCCGAGCAGGTGCACCCGCAGCGCATTCGCCGCGAGCGGCACCACGACCGACGTCACGTCCCCGGGCAGCGCCCGCTCCTCGCTCGCGACGTAGCCGCCGCGCGGGCCGGTTCGCTCGCTGAACCGGACGGCCCACTCGAGCACGTCCGGCGCCGCGTCCCACCGGAGCACGAAGGCCTCGGCGTCCAGCTCACGGCGGACGTTCATGTTCCCGGTGATCGTCGGCCGCTCCCGCAGCGCCGCCGGCCTCCGCGTCGCGACTGGCCGCTCCGGCGGGGCAGGTGACGGTGCAGCGACCCGCGCGCGTGCCCGCTGCACCGACGCGAGCAGTTTCAGCTGCTCCAGAGCCCGGCGTTCCCGATCCGGATCCGTCTGGGCGCCAGGTTGGTGCGCGACCGCTCTCACCCGTCGCTCGAGCACCGACCAGTCGGGCGTGCGGCCGGCAGCGATGCTGGCTCGGGCCTGGTCGAGGATGACCGCGTACTCGTTCACGGCGGCTCAGGTTAGTCGTCGGGCTCGCGCCGCAGCCGCTTGGTCCGGCCCCGCCGTTTCTTCTCGTCGAGCCGCCGCTCCTTGGAGGCCGTGGTCGGCTTCGTCGGGCGGCGCGCGCGGCGGACCTTCACCGCTTCGCGCAGCTGCTCGACGATCCGGTCGATCGCGAGCTCGCGGTTCCGTAGCTGCGACCGCTCGTCTTGGGCGATCGCACGGACGACCGGTCCGATCCGCTCCAACACGCGCCGTCGCTCGGCGGCCGTGAGGCCTGCCGAGTCTTCGACGTCGAACAGCGCCTCGACGCGTGTCGAGCTCTTCTGCGCATGCTGGCCTCCCGGTCCGCTCGACCGGGAGAACCTGAAGGCAATCTCCGAGCGAATAGACTCGATCTCCATGGCGGCCATTCTCCTCGACGTGGACGGCGTCCTGCACGTCTCGGGCGTACCGATCGCGGGAGCCGTCTCGGCGGTGCGTGCCTTGCGCGAGGCGGGACACCGCCTGCGGTTCGTCACGAACTCGACGACGCTGTCGCGGCAGCAGCTCATCCAGCAGCTGCAGCTGATGGGCTTCGAGATCGCCGAGGACGAGCTCCAGACCACCGGCTCGGTGGCGTCGCGCGAGCTGAAAGACAAGCGTGTGCTCGCGCTCACGATGCCGGGGATCCTCGACGACCTGGAGGGTTTGCACCTCGTCGGGATGAATGTCGACGCCGTGCTGGTCGGCGGCGCCGACGAGGGCGAGGAGGTAGGGCGGATCTTCTCGTACCTGAACCTGAACCGCGCGTTCCACGAGCTCGAGGCCGGGGCCGATCTCTACTGCCTGCACAAGAACAGGTGGTGGCAGACCGCGGACGGCCCGCGGCTCGACACCGGCGTGTTCGTCGCCGGGCTCGAATACGCCGCCGAGACCGAGGCAACAGTCCTCGGCAAGCCGTCGAGCGCCTACTTCACCGCAGCGGTCGAGGCGATCGATGCAGACCCGAGCATCACCTGGATGGTCGGCGACGATCTCGAAGGCGACATTCTCGGCGGCCACCGATTCGGCATGAAGACGATCCTCGTGCGGACCGGCAAGTTCCGGCCCGACGAAGTGGAACGCTCGGCGGTGCAACCGGACGCGATCGTCTCGTCGATCGCACAGGTGCCGAACTGGCTCGAAGCAAATCTTTGATGCGCGTCGGTGTCGACCTGATCGAGATCGCACGGATCAGGCACGCGCTCGAACGGCACGGAGACGACTTCAAGGCGCGCTGCTTCACAGAGGCAGAGCGCGCGTACTGCGACTCGAAGCCCAATCCGCCGCAGCATTACGCGGGACGGTTCGCCGCGAAGGAGGCCGTTGGCAAGGCTTTGGGCTCGGGCGTCTACTTCACGTGGAAGGAGATCGAGATCCGGGGGCGGCCGAAGCCCGGCGTCTTCCTGACGGGGCGCACGGCGCAGTGGGCGGAGAAGGTCGGAGCCGGGGAGATCGAGCTCTCGATGACGCATTCTCGTGAGCTCGCCGCGGCTGTCGCGGTGGTGGTGGACGCATGATGAGACTGCAGCCGCTGCTCACGGCGGACGAGACCCGTCGCGCCGAGGAAGCGCATCACGGTCCGATGGACGAGTTGATGGAGCGCGCCGGCACAGCCGTCGCCGAGCACGTTCTGCGCCAGTTCCCGGGCCGCGTCACCGTCGTCTGCGGGCACGGAAACAACGGCGGGGACGGCAAGGTGTGCGCGCGCGTGCTGCGCGAAGCGGGACGCGACGTCACCCTGGTCGAGGGCATCGGCGACCTGGGCGCGCCCGACGTGATCGTGGACGCATTGCTCGGCATCGGCCTCAGCGACGCCCCGCGCGAGGACGCCGCGCGGATGATCGACCTGATCAACGCGAGTGGCCGCCCGGTCGTCGCTGTCGACGTCCCGTCCGGCGTGAACGCCTCGACCGGCGAGGTGCCGGGAGTGGCGGTGCAGGCGGCCTCGACGGTCACGTTCGGCGCGGCGAAGGTCGGTCTCGCGATCGCCCCCGGACGCTTCCACGCGGGCTCGGTGCAGATCGCACCGGTCGGCTTGCGCCCGCGCGAGCACGAGCACGCGCTCGTTCCCGCGTCGGCGCTGCTCGAAGTGCCGCGCAAGCAGACCCGGTCGACGAAGTACACGGCGGGCTCGGTGCTCGTCGTCGGGGGCTCCCGCGGGCTCACGGGGGCCCCGATGCTCACCGCGCTCGCCGCCTTCCGTGCGGATGCAGGTTACGTGGCGGTCGCGGCGCCCGAGTCGACGCTGCCCGTGCTGGAGGCGACGCTGCTCGAGGTGGTGAAACGGCCGCTGCCGGAGGACTCCTCGGGCCGCCTGCTGCCACGTTCGGCGGACGCGATCCTCGTCGCCGCCGAGAAGGCCGATGCCGTCGCAATCGGGCCGGGCCTCGGGCGGAGCGACGGGACGGTCGAGCTCGTGCGCATCCTGCTCGAGCGGCTCGACCTGCCGGTCGTCCTCGACGCCGATGCGCTCTGGGAGCTGGAGCCGTTCGCGCGCGCGGCGCCGACGGTGCTCACACCGCACAGCGGCGAGCTCGGGCGCCTGCTCGGCGTCGAGAGCCGTGAGATCGACGCCCGCAGGCTCGACGCCGTCCGGCGGGCAGCATCTCGCTTCGGGGCAGTCGTGCTCCTCAAGGGTGCCGACACGATCGTCGCCGCTCCGCGCGAGGGCGTGCTCGTTGCCACCTACGGCACCCCTGCGCTCGCCACGGCGGGCTCCGGTGACGTGCTGACCGGGATCGTTGCCGCGTTCCTCGCGAAGGGAATGGACGCGAGGTTTGCGGCGGGAACTGCGGCCGTCGCCCATGGTGTCGCTGCCGAGCTCGTCGAGCCGCAGCCCGGGGCGATTGCCTCGGACCTGCTCCCGGCGCTCCAGCGCGCGCTCGCCGGTCATGGCCTTCAGCGCGCGCCGCTTCATTGAGATCCGAGATCACGATCGACCTGGGCGCGTTGCGAGGCAACGTGAAGACGTTGCTGCGCGCGACCGACGGCGCGGAGGTCTGGGCGGTCGTGAAGGCGAACGGATACGGCCACGGCGCCGCCGACTGCGCCGGCGCGGCGCTCGCAGCGGGAGCGCAGGCTCTCTGCGTCGCGACCGTCGCCGAGGCGCTCGTCCTGCGCACGCGGCTCCCTGCTGCGCGCATCCTCGTGTTGGGGCCGGCGTCCGATCGCGAGGTCGCCGAGGCGCGCGAGGCCACGTTGGAGCTGGTCGTCTCGAGTGGCGAAATCCCCGAGGACCTCTCGGTGCACGTCAAGCTCGACACGGGCATGGGCCGGTGGGGACTGTCAGAGCTGCCGGCGCCGGCGCGGAACGTCGTCGGCGTGATGACGCATCTCGCAACCGCCGACTCGGACGCCGACTTCGCCCGCGTGCAGATCGAGCGGTTTCGCGCCGCGACCGAACAGGTCGCCGAGTTGACCCGGCATGTCGCAAACAGCGCAGCAGCGCTCCGGATCCCCGAGTCGCGTTTCGACGCCACCCGGTGCGGGATTGCGCTCTATGGGCTCTCGCCCCTCGGCGGTGATGCGGCCGAGGACGGGCTCGCGCCGGTGCTCTCCTGGGAGACCGAGATCGCGCAGTCCAAGCTCCTGCGCGCGGGCGAGTCGACCGGGTACGGCCGGCGCTTCGTCGCCGAGCGTGACACGTGGATCGGGATCCTGCCGGTGGGCTACGCCGACGGGTTTCGCCGCGCCCTCCGCGGGACGGACGTGCGAGTTGCCGGTGAAAGGTGCAAAGTGATCGGTGTCGTGTCCATGGACGCAACCGTCATCGAGCTCGACCGCGCGCTGCCGCCGGGCACGCCTGTGACGATCGTCGGGCCTGGGCTCCCCCTCGAGGAGCATGCGCGCGTCGCCGGCACGATCACGTATGAGCTTGCGTGCGGCATCGACGCGTCGCCGACCCGCGCGCGCCGCGTCGTGGTGGGAGCATGAGCAAGGTGGACAGACGCGCGGCGCTCCAGGCAGAGCGGGCTACCGCGCTGGAGGCGCACCTCGCGGACTTGTTGCCGCTGCGCGGGGACGAGCGGGTGCTCGACGTGGGCGCAGGCACCGGCGCGTTCGCCTTCGCCGTCGCACCGCGCGCACGCGCGGTCGTCGCAGTCGAGATCGACGAAGACGTCGCGGCCCGTGCCAGGGCCGACGCACCGCCGAATGTCGAGGTGGTCGTGGGGGACGGCGAGCATCTGCCGTTCGACGACTTCTCCTTCGACGTCGCGGCATCGCTGCGGACGATTCATCACACAAGGCGGCCGGAACTCCTGGTGGCCGAGCTCACGCGGGTCACCAAGCCCAGCGGCACGATTCTCGTCGTCGACCAACTGGCGCCGAACGAGCCGCTGGCGGCGATCGAGCTGACGCACTTCGAGCACGCGCGCGATCCTTCGACCACACGTTTGCTGGCCGACGTCGACCTACGCGGTCTGTTCGACTCGAACAACCTCGTGCTGCGCCGGCAGGAGGTCGTGCGGGAGCCGCGGGACATCGAGGCGTACCTCGATCTCGCAGGCTGCGAAGGCCCGCAGCGCGAGCACGCACGCAACCTCGCGCCTAAGGGGTACGAGGCCGTCGTCGGCTGGTACGTGCTCTCGCGTTAGCGAGCGCTCCGGGTGCGACCGCCTGGGCCCAGGCGGCAGGGCGATACCAGCGCGGCACGAAGATCTCACGCTTGCCCTTGTCGAGCGCACCGAGCACGCGCTCGACGACGAGTGGCGGGTCGATCACGAACCGGTGCAGTGCACCTGGGAAGCGCTTGTGTTGCGGAAAGCCTTCCGTCTCGACGAACCCGGGGTTGACGGTGTGGACCATGATCCCGCGCGGCGCCAGCTCCGCGGCGATCGAGCGCGAGAAGGCGAGTTGAGCGTGCTTCGACGCCGAGTACGGACCGACGGCGACGGTGCCCGCGACCGACACGAGGTTGACGATGTGCGACCCCTCGCCGAGACCCGGCAGAAACGCGAGCGTCGACCACACGCTGCCGAGGTAGTTGACGCGCATCACCTGCTCGATCTTCTCCGGCCCCGCTTCGAGGAAGCTGTAACGCGCGCCGATGCCGGCGTTGTTGACCAGGAGATCGATGCGTGGGTGGCGCTCGAGCACGCGGCCGGCCGTCGCCTCGACTGCGGCGCGATCCGAAACGTCGCATTCCTCGTGCTCGTCGGCCCCGGACGGACGCCGCGAGAGCCCCACCACGAGCGTGCCTCTCGCCTGCAGCGCGCGCACCAGCTCCGCCCCGATGCCAGAACTAGCCCCGGTGACGATCGCTACTTGCAGATTTTCAGCTCGCGGCTGGCCGCGGCGTGACGGCCCGACGCGTCGGTCACGGTCGCCAGCAGCTGCCGGCTGCCCTTCTTGAGGCCCTTCGTGCTCCACCCCACGGAGTACACACCGCCGGGGCCGGTCTTGTCGATGCCGATTCGGCGTCCCTCGAGCGTGAACGTGACGTTCTTGATCTTTTTCGTCGAGCCGGCGACGACCACTAGACGGTCGCTCTTGAGGGCGCAGACATGGGCGGGCGGCTCGACCCACGTCACCGTCGGCCCGTTCACCACGGTCAGCTTCGTCTGCAGGAAGGTCGTGTTGGGGTAGACGTCGTTCCCGACCGTGTTGATGTTCTTGGCCTCCTGGTAGTCCGAGGCCGACACGATCGCCTTGGTGGTGCCGGCCTTCAGCTTCGGAGCCGCGGACGGGATGCCGAAGAGGACCAGCCCGGTGGCCGGGTCGTAGGCTGAGGCTCCGACGAGCGCCTTGTTGTAGTTGACGACCAGCGAAAGCGGATCGACGCCCGACTGCAGATCGACGGCCTGCGCGACGATCAGCGGACGCCCTGCGCTGACCCTCGTCGTCAGGAGGCGCACGGAGGGCGCGGTCAGGTCGTTCTCCCACGCATTCAGGAGGTACTTGCCCTTCTGTGAGCGATTCGTGAACGTGTCCGCGCGCGAGTCCACCGCGATGTAGAAGCGCTGCAACCGCGGGAACTGTACGCCGGCGGCGCCGATGTCGACGTTCGCGTCGTAGGTCAGCCCGTTGACGTCGGTGGGAGTGCCTGCGTACCCCTGGACGTCGTTCTCGTCCTTCGAACCGAGCACGAACGGATCGATCAGGGCGCCCGGGCCGGCCCCCAGGACCGAGACGCCGAGGTTCACGAGGGGCTGGTTGACGTCGAGGTAATAGAGGTGCTCGGCTCCGTCCTCGTTCATCGTCGGTCCGGTGTAGTCCGGCGGCGGACCGAACGGCGCGAGCGGGCAACAGTACACCGAGACCTTGCTCGTCCCGGTCGCGGTGTCGCCCGTCTGCAGCCCCTTCAGCCGCACTGCCGTCATGGTGCGCAGCGCCGGTCGCTCGACCAGGAAGTCGTAGGGCACACGGCGTTGCACGCCGTTCTGCGTCAGGACGACGAAGCCGTAGTTCTCGCCGGTGCCCGCGTCGGCGGCCGCACGGACGACGACCGGGATCGCGACGTCGCCTCCGGGCGCGAGTGTGACGGTGCCCGGCACGTCGATCTGGACACCGGTCGTCTGCGCCTGAGGGGCGAGCGACGCCGTCCAGTTGCCGGCTCCGTCGCCGGCGTCCGAGACCGTCAGCAGCATCGACGAGCGCTGGGCGCCTGTCGAGACGTCGATCTTCTGGAACGAGAGCGATTGTGGGTCGGTGAACACCTTGGGATCGTCCGCGGTCAGCACACTGGCGAGCCCCGCTCCTTCGAGCAGCACGGGAGCCTCCTGCGTGCGCGCGGTGTCGCCCCAGGCAGGCCCGGCCGTCGACATCAGCGCGGACTTGACCTGCCAGGGTGTCCAGCCAGGGTGCTGCTGGAGGAGCAGCGCGGCCGCGCCCGCGACATGCGGCGTCGCCATCGAGGTTCCGGCGAAGACGGAGAACGTCTCGCCGGTTGTCGCAGGCGGCGTGGAGGAGAGCACGTCAAGCCCCGGCGCCGACACATCCGGCTTCAGCATGTGCCCGAAGTCGGTCGGCCCGGCCGACGAGAAGCTCGTGATCACGCCTGCGCGGTTGGTCTGGATCTCCTGAATGCTGCTGGTGACGCGGATCGTCGCCCGGCCGCCGTTCGACGCCAGGTACGCGCGCAGGAGCTGGCCGTCCAGGTCGGAGATCATCCCGGCCGCGGGCGACAGCGGGACCGGGATGGCGTTCGCCTCGCCGAAGCGGTTGTCGACGAGGATGAGCCCGATCGCACCGCCGAGCGTCGCCCGCTCCGCCTTCGAGACGAACGAGCAGCTGCCGCGCGAAGCGAGAACGATCTTGCCCGCCACCGAGTCCTTCGGCAGCGTGCCCCGGCCGGTGTTCGGATCGCTCGCGGAGCCGCAGAGGTGCGATTCGACGGGCTTGCCGTCCGTGCCCACGATCGAGGTGACGTCGACGATCTGCTGGTCGAGGGTCGCCCACGCGCCGGGCAGTTTGGCGCCGCCGGCGCCCTGGATCGGGACGGCGCCGAGCGACGGCGGCCCGCCGACGACGGAGAGCGCGGGAGCGAACACGTGTGAGTTCGACGTCGCGGCGACCGTGACCGCGTCAGGAGCCGACCCGGGTGAGCCGGCAGTCCCCAGGCCGAAGTCCTCCCGGTCGTTGCCTGCGGCGATCACCGGCACCACGCCCGCGAGCGCGGTGTTGTGAATCGTCTCGTACATCGCATCGTTCGCAGGGTCGGTCTGCGGCCCGCCACCCGAGAAGTTGATGACGTTCATGCCGTCGGCGACCGCCGATTCGAAGGCGTCGACGATTTCGGGCGTGTTCGCCTGGTGGCCGAGCGGCGTGGGGATGGTGAAGACGCGGTAGTTGCCGATCCACGCCTTCGGCGCGACGCCCGAGAGGTTTGTCACCTCGGGGTGGTCGCTGCCGGCCGGGGCCGTCGTGTTCTCATCGCCTGCCGCGATCCCCGAGACGTGCGTCCCGTGCGGTTCGGTCTTGTCGAACGCCTTCGTGCTCGACGCGTCGCGCACCGGGCCGGGAAACACCCGCGCCACGATCACCTTCGGCGTCGTGAGCTTCGTATCTCCTTTCGGGAAGCCCGGCGGATACGAGAACCCCGCGGGGTTGAGGAACGGGCTCGACGAGTCGACGCCGGTGTCGACGACCGCGATCTTCATGCCCTCGCCCTTCTGGCCCGTTGCAGCTTCGAGATCGGTGGCATGGATCACGCTCGGGCCGCGGTCCATCGTCGCCGTGTACGAGAGGCTCGGATAGATCTTCGTGACCGATCGAACGCGCAGCAGCTTGGGCAGCGACCTCGCTGGAAGCTGGACGGTGAAGCCGTCGAGCAGGATGGAGAAGTGCTCTTGGATCCGCGCCTGCGGGATTGCCGCGCGCACCTGGGCCACGGCGGCTCTCTGGAGCCGGGAGAGCTTTGCGAGGTACGCGACGGAGCTCGCGGAGTGCACGTCGAGGTGGTTCGCGCGCGAGGCGGCGAGCACCGACCGCTCGGAGCTCCATGCCGCGAGCGGCGGCGCTGCGAGGCGGACGATCACGCGGGCGAGGCCGCGGGTGCGAGCGGCCGGGACGTGAATCACGCCGGCGCGGACGCGCGGCAGCGAGGTCTCGCCGACCGGGCGGCGGACCGGGGTCAGGGCGGCCGAGGCAGACGCCGCCGCCACGAGCCCGAACACCGCTGAGAGCATCAGCAGGCGACGCAAGGTTCCGCACATTAGCCGAACACGGTTAGAGTCGGCCCGAATGTTCCAGGGAAGAACCGCGCTCGTCCTCGGAGTCGCCAACAAGCGTTCGATCGCGTGGGCGATCGCACAGCGCCTGGCCGCGGGCGGCGCCGAGCTCGCGTTCACGTTCCAGGGCGAGCGGATCGAGAAGAACGTTCGTGACCTGGCCGAGTCGGTGTCGAGCCCGCTCGTCACGGAACTGGATGTGCGCGACGACGCAGCGATCGGCCGTGTGTTCTCCGAGGTCGGAGACGTGTTCGGCGGGAAGCTGGACATCCTGGTCCATTCGGTGGCGTTCGCTGCGGCGGAGGATCTCGAGGGCCGCTTCACCGATACGCCGCGCGACCGTTTTTGGATGGCGATCGACGTGAGCGCGTACTCCCTGGTTGCGACCGCGAGGGCCGCGGAGCCGCTGATGGTGGCCGCCGGTGGCGGGTCGATCCTCACCATGACGTACCTCGGCGGAGAGCGCGCGGTGCCGCACTACAACGTGATGGGAGTCGCGAAGGCGACGCTCGACTCGTCGGTGAAGTACCTGGCCTGGGACCTCGGTGAGAAGAACATCCGCGTCAACGCGATCTCGGCGGGGCCGGTGCGCACCCTTGCCGCCCGGTCGATCGCGGGCTTTCCGACGATGGAGTCGATCGTCGAGGAGCGCTCGCCGCTGCACCGCCATGTCGACGCAGCCGACGTCGGCGCTGCCGCCGAGTACCTGCTCGGAGACGGCGCCCGCAACGTCACGGGGACGACGCTCTACGTGGACAGCGGCTTCCACGCGATGGGAATGTGATCGGGGCCTCGAGGCCCCGATCAGATTGGAGCCTGATTCGCGAAGCGAACCAGGCTCCTGAGTTGCTGACCTCGCTGAACGGCTTGGTCACTCAGTCCCTCTCCGCGGGCGGCGCGGGCCGAGGACGACGCGCTTGCGGCCGTCGATTTCGCGTATCTCGCGATCGAGGATGCCGAGTGGCTGTCCTCGACGCGGTGCTCGCGCGCGCGGAAGCAGACGAGCTGGCGGCAACCCCCGCCTGAGGCTCG
Organism: Thermoleophilia bacterium; assembly: GCA_017882605.1. Taxonomy (GTDB): domain Bacteria; phylum Actinomycetota; class Thermoleophilia; order Gaiellales; family Gaiellaceae; genus PALSA-600. The sequence continues at coordinate 1,134 of JADGPE010000051.1, read as the reverse complement.
AGCTCCTCCGGGCGGGGCGCCGCGCAGGAGGAAACCGCCCCGCCCGCTCGCCGCGCCGCGCCCTAGTTGCGTGCGTGCGAGGCGGGCGGGGGTCGGACACCCGGAGGTGTCCGACACCGGTTCCGGTCTACGAGAACGGCTTGGTGACCATGTCGACGATCACCAGCAGCAGCAAGGCCATGTCGACGCGCGCGATCAGGAGAATGCGGTCGATGAGGGCGATCGTCGCGGGGTGCTCCGGGCCGTTCTGCTTGGCCGATGCCTCGATCTTCTTGGCGAGCGGCGACAGGACCGCGAGGCCCGTGATGAACGTCGCTGCATAGCCGACGAGGCCGGCGTCGACCCAGAACGTGCCCCAACCCCAATTGGTGTTGATCATCATCGCGATGCCCATCAGAAATACGACGAGGCCCGCCGGGGCGAAGATCTTCTCGCCGGCGAACGCCGCCTGGCGGGCGATCGTCACCACGGCTCCCGGATCCGTCTCGCGCTGGGCGCGAAGCCCGAGGATCGTGATCAGCAGCCCGCCGCCGATCCACGCGACCGCGAAGAGCACGTGCACGGTCTTGAAGACGGCGTACCAGTGACCGGGCAGCGCGTTCGTCGAGAACGCGAAGATCGCCGAGACGACGACGACGGCCGCGAGCAGTGCATAGGTGAGGGTGCCGGAGCCGCGCTCCGCGGCGACCGTCCCATCAGAAGGTGTGTCCACGCGGATGATCTAGCCAGATGCAGGGGACGGTTTCAAGGCGCGCGCGGCCTCGAGCCATTCGTCGACGTCCGGCAGGTCGACGGTGCCGTACTCCCACACGGCGCGCACGACCCCGGTCTCGTCGACGAGGAAGGCGGTGCGGCGCGCGACGTCGTGGAAGCCGCGAAACTCGAACCCGATCCCGAATGCTCGCACGACGTCGCCGTTGAAATCGGAGAGCAGACCGAAGTTCAGGTCGAGCGCCTGCGTCCACGCGATGTGCGTCCAGGGCGAGTCGCGCGAGATGCCGACCGGCTGCACCCCGATCTCGTCGAACTCGGCTCTCCTGTCACGCAGGAGCTCCATTTCGTTCGTTCAGGTGGAGGACCAGTCGAACAGGTAGAAGACGAGCAGCTTCGGCCCGTCGTCGACGAGCTCGAGCA
>JADGPE010000013.1 GCA_017882605.1 Thermoleophilia bacterium | reverse complement strand
GAACCCTCGAGGCAGGGATTTCCCCACCTAACGCCTTAGCAGGGCGCCGCCTTCAGCCACTCGGCCACTTCTCCGGGCGCGCGCATCGTACCGCAGGCCTTTCACGGCGAAAGCCCGCGAGCGCGGGCTTTCGCCAGACGGAGGGAGAGGGATTTGAACCCTCGATGCACCTTTCGGCACATACGCGATTTCCAGTCGCGCTCCTTAGGCCACTCGGACACCCCTCCGTTCGACGGCAAGGGTAGCCGCGCCCCGGCAACGGCAGTTCGCCACTTGTAACGCGGCTCTCAAGGTGTAGAGGAGTTCTGCCGACATTGACGCACATGCGGCCATTGCAAATGCGATCAAAAGGGGCAATGAAGATGAGCGATGCGGTGCTCGACCACTCGAACAACACCGACAACTCGGAGGATTCCGACCATTCGGACGACGCCGAGCACTCGAAGGAAACAGGCATCCGGACGGCTCTCGGCACGATGCTGATCGAGGCAGGGTTCCTCGATAACAGTCGCCTCGAAGAGGCACTTCGCATCGGCACGGACACCGGTGAACGGCTGGGCGAAGTCGTCGTCCGCAAAGGCTGGGCGAGCGAGGACGACCTCGCGAAGATTCTCGCCAAGCAGTGGCAACTGCGGTACGTCGACCGCTCGGCGATCTCGTTCGACGAGAACGCCCTGAGCAGGATGTCGCGCGAAGAGGCGACGAAGCTCGAGGCGCTACCGATGCAGGTCAGCAAGGACGGCGCCGTCGTCGTGGCGGTTGCCGAGCCGACCGATGCACGACTCCTCGCGCTCCGCTCGTTGCTCGGCGACCGGATCGACTGTGTCGTCGTCGCGAAGTCGGCGATCGACGCCGGCCTCCGCAGCAAGCTCCTGGCGGGCAGTGTCGACGGGGTCGTCGAAGCGAAGCCCGTCGACCGCGGCAACGATCTGAGTGTGCCGACGAGCTCGGACTTCGACAAGGTGGCGGCAACGCTGAGCGAGGGACTGACCTCGCAGCTCGCTTCCCTCCGTGCGATCGTCGTCGAGGCCGAGGCGAGGCGTGAGCAGGACAGCCTCGAGATCACGAGGCTCACGGACGACCTGAACCAGCGGGCAGCCGAGCTGTCCGACCGGACGGCCGAACTGTCCGACCGCACGGCCGATCTCTCCGATCGCAACGAGCAGCTCAAGTCGATCCAGCAGACTCTGCGCGAGCTCGCGAACATGCTCGACGACAAGTCCTAGCGGTGGCCGGGCACCCGCCCGGCCACGCACAACCCCGCGAGCTGCCGGAACCGCTGAGGCACGCGCGCTGGGCCGGGAAGTCCAGGGCCTCGTGTATGGTCCGCCTTACATGGCGACCGTCGCCGACCAGTCCGCCGAGCACCGAGAGACCGTCGTCGTGCGCGGCTTCAGCGCCCAGGATTTGCGCCGCTGCGTGAATCGTGACTGTCGCGCATCGATGGGCGAGACAGGCTGGCAGATCGTTGGCGAGACGATCGTGCCGAGGATGGTGAGCCTCGGCGGGCGAGTGCGTCTCTGGGAAGGCCGGTTCGAGGTGGCCCGCTCGTGAACCGGTTCACGGACGAGTTGAACGAGCAGGTTGCGAGCGAGTTCGCTGCCTCCCAGCAGTACGTCGCGATCGCCGTGCACTACGACGCGCAAACCCTCGGACAGCTGGCCGCCCACTTCTATCGGCAGGCTGTCGAAGAGCGAAACCACGCGATGATGATCGTCCAGTACCTGCTCGACGCCGGTGAGACGGTGATCACACCGGCCGTCGCCGCGCCGAAGACGTCGTTCAGCGACGATCGCGAGCCGGTAGCCCTCGCGCTCGAGCAGGAGAAGACCGTCACCGGCCAGATCGCCCGGCTCGTCGAGACCGCGCGCGAGGTTCACGATCACGTCGGCGAGAACTTCCTCGGCTGGTTCCTCGAAGAACAGCGCGAAGAGGTCGCGAGCATGTCCGCGCTGCTCGCCGTCGTCGACCGCGCCGGCGTCGACGACATGCTCCGCGTCGAGGAGTACCTCGCGCGTCGCGCAGGAGGCGTCGGCGGCTCGGCGCCGTCGACCCCCGCCCCCGCCGCAGCGGGCGGGGAGCTGTAACTTCGCCCACGAAGGTCGAACAGCGGAGGGGGAGGGATTTGAACCCTCGATCCGCCTAACGACGGATAACGGTTTTCGAGACCGCCGCATTCGACCGCTCTGCCACCCCTCCGAACGCGCGACAGGGTACCTAGTTCCCGTCTCGACGGTCAGTCGTGGATTCGCGCGATCACGTCTTCGCGACGGAGCACCCGAACGCGGTGCGACGAGCGGGCGAGGCGGACTTCGAAGCCGGCGTCGCGCGGGAACAGCACCTTGTCGCCCGGCTCGACCGCGGCGACGTCGGGGCCGACCGCAGCAACGATGCCGGTCCGCACCTGGGTCGCCTCGTTGGCCGGGACGATCAGGCCGCTCGGGAGCTCGGACTCGTCGAGCTGCTCGACTACCAGGTGGTCGTCCAGCGGCTCGAGCGTCGCGTCGGTGAGTGGCTGCCGTTCCAACACGGCTTCACGATACTCCGTACGTGCGCATCGGCCGCCAGGACGTCCCGGTCACGAACCCCACCAAGGTGTTCTTCCCTGCGCGCGGGATCACGAAGCTCGACCTGGTCTCCTACTACCTCGGCGTCGCGGAGCTCGCACTCCCCCATCTGCGCCGGCGCCCGTTCCACATGAAGCGCTTCCCGAACGGCGTCGAGCAGGACTTCTTCCACCAGAAGCGCGTGCCCGCGAACCATCCCGACTACGTCGACGAGGTGTTCGTGCAGTTCCCGAGCGGGCACTCGACCGTCTTCGCGATCGTCGACAACGCGCCGGCGCTCGCGTGGGTCGCGAACCTCGGCTGCATCGAGTTGCACACCTGGCACTCGCGGGTGCCCGCGATCGAGCTGCCCGACTACGTGCTGATCGACCTCGACCCGACCTCGGACGGCCAGTGGTCATTCGTGCGCGAGATCGCGCTCGTCGTGCGCGACGTTCTCGAGGGGCTCGGCCTGCGCTCCTATCCGAAGACGTCCGGCGCGACGGGGCTGCACATTCTCGCGCCGATCAAGCGGGAGCTGGAGTTCCCGGACGTGCGCCGGTTCGCGAAGGCCATCGCGCAGGAGGTGGAGCGGCGCGTCGACGACCAGGCGGTCGCGACGACGACATGGCGGGTCGCCGACCGCGTCGGCGTGTTCGTCGACTTCGGCCAGAACGCGCGCGACCGGACGATCGCCGCGGCGTACTCGGTGCGGCCGACTGCCGACGCGCGCGTTTCGGCGCCGCTCGAGTGGGACGAGGTCGCCGCGGTCGAGCCCGAGGCGTTCACCCTCGAGACGATGCCCGGTCGTATCGAGGCGATCGGCGACCCGATGCGCGGGATGTGGCGCAACCCACCGTCGTTGCGGCCGCGCTTCGGGCGTCTCGGGCTCGAGCCTCCTTCAGATTCGTAAGCTCACCGTCCGCTGAGGACATGCCGCGTCGAGACCAGTCCGGTGTCAGCCACCGTCGTGCGCGCACGACACGAAGGACACGCCGCGTCGAGACCCGCCCGGTGTCAGCCACCGTCGTGCCCCGGCGACACGAAGGACAGGGCTGGGGCGGTCACTTGCGTGGGCGCTGCGTCGGAGGGACGCTTCGGGAGTGGCGACCGGTGTTGGCACCGCGCTCTGGTGGGCGCGCCTCACGGCCGGGATGACCCAGCAGGATCTGGCGAACGCGGTCGGCGCTGCGCGGCAGACGATCTCCGACGTCGAGCGCGGCGCGGCGATCCCGTCGGTGAGCCTCGCGCTCGCCATCGCCGCAACCGTCGACCGCTCCGTCGAAGAGCTGTTCGGCGCGCGCGATTCGCGCTAGGCCGGGCCGAAGAGCGCCTCGACCGTCGGCGCATTCGGGTCGCGCGACGGCCGCAGCTCACGCCACGTGCAGTCGCTCGGGCGCTTGTCGTCGCGCCAGCGGATCAGCTTCGTGCCGTGCCGGAAGCGCGAGCCCTGCACCTTGTCGTAACGCACCTCGACGACGAGCTCCGGCCGCACCGGAGCCTCCTCGAGGTCGCCCGTCCCCCACCGGTTCGGCTCGGAGAAGCGCTGCCCGGACGGCTCGTCGAGTAGCGGCAGCACGCGCGCTGCCACGTCGGCGCGGAACTTCGCCCCGACGGCACACGAGCCGACGTAGTCGAGGCCACCGTCCTCGCGGTACAGCCCGAGCAGGATTGTCGCGATCGCCGTCCGGTCGCCCTTCCAGCGCACACCGACGACGACACAGTCCGCCGTCTTGTGCTCCTTCACCTTCACAACGCCGTCGCGTGAACCGGGCAGATACGGCACGCCGAGCTTCTTCGCAATCACACCGTCGAGCCCCAGCGCCTCGAAGCGCGCCAGCCAGCCGCGCGCCTCGTCGACATCGCGGGTCGCGGGAGAAAGCCGGAAGCCCTCGAGCGCCTCGACGCGGGCGCGGCGCTCCTCGAGCGGCAGCTTCCAGACCGCCTCGCCGTCCCAGACCAGCACGTCGAACACGACGAACTCCGCCGGGATCTCCGCCGACAGCCGCCGGATGCGCGACTCGGCCGGATGGAGACGCATCTGCATCGCGTCGAAGTCCAGTGCACCGTCGCGCGCGATCACGATCTCCCCGTCGAGCGCCGAGCGCGGCGGCAGCAGGTCTCCGAGCGGTCGCAACTCCGGGAAGTAGCGCAGCAGCGGCCGCTCGTTGCGCGACCACATCGCCAGCTCCTTGCCGGCGTTCTCGAAGACGCCGCGGAACCCGTCCCACTTCGGCTCGTACTGCCAGCCGTCGCCGACGGGCAGCTCGCGGACGAGCTCGGCCTCCATCGGCGGGAACGGGACGATCGCGGCGGGCATCCGCCAGAAAGCCTAGTGCGCCGTCACTGCAGCCAGGGCGCCAGGAACAGCTCGATGTCGCGGCAGCCGCGTGGTCCCTCGAGCCGCGCGCTGACAGCTTTCCCCTCCAACACGACAAGCGTCGGGATCACCGCGATGCCGAACCGGTCGATCAGATCTGGCCGCCGCTCGCTCGCGACGTCGTAGTACTTGAACGTCTCGTGGTTGCGCCGCCGCTGCAGCACCTGGGCGATGTACCCCTCGATGCGCCGACACGTCCCCGACGTCTGAGAATGGAAGAACACGAGCCCGGGCTTGAGCGACCGCTCCATCGGCAACGCTTTCCCCAGTTGCCTGGCGAAGCAAACGCGTGACGTAGGGTTGGCTCGATGAAGCGCGTCGCCGTCACCGGAATCGGGGCAGTCACGCCGCTCGGGCTCGACGTCCCGTCGACCTGGCGCGCCGCCCTCGCGGGCGAGAGCGGCATCGGCTGGATCTCCACGTTCGACACCGACGGCCTGCCGGTGCGCGTCGCCGCCGAGGTCAAGGGGTTCGACCCGAGCCAGGTCGTCTCCGCCAAGGAGGCGCGGAAGCTCGAGCGCAACGTGCTGCTCGGCGTCGCCGCCGGCCGGGAGGCACTCGCGGACGCCGCCCTGAACGGGTTCGACCCAACGCGCGTCGGCGTCGTCTTCGGCTCGGCGATCGGAGGCGTTCCGGGGATCCTCGAGCAGGCGGAGACCCTCCGCGAGCGCGGGCCGAGCCGGGTCTCGCCGAACTTCCTGCCGAACGTGCTCGTCGACTCGGTCTCCGGGCAACTCGCGATCTCGCTCGGGATCAAAGGCCCGAACTACGCGGTCGTCTCGGCTTGCGCAACGGGCTCGCACGCGGTGGGCGAGGCGGCCGAGATGATCAAGCGCGGCGCGGTCGACGCGGTGCTCGCAGGCGGAACGGAGTCGTGCATCGTGCCGCTGATTCTCGCCGGCTTCACGGCGATGCGCGGGCTCGCGATCGAAGACGAGCATCCGCCCCACGCCTCGCGCCCGTTCGACGCGACCCGTGCCGGCTTCGTGATGGCCGAAGGCTCAGGTGCGCTCCTGCTCGAGGACTGGGATCACGCCGAGCGTCGCGGCGCCAGGATCTACGCCGAGGTGCTCGGCTCCGGCGCGTCGAACGACGCCCATCACATGGCGCAGCCGGAGCCGGAAGCGACGGGCGTCGCCGCGATGATGACCGGCGCACTCGAGCGCGCCGGCGTCGAACCAAAGCGCGTCGGCTACATCAACGCGCACGGCACCTCGACGCCACTCGGGGATGCGGCCGAGACCAAGGCGATCAAGGACGTGTTCGGCGACCACGCGTACAAGCTCGCCGTGTCGTCGACGAAGTCGATGATGGGGCATACGTTCGGAGCAGCAGGCGCGATCGAGGCGATCATGTGCGTGCTCGCTCTGTACGACGGACAGCTTCCGCCGACGATCAACTACCGCGAGCCGGATCCCGAGTGCGATCTCGACTACGTGCCGAACGAGGCCCGCCCCGCGCGGGTCGACGTCGCCCTGTCGAACGCGATGGGCCTCGGCGGTCACAACGGCTGCGTCCTGCTCGGCCGCGCGGCATGAACCTCACGCTCGTCTTCTAGCCCGCGAGCACCTCGGGTGTGAGCGCGCCGACCGACTGCACGACGGCATCCGCTTGCGCAAGCGCCTCGTCGTCCGGAGGGAAGTGCGGGTTGGGCACGGCGACGACCCGCATGCCCGCTGCTTTCGCGGAGCGGATGCCGTTGTGCGAGTCCTCGACGGCCGTGCACGCGGCCGGCCGGACGCCGAGCCGGCGAGCCGCCTCGAGGTACACGTCGGGAGCGGGCTTGCCGCGTGGCACCTCCTGCGACGACACGGTGACCCGGAAGAGCTCGCTCAACCGGGCGGCGCGCAGGACGACCTCGATCAGCTCCGGGTTGGACGACGACGCGATCGCGAGCTGCCACCGCGCTGCGGCCATGCGCACGGCCTCGACAGCCCCGGGAACGAGCGGCGGCGCCTCGCCGTAGCGGGCGAGCATCCGCGCGACGATCGCCGCGTTGATCTCGCCCGGTGAGCCGGGCACGCCGAGCTCTTCCGCCATGTAGCGCGACCACTCGACAGAGCTCATCCCCATCATGTCGCGGGTTGCGGCCGCGGTGTACGTGCCACCCGTCTCGCGCACGTACTCCTCGCGCACCTCGTCCCACACCTGCTCGGAGTCGACGATCACGCCGTCCATGTCGAAGACGACCGCTTCGATCACAGGGCGTGGTACGTGCGATGCACGTAGGAGAGCGACGTCGCCGCCGTCCCTTCCTCGATCGACAGAACCTCGCCGACGAAGAACGTGTGGTCGCCGGTGCGCAGCTCGTCGACCGTGCGGGCGGTGAGCCAGCCCGCCGCGCCCTCGAGCAGCCGCTGGTCATCTTTGCGGAGGTCGATGCCGTTCCAGAGCACCCTCGGCGGAACGCTGCGCGCAAAGTGCTGCGCGAGATGCTCCTGCTCACCCGAGAGCAACGACGCCGCCCACTGCCCCGCGTCGCGCAGCAACTCGTGCAGCGACGCCTCGAGTGCGACCGAGATCCCGACGAGAGGCGGTTCCAGCGACAGCGAGACGAGCGACGAGACGGTCAGCCCGTGCCTGCGCCCGTCGACCTCGGCGACGACGACCGAGACTCCCGCCGGCCATCGACGAAAGAGCGCACGTTGCTCGGCCCCGCTTTCCTGCACGGGGCCGAGCCTAGCCGAGTCGTCGAGCAGACCCTCTAGTTCGCCCGGCACTGCTTGTCGCCGAACTGGGCGATGGCGTCGTTCGCCTGCAGGTCGAGCACTTTGTCGTACGCGCCGGGTGCATCGCCTTGCCACATCACGTCGGGAGTGACGCCCGGCCCTTCGACCGTGGCGCGATACTTGACGCCCTTGCCGGCCGGATGCGACCCGTGCGGGTTGAAGCTGTAACAGAAGACGCCGGTGCCGCTGTGCGCGAGAAAGCTGTTCTCCCGCTTCCAGCCGGAGCCGTACGCCGAGTCGAGCGTGTCCACGTAGATGTTCCGTCCAAAGGAGTCGAGCGGGTTCCCGCCCGAGGTCGACTTGAAGCCGAAGACGGGCTTGCCTGCGTACGAGTAGGTCCCGTAGAGGTGATCCCACTGGTGCCAGGCCCAGTCCGTGTCGATCGTCAGCACCGGCAGATCGCCGGTCCAGTGTGAGAGGCGAAGCTCCCAGGCCGCTTGCGCACCGCTCGGCGTCATGCCGTAGTTCGGCAGCATCCGCTGCCAAGCCTGGAGCGCCCAGTACGAGCCGTCCGGTGCTTTACAGGCCGCGACCTTCCACACGAGCTCCGGGCCGTCGTACGCCCCGCAACTGCCGCCAAAGGTCTTCCACTCCTGCGTGTGTGACCGGCCCCAGCCCCCGGCGTAGTCGACCTTGAACTCGACCTGCGCACGGGCGCGGGTCGGCGCGATCGCATTGACCGCATCCCACGCGAGAACGTGCTTGAGCTTGCCGCCTGCCGTGTAGGTGATCAACGCCTCACCCTTCGCGTTGACGACGAGCCGCACGTCGTGGGCGTTTCGATCGATCAACTGCGACGCGTTCGCACCGGCCGCCAGGCCGCAGGCCAAGGCGAGGGTAGTGAGCGTAAAGATGAAATACCGCAACGAGGCTCTCCTCCTCGGGGAGTTGCTGTGCAAGGTGTTTCGGCTGATTCACGCCCGGTCGCGATCCCTCATCCCAGTTCCCTCGATGGAGGTAGAGCCTGTTAGCGTCGCGCCAATGACCCGGCGCGACCTGATCGAGCTCGCCGTCACGATCGCGCTCGTCGCGGTGGCCGCCTTCGCTCACTTCGCCCTCGGCGACGTGACGACGTTCGTCGTCGCTGCGATCGCGCTCGCCGCCCTGGCCCGACTCGTCGGCGCCGCGACCGAGCAGCTCGGGGCGAGGCTCGGCTCCGGGGCTGCGGGCGTCGTTCAGTCGGCGCTCGGGAACATGCCGGAACTGTTCGTCGCGCTCTTCGCCCTGAACAGCGGCCTGGTGGGTGTCGTCCAGGCGGCACTCGTGGGCTCGATCCTCGCGAACAGCGTGCTGGTGCTCGGGATCGCATTCCTTGCCGGCGGTCTGAAGAACGGCGTGCAGCACTTCAGCTCGGACCGCGCCCGGATGATCTCGACCCTGACGCTGCTCGCCGGCGCCACGCTGGCGATGCCGTCGCTCGCCCACGCGTTCCACGCGCCGGCCGCGGCGCACTCGAGTGCCCTGTCGCTGATCTGTGCGGGCGTCCTCCTCGTCGTCTTCATCTGCACGCTGCCGCTGTTCCTCAAGGGCGCCGAAGGCGAGGAGCATGAGGCTCCACGCTGGTCGGTCATGACCACCGCGGTCGTCCTCGCGATCGCCGGCGTCGGCGCGGCGTTCGCCTCCGACTGGTTCGTGAGCGCGCTGACACCCGCGATCCACACGCTGCACATGAGCCAGGAGTTCGCCGGGCTCGTGATCGTCGCGATCGCCGGGAATGCGGTCGAGAACGTCGTCGGCGTGCAGCTCGCTGTGCGCAACCGCCCCGACTTCGCGATCTCGGTGATCCTCAACTCGTCGCTACAGGTCGCGCTCGCGCTGACACCGTTGCTCGTCTTCGTGTCGCTCCTCTTCCCGACGCACCTGACGCTCGTCTTCCCGACCCTGCTCGCCCTGGTGCTCGTGATCGCGGCGATCCTCGGCGCCCTGGTCGTCAACGACGGCGAGTCGACCTGGCAGGAGGGAGTCGTGCTGATCGGCTTCTACGTGGTGATCGCTGCGAGCTTCTGGTGGGGGACCTAGCAGGCGCCCGACCGACTGCGGGCAGTTCCGCAGCCGGATCCGCGGCTGCGCGGATGGAGCCGCAGGCTCCGGTCGTGAGGATTGGCTCATGCAACGAGCCGCAGCTCCCTTGCTCGGCGTGCTCGTTCTCGTGCTGAGCCTCGCTTCGGCCGGGAACGGCGCCACGACACGACCCGCTCTCCATCCGTGCAAGCTCGGTGGCGTTGCGGCCCAGTGCGGGACGCTGATCGTTCCGGAGAACCGGACGCAACCGTCCGGCCGGCGCATCTCGCTCTCGTTCGCAGTGATCAAGGCGCGTCATGCGACCGCCAAAGAGCCGCTCTTCTACTTCGCAGGAGGCCCCGGCGGCTCGGCGTTGGGGGTCGCGAAATTCGCCTCGCAGGTCTTCGGCAGGACGGGACGCGATCTCGTTCTGCTCGACCAGCGGGGAGTCGGAGCGTCGGCGCCGCTGCTCTGCCCCGAGCCGCCGCCGAACCTCGCCATCGGCAGCTTGCGCTCGTACGCACGCGACTGCGTCGCCAACCTGCGGGCCGATTCCCGCATGTACGGCACCGATGCTGCGATGGACGACGCCGATTCGCTGCGCGCGGCACTGGGCTACCAACGGGTGGTCGTCTACGGCGGCTCGTACGGTGCCACGGCAGCCCTCGTCTACATCGCACGGCACGGAAGCCATGTGAAGGCCGCGATCCTGGACGGAGCGACCAGCCCCGACGTGCCGTTCTTCGAGCTCGCTCCGCAGGCAGGGCAAGCCCAGATCAGGCTCCTGTCGTCACGTTGTGACGCGAACGCGCCGTGCGTGAAGACCTACGGGCACCTCGCGACCGCGGTGAGCTCGCTCGTCACGAGGCTCCGGGCGCACCCCGTCGATGTCGTGGCCGCAGGCGGATCCGTCCCGTTCGGCGCGGCCGAAGCCGGTTTGACGATCGAGACGCTCAGCCGTGACCCGGCAACGATTCCACAGCTCTTCTCGCTCGCGCATGCGGCCGCGTCGGGAAACGTGACGCCGCTCGCGCAGGTCTACGCCGAAGCAGTGCGGCCGGCGCTCATCGCCACGATGCGACAGGTCATGTACTGGCGCATCCTCTGCTTCGAGGGGTGGGCACGCCAGGCACCACAGTCGCTCGCCTCGGCCACCGGGTCGTACCTCTACGACGAGGCGGCCGCCGAGCTCCAGTTTCGCGCCGCATTCTGTTCGGCCTTGCCGACGCCGAGCGCTGGACCGGACACGGGCAGGCCGCCGAGGAGCGCGGTGCCCGTCCTCGCGCTCGTCGGCGGCCTCGATCCCCAGGACCCGAAGCCGAACGTCATGCCGATCAAGCGCACGCTGCCGAACACGACCATCCTCATGGTCCCGGGCGCAGGCCACGGCTCCGTTCAGTACGGCTGCCTGCCCGCAGTCGCATCGCGATTCCTCGACACACAGCGCATCGGCGCCGCCGACCGCCGCTGCGCGGCCGCGTTCGCACCGCCGGCCTTCCTGCAGCACTGACTACTTCGCGATCGGCGCGACGGTCGCGCCGGTGAGGGCGACGAGATCCCCGGGAGCGAGCTCGATCTGCAGCCCGCGCCGCCCGGCACTGACGAGCAGCGTCTCCCAGGCGAGCGCGGACTCGTCGACCGTCGTGGGCAGTTGCTTGCGCTGACCGAGCGGGCTGATGCCCCCGAGCACGTACCCGGTCGCGCGCTCCGCCGCCGCGCGGTCGGCGAGGGTCACGCGCTTGCCCGCCGCCCGCAGGTCGAGCTGGCGGTCGGCGGGCACGACGAACACGGCCAGACGGCCGTCGACCGAGGCAACGAGCGTCTTGAAGAGGCGTCCCGGCGGCAGGCCGAGCGCCGCCGCCACCGCGACCGCGTAGTCGCCGTCGCCGATCTCCACGGCCTCGTACTCGTGCAGCTCGAAGACGATGCCCGCCCGCTTGGCCGCCTGCACGGCCGGCGTCATTCGGCGAGCTCCTCGGCGAGCAAGCCGAGCGAGCAGAGACGCCAGGCAAGGTCGACGTCGGCTGCGAGGAACAGTGCCGCTTCGCGCGCGGTCGGCAGCTCCCGCACCCGCAGCACGAGCGCGTCGATGCTCCGGCCGAACTGCTCGCGCCGCTCGTCGGTGTAGAGATCGGCAGCGAGCGCCTTCACCGCGCGGTCGTCCACCTCGAGCTCGCGGTGGGGATCGCCACCGGCTGCGACGAGCAAGAGCGCCCGGCGCCGGGCGCCGTTCAGCTCCTCGTCGTCGAGCTCGAGCGCCTGCCCGGCGACGTACGCGAGCACGGGCAGCGGATCGCCCAGTTCGCCGGCGTCGACGCGGGCGAGCAGTTCGTCGAGGGCGTCCATGACTACCATGGAGACTAGATGGACGACGTTCTGGCAAAAGCCGAGGAATGGCGCGCCGCGGGCGAGGAGGTCGCGATCGCGACCGTTGTCGCGACGCGGCGCAGTGCCCCGCGCCCGCTCGGCTCGAAGCTGGCAGTCACCCGTTCCGGGCGGATGTTCGGCTCGGTCTCCGGCGGCTGCGTCGAGGCCGACGTGGCCGAGCGTTGCAAGGCGATTCTCGACGGCGAGGTCGCGAGCGTCGTGTCGTACGGCATCGCCGACGACGAGGCGTGGACGGTCGGTCTGCCGTGCGGCGGCGAGATCGACGTCTTCCTGGAGCCGTTCGCCGGTGCGCCCGCTCTCGAGCGCGGCGCCAGCTACGTCGTCGTCGAGGGACAAGGAGTGGGCGAGCGCTGGGAGGGCGGCGAACGGACTCGCACCGAGCTGCTCGAAGAGGACGGCCGAACCGTGTTCGTCGAGGCGATCGGCCCGCCCCCACGCCTCGTCGCCGTCGGCGCCGGCGACATCGCAGAGGCCCTGTGCGCGTTGGCACGGCCGCTCGGCTGGCGCACCGTCGTCGTCGACCCGCGCGCCGGGCTCGCCACACGCGAGCGCGTGCCGAGCGCCGGCGAGCTCGTCGTCGCGTGGCCGGACGAGATCGCCGTCGACCCGGAGACCGCGCTGATCTCACTCGTGCACGAGGAGCGGCTCGACATCCCGGCGCTCCGCCGCGGTGTCGAGGGGAAGGCGTTCTACGTCGGGGCGCTCGGCTCGAAGCGTGCCCAGGAAAAGCGCCGGGAGAAGCTCGGGGAGCTCGCCGACGGCGTGCGCGGACCGGTCGGTCTCGACCTGGGCGGCGAGACACCGGCCGAGATCGCGCTCGAGATCCTCGCCGAGGTGCTCGCGGCCTACAAGCAGGTCGAGACGCCTGCCGGCGCCCCGCCCGCAGCACCGCTCGCCGCCGAGGGCTAGACGGCCGCGGCGCGGGCCCGACCCCGGCCGTCCGCAGAGCCGAGCCCGATCATCCCGATCCCGAGCAGGAAGTGCAGCCAGTTGTCGGCTGTGTTCAGAGGGATCCAACCGCCGGCGCCCGCGGCCCCCACGAACCAGAGGGCGAGGGAGAGGACGCCGCCCAAGGTGAGGAACGCACGGGCGCCGGTGGCTGTCCTCGCCGACGCGAGGCCGGCGATGCCCAAGAGCAGATGCACGGTGTTGTGCAGGATCGACACCTGGAAGCGGCCGAATAGCTCCGCGCCGCCGGCGTGGCCGGCGAAGCTCAGATCACCGGAGTGCGAGGTCACGCCCGGCACGAAGCCGAGAATCCCGAGCAGCAGGAACACGACGCCGATGAGCGCGGCGGCCGACTGGATAGGCGCACGGTCTCTCATGAGTCTTCTCGGGGTCAGTTGGGCGAAGGCGCCGAGCCGTCGCCGGAGCTCCCATCGTGCCCGTCGCCGCTTCCGTCACCACTGCCACTTCCACTTCCACTGCCACTATCGCCGCCGTTGCCACCGCTGTCCGGCGAGCCGCCGGAGTCGGTGGTCGTCGTCGTCAGCCGGTCACCAGCCGTCACCGTCGCCGCCGACGGCTGGTCGCCGCCGCCGTCGCCGCTGGTGGCCGACGCGGGAGCGCTGACCGGCGCCACCGTCGTATGGCCGCCGTCGGAGCCGGAGCCCGAGTCGCCGCTGCCACCGCCGCCGTCGGACGTTTGCGGCCGACCGCTGCTCCCTGTCCCGCTGCCGCCGTCGCTGCCACCACGATGCTGGATCTCGGCCGGCCCGGGCAGCTGCGATCGGCGCTCGCTGCGCGACCCATGGTGGTGATCCACCGGCTGTGTCCGGGAGACAGCTGTCGCGGGCGAGAACACCAGTGGGCTCGTGCTCGGCGCGGGTGTACCTGCCGGAGCGGTCGCGCCCGGCGACACCGGCCCACGCCGGTGTGTCACGGGAGCAGCAGCCTGGGTGATCACCGGCCGAGCGTGATGTGAAGCCTGGTCGGTGGCCCCGGAGACGCCGGCGGCGAACGTCGCGGTCACGACGATCGCGCCGACCTTGGCCGCGGCGGGAGCGCCACCCGTCGCAAGTCCGGCGAAGAGACCGCGCAGCCAGTCGAAGGAGGCGGCCGGCAAGAGCCCGAGCGCGCGTCCACGCAGCCCCAATGTGGCGCGACAGCCGGAGCACGAGCGCAGATGCGTCTTGAGCGCACGCCGTTCGTCCGCGTCCAGCGGCCCAATCGCGAGGCGCTGCACCGCGACGCAGTTGAGCCGGTCGCCGAAGACGAGGTGCTCCGCCATCCGGTTGCGGGCAACGAACAGCGTCTGCTCGACCTGGGAGGACGAGAGCCCTAGCTCGGCTGCTGTCTCGTCGATCCGCAGGCCGTGCAGTTCTCGCAGCACGTACACCCGGCGTTGCCGCTCGGGAAGTGATGCAAGCGCGGCGACGAGCGCGCCGGAGGACTCGACGGGCTCCCCACTGCCCGTCGCGCCCTCCGGCAACTCGGCGAAGGGGAGCTCACGCCGCCGCGCGACCAGATCGATCGCAGTGTTGTGGGCGATCCGGTAAAGCCACGGCTTGACGCGATCCGGCAGCCGGCCGCCGCGCAGCGCGCCGTAGGCCTTGAGCAGCGCCGACTGCGCGACGTCGTCACCGGACGCGCCGTCACCGAGCAGGTTCGCGCCGTACGCCGCCAGGCGGTGCACGTAGCGCCGGTACAGCTCGTCGAAGGCAGCCGCCTGGCCGGAGGCCAGGCGGCTGCCGAGCTGTTCGTCCGAAAGGCGTCTGAGCAACAGCGGGCTCACGTCAGCTCTACCGGCGAAGCGGCGCCTGCGGATTGGGCTAGTGGTCGCCGCCGTCGCCGCCTCCTCCACCGCCTCCGTTGTCGTCGCCGTGGCCGTCGCCACCTTGGTTGTCACCGCTGCCGCTGCCGCTGCCGCCGCCGCTGCTGTCGCCACCGTTGTCGTCACCGGAGCCACTGCCCTGGGCTCCTCCGCTGTCGGCCTGCTGTGCGCTGCCGTCCGCCGAGAGGGCGGTCAGGGTGAGCTTACCGTCGGTTCCCTGCGTGAAGGTCGCGAGGACCTCGCTGCCGCTGACGAACTTCGTCAGGTCGAATCCGGCCGGAACATTGAGCACGAGGCTCATGTGCTCCGTGGTGACCGTGATCGTTCCGGTGCCGAGCGTCAGGTGGCCCTCGATCTGGCCGCCCGGAGCGGTCGGAGCGACAGTGGTTGCGTCGTCCTCGTCGAGCTCGCCCGTCGTCCCGACCGTGGCGGTCACCTGAACGGTGCTGCCCGGCGCCGGCCCGGAGTCGCTCGCGGATGCGGTCGTCCGGCCGCCGCGATGCAGGGCGATCACCGCGCCGCCGGCGGAGACGATCAGCTGCGAGCCGGACTTCGAGAGCAAGAGCCCGCGAAAGGTCACCTTGTGGGCGCGCCCGAGCACCTTGACGCTCGACGCGGAGAGCGTCCCGTTGCGCAGCTTGGTCGCCGTGAGGGAGATGCGCTGGCCGACGGCGAGCTTCGCCGAGGTGTGGACGAGCGCAACATTCGAGGGCGTCCTCGCAACTGCGACGAGGTGTGTTGCCCGCTGAACCTTGAGCACGACGCCGCTCGCGAGCGCAGCCGACGGCGCGAGGAGCGCGGCGGTCGCTACCAGCAGCACGATGAAACGCTTCATGAAATGGGCTCCTTCGAGTCGATAACGGACCAAAGACTCGGCGCCCTCGCCAGACCTTGCATGAGGACTTGACGTTCTATCGGCCGCACCGGCCCCGGGGCTTTAGCGAAGCGCCTCAGCCACTACTCTTGCCGGGCAGCAGGAGATGGCCGTCGACGATCGCCTGAGCGATGTCGACCAGCTTGAGACGTCCTTTACGCGCGTGGTCGCGCAGGAGCTCGAACGCACCGATCTCGTCGATCGAGTGGCGCTCCATCAGGATGCCTTTCGCACGTTCGATCGTCGCCCGGCGCGCGAACGCGCCCTCCAGATCCTGGTATTCGGCGAAACGACGCAGGACGATCTCGATCGAGTTCTGCCACTCCAGCGGCTCGCCGTCGGTGATGTGGGCAAAGACGCCGCGCTTGGCCGCTTCGACGACGAACTCGGGATCCGGTGCGTGCAGGAGGACGACAACCGGACAGCTGGCCTCGTGGACGATCTCCTCGATCAGGCGCAGTGCATGGGCGGAGCTGTCCCCCAGCCCGACGAGCGCGACGTCCGGCCGCTCGCGCGCGGTGAAGGCGCCGACTTCGGAGACGACGATCTGCGGAGCGATCACCTCGTGACCCAAGCTGGCGACGATCGTCGCAACATCGGCGAGCCTGTCCTGGCGCTCGTTCGCGACGAGGACGCGCAGGCGCTTGATCATCTCGTCCGCCGGGTTCGCAGGCGGAAGGCGACGGCGGTCGCGAGGCCGAGCAGCCACCCGGCCACGGCAGTCGCGAGGATGATCCAGACGAGCGACGCGTGAGTCGAGCCGAACGCCCAGCTCAGTTTCACGGTGCGCGTGTTCACCGAGGTCAGGATGATCAAGACGGCAAGCAACGCAACGAATGCGATCGTGCCGGCGTAGAGGCGTGCACGACGGTAATGGCGCGTGGCGCGCTGTGCGCGGGATTCGCCGAGGGACGCGGGAGCGCGAGCCGCAACCGGCTCCTGCGCCGGCTCGGGTGGTTGAGTGTCGGTCATCGGCTGGTCCTCTTCCTGCAGTGAACGGTACGCCTCGACACGCCTGCGTGGGCGACGTTGCCTCTCAGAAGTCGATCACCGGCTCGACATTGGAGTGGATCCGGTCGTAGGCCCGTTGCGTAGTGTGACTCCGGGCCGCCCCGCGCAAGGCGGTCTCATCGACGCTGAACCGGTGAGCCAACGTCGACACGAACGGCGCGATGTCCGCATCCGTCGCCGCGATCATCTTCAGCGAGATCGCCGCGGCCTCGAGACGGTCGCCGATCGACGGGCGCTCCGAGACGTTCACGACGCCACCCCGATCGGCCTGAGCTCGACGACGAAGAACCGATCGGCAGCGGCGACGACGATGTCACCGCCGTGGTGGCCCGGCACGACGACGAAGCCGTCGCGCGCTCCACGGTGCCCCTCGGCCGAAACCGGAATCGCCGCCCGGCAGCCCGACTCGCCACATTCACAGCGGAGATCTCCGGTCACCTGCTTGCGGTTTGCCGTGCGGCGCGCCTGGCGCAGGCTCGTTGGGTTGCGCGAAGCTTCCCGTAGCCTGCGCGCCGCGTACCTGACGCTGCGGTGCTCAACCTGTTGCATTCTCGGCCTCCTCCAGCGAACACATGTCGGTCTTCGAGACCAACGTGGCGGCTTGCTGCCGACCGAATGCTGGGGTCTGGCGCTCATCACCTCGCCGAGGATTGGGGCAAGATGTGCGCAAATCTTACCAAAGTTGACGCGCTCGTGCCAACAAATCTGGACGATCGGCAGTTCCGTCCCAGCCGAAGCGCCGGGGACAGTCCCAGCCGGCCCCCGATAGTCCGTGTATGCGCCAAGCCGAGAGCGACGACCACTCCCCCGATCTCGACCAGGTTCGCCGGATGCTCTTTCCGCAGCTGCCCGAGGCCGAAGGCTGGGCCCGAATCGACGCTGCGGTCAGCGGCGCGGCGGATCCTCAGCGGATCGCGGCGATCGAGCGCCTCGCGTCACGCGATCTCAGCAACGACCTGCTCTCGCTCCTCCAGCTCCTGCGAGAAGAACAAAGCACCTGACGGTGGCGCTCAGCCGCAGTCGCGGGGGAACCACACGGTGCACCAAAGCAACGAGGCGAGCCGTCTCGACGTCACCGTCGGGTGCGCGTGGTGGGCGACGTACCAGAGGTGCGCGCGGTAGGGCCGGAGCTTCGGCCGCCCGACGAGGAACGCGTCGAGATCGCGGAGCTCTACTTGCAGCGCCCGCCGCGTTCGGACGTCGGCAACCGCTGAGATCTGCGCAGGGTCGGCGTAGGCCGCCTTCAGGTGCAGCACGTCTTCGGGCCTGACCGCCGTCGTCGTCCTGGCGCTCGGCACCGTGACCGTCGTCGACGTGACGTCGTCCGGAACCGTGATTGTGATCGTCACGCCGGCGGGGCTCGTTCCGGATGCAAGAGTCGATGCGGCGGCGACGCCGCACGCTGCGAGCAGAACAGCCGAAAGCGCGAGTGTGACCCGGCGGCGGATCGTGCAACGGTAATCCGAGGCTCGGATGGAGCGCAGGATCGTTCGGCTCGATGGAAGATTTCCGCCGCCCGGCCCGTCTGGTGGGGCGAGGGTGGCGAGACCGTGTTGGGTGGGGCCGACGACGGTTGAGGCGGACTTGCGGCCATCCTCGGGGGCATTCGGTGGGGCCGACTGGGGAGAGCGGTCCTACCGAGTGCTCCTCGGCGCCAGGGACTTCACTGCTGGACGTGACTCGAGTAGATTCGCGGAATGTCCGTGCGACTCGCGATCGTCCTTGCCCTGATCGTGGCGGCGGTGCCGGGGATCGCATCGGCGCGTTCCGCCTCGGTCGTGATCAGCTTCCGCACACCCACAGGCAACATCGGCTGCGCCTTCTCTGCGGGGCTTACCGGCGCGGAAAAGCCGACCGTCCGCTGCGACATCCGCAGCCGTCTGCGTCCCGAGCCGCACCGGCCAAAGCGCTGCCCGCTCGACTACGGAGACTCGATCGAAGTGTCCCGCCTGGGGCGCCCGATCCTCGTCTGCCACGGCGACACCGCGATCGACCCTCGATCACGGGTGCTTTCCTACGGGCATACCTGGCAGCGCGACGGCCTGTCCTGCACGTCACGCTTCAACGGTCTCACCTGCACGAACCAGAGCAAGCACGGGTTCTTCCTCAGCCGGCAGAGCTGGCGGATCTTCTAGCAATCACTCGATCAGGCGAGAGACAGCGGGTCGACCGGCCGCGACAATACGAGGAACCCCCTGCGGAAAGGACCGGCATCGGCATGCGGCTGCTGACTGTCTTCGGCGATTGGCTGGGCGAGCTCACGATCGTGGCGCGCCGCGCCGGCTCGACTAGTGACCACCCTGCGGCTGAGCGGCGCCGAGATGCGTGACGCGTCGATCGCCGAGCTTCAGCCACGCGCCGATCTTGGGAAGCCGCGCAGCGTGCCGCACGAACCGCCCATGCCGACCTCCTCCAGCCCACTCACAAGTCCCCTCCGGGATCACGAACGGACCACGGACGTGCCTCGGAGTCTGCGGTCCGCCGGTGCAGGTGAGCGAACCGTGGTCTCTGCGAGGGTGCTGGAGTATCGAGTCATCTACGTCGCGAGGCCGATGGCCGGCGAGGCCAATGAGGCTGTGGAGGCTGACTTGAACAAGGCCGCTCAAGACGGCTGGCGTCTCGTCGGCTCCCTCACGAACGACGAGGCGCGGACATCCGGCCTCATCCTGGAGCGGGAAACACCAACCGCCGCCGGCATCGCGTAGACCTGCTTTCTCGAGGCTTGGGGCGAGAAAGTCGCCGCCGCCCGCACGGAGGCAGGCTTCGGAGAAGGCCCGCCGGCGATCCAATACCTGGAAGTCCACAGCATCGTCCAGCGCTGGGCTTCGCACCCAGGGTCGGCGGTCGCCGGATAGGTCATTCGCCCTATATGCGGGCGGATGCGGTTGTTGCAGGGTCGATGCACACAACAGGCGTTGCCGGCCGGCCGCCGGGCGTTCGGCGACGCACCAAGGAGGAGTCATGGCGGAGTCAACCCAAGACGCAGTCGCTCCGATCAAGGTCGGAGTGATCGCCGATCAGACGGGTCCGCTGTCGTTCGTCGGGCTCGCGAACGCAAACGTGGCCCGGATGGTGATCGACGAGCTCAACGCCGATGGAGGCCTGCTCGGGCGGCCTGTTGTCCTCGTGCTCGAGGACAGCGCGACCGACGACGCCGTGGCCGCTGCCAAGGCGGCGAAGCTCGTCGGGCGTGATCAGGTCGACGTCGTCTTCGGCGGCATCTACAGCTCGACGAGACAGGCGATCAAAGGTCCGGTCGTCGTCGAGGGTGAGACGCTCTACATCTACCCCGAGCAGTACGAGGGACAGGAGTCGGACCCGTTGATCTTCTGCACAGGGCCGGTGCCGGCGCAGCAGGTCGATCCGTTGATTCCATGGCTGATGCGGGAGACCGGCGCGAAGACGTTCTATCTGCCGTCGGCCGACTACATCTGGCCGCACGTGCTGAACGGGCGCGTCAAAGAGGTCGTTGCGGCCAACGGCGGCTCGATCGTCGGCGAGGAGTACTTCCCGCTCGACCACACCGACTACCGCGAGACCGTCGAGAAGATCACGGCGAGCGGCGCCGACGCCGTGTTCAACACGATCGTCCCGCCCGGGCTGACGCCGTTCTTCGCCGAGCTGTACGAGTCCGGCTTCACGCGACGCGGCGGACAGCTCGTCTGCACGTACTTCGACGAGAACTTCCTGAACATGGTGCCGGCCGTCCACGTCGAGGGCCTCTACGGCTGCCTCGACTACTACCAGGCTGTCCCCGACCCGTTCAGCCGCCAGCTGCTCGAGCAGTACGACACGCTCTATCCCGGCGACGCCAAGTTCACAGGCGGCAGCGCGTGCTCGGGCCTCTACCGAGGCCTCCGGCTGTGGGCCGCCGCGGTCACGGAGGCCGGCTCGCTCACACAGGAGGACGTGATCGCCGCCCTCGACCACGCACGGATCGACGAGAGCCCGGGCGGGCCGGCAGCAATGGCGCCCGGCCAGCACCACCTGCGCCTGAACATGTACATCGCCCAAGCTCGAAGCGGCCGCTTCGAGATCGTCGAGGACCTCGGCGCCATCGATCCGCAGGAGGGACTCGTCAAGACACCGGCTCTCACCGGCTAGCACGCACGCAAACGAGAACTCGAAAGCCGAAACCCCGCAGCGCTGCGGGGTTTCGGCTCGAACTCAGCGGCGGGGGTGGGATTTGAACCCACGGACGAGTTGCCCCGTCAGCGGTTTTCAAGTTCGCGAAGGCGCGGGCCGTTTGGCTCCGGGAGCGGCCTTTAGGGGTCGCTCCCACCCCCTGAGGTGCGCTGAGGTCGGTACGAAGTCTGATTCGACGTTTCACAACCCTCGGTCGAGTGGAGCAGAATGGGGTTGCGTCTGACTGGCTTGTCCGGCCCTGCGGACGAAGGTTACGTCGTAGCCTTCGGCGGCTACAGCTTCGTAGCCGGCAGCCTGTGTTCGATTCGCCGCTTGCACCATTGACCTAATCCCACTCGATCTCTTGTGAAACTCGACGCAGAGCACTTCCGGGCGAATCGGCCCATCAATAAGGGAGTCGAGAACTTCGTACTCCGCCCCCTCAATGTCCAGCTTCAGAAGATCAATCCGATCATGGCCAAGCTCCTCCATGATCGACAGAAGCGCCCGGCATGGCGCGTCGAAAAACTCATCCGTGCGGTGCAGATTCACGGCCGAGAAGTTGGTGTCAGAATAGGGCGGTGCGTAAAAGCGCACCGCCGGATCGTCGCAAATCCAAACGCCCCACGGGTAAAAGCGGAAACGAGGTTCGTGGGCTGCGGCGCGCTGAACGTATTCGACGGAACTCGGCGTCGGATCAAACGCTTCGATCTCGCAACCGAACTGCTCAATTAGCGCGATGTCGAAGGTAATGTCGTCGCCGACACCGACCGAGTAACAGACCCAAGAGGGCTCCACCAGGTCGGCAGGAACAGTCCAACCGCCGTACGCGCTGCCGAGGCGCACAAGGTCTGAGCGAGGGCGAATGCGGAGGGCTCTGCGAAAGCGCCGAAAGGGTGCCAGGGGGGTCTTCACGACAAGTCTCTTCACGGTGCTGAGCACTATGCAGCGAACCTAACCCACCCTGACCTAGGCGTCCAGTTGGCCCGGGGAGCGGATGGAGAGGGAGTTCGCGGAGCGTTGCACGGAGGCGGCAGATGACGTGCGCCACGGCCTCCTCGCCGGTGCGTGGCCGTGCCGAGCAGACGCCCGGTCGGCGTGCTCTTGCTGATCCTGCGGGCCGCTCTCCGGCGCGGCTTGATCGGGTCGAACCCGATCCGCTGGTTGACCGGCCAAGGGAGCAGCGGTAGCAGTGGCGCATCTTCGGGCCCGACGAGGTGGCGTCGATCGAGCGTGCGTTCGCCAAGCTGATCGCGGAGGCGGAGACGGATCGGGAGCGCGACGACCTGATCGTGACGCGCCGGTGTTCGTGTTCCACATGGCGACCAGGCTTCGGCACGGCGAGGCTGCCGGACTGCGTTGGCGGTCAGTGTTCCTGGCCGGTCCGGCGGGTGCATTCCTGCGCCTTGAGTACACGTTCGTCAGGCACGCGACCGACACGCCGAAGTCGCAAGACGCATGGTTGAGCGGCGGGGGTGGGATTCGAACCCACGAACGAGTTGCCCCGTCAGCGGTTTTCAAGACCGCCCCGTTCGACCGCTCCGGCACCCCGCCCGCGCGTGTATTCAAGCCGAACGAAGACGGCTCCGGGCCGGCGTACTCACTACCGAACTGGAGCTACCCGCTCGGCGCCGAGACGTGCCGGGGCGCCGAACTCTGTCAGCGGCTCCGGCACGCTGACCGACCCGTCGGATTCCTGGAAGTTCTCCAGCACGGCGATCATGGCGCGCGCCGTCACCGCGGTGCCGTTCAGCGTATGCACGGGCGCGGGCTTCCCGTCCTGACGACGGTGGCTGATCTTCAGGCGGCGCGACTGGTAGTCGGTCGTGTTCGACGTCGAGGTGATCTCGCGGTAGCGCGCCTGCCCCGGGAACCACGCCTCGATGTCGTACTTCTTCGCGGCCGAGGCTCCCAGATCACCGGCGGCGATGTTCAGCACGCGATAGGGCAGGCCGAGCTCCTGCACGAGCTCCTCCTCGATGCCGAGCAAACGCTCGTGCTCGTCTCGCGAGCCCTCGGGCGCGCAGAAGACGAACATCTCGACCTTGTCGAACTGATGCACGCGGAACATCCCGCGGGTGTCCTTGCCCGCGGCGCCCGCCTCCCGGCGGAAGCACGTCGAGAAGGCGACGTAGCGAAGCGGCAGCCCCTCGAGCTCCTCGCCGCCGTGGAAGGCGGCCAGCGGGACCTCCGACGTGCCCGCGAGATAGAGACCGTCCTCCGGCACCTCGTAGAAGTCGCCCTTGTCCGACGGAAAGAACCCCGTGCCGTACATCGCCTCGTCGCGCACGAGCACCGGCGGCAGCATCGGCGTGTGGCCCTTCTGCGCAATGCGCGCGAGCGCCCAGCGGTACAGCGCGATCTCGAGCAGCGCCACGTCACCGACGCGGTAGACGAAGCGCGAGCCCGATACCTTCGCCCCGCGCTCGACGTCGATCCAGCCGTGCGCCGCAGAAAGATCGAGATGGTCGCGCGGCTCGAAGTCGAAGCTCGGCGGATCGCCGACGACCTTCACCGCGACGGCGTCCTCCTCCGTGTCGCCGTCCGGCGTGTCCTCAGCCGGCGGGTTCGGCACGCGGTCGTGCAGATCCTGCAGCCGCTGCGTCACCTCCGTCAGCTCTGCCTCGAGCGGCTGCAACTGCTGCTTGATCGTGGTCAGCTCGGCGAGCTGCTCCGGCGTCGGCTTCCCCTTGAGCTTGGTGCGCGCGCGCAGCTCGTCGACCTGCTGCTGCACCTCCCGCCAGCGTGCGTCGGCGGCCAGGAGCTCGTCGAAGATCCCGGCCGCACCCTTGCGCGCGAGCGCCGTCCGGTAGGCGTCGGGATCGTTGCGGGCTGCGCGGAGATCGATCATCGCTGCTTCGAGTCTAGAAGCGCCTCGAGCACCTGTGCGACGCCTTCTTCCTGCGCGGAGGGGCAGATCCAGTCGGCGACCGCCTTCACGCGGTCGTGCGCGTTCTCCACGGCGATGCCGAACCCGGCCCATTCGACGAGCTCCACGTCGTTCTCACCGTCGCCGAAGGCGATCGTCTGCGCCCGGGTGAAGCCCATGTGCGCGGCCAGGAAGTCGAGGCCGGCGCCTTTCGTCACGCCGGACGCCGCGAACTCGAGGAAGTACGGCAACGACTTCGAGATGTAGAGCAGGTCGCCGAAGTGCGCCTTCATCCGGGCCTCGACGCCGTCGAGCTCCGTCGGATCGCCCACGCAGACGAGCTTGGTTGGGGGCTCATCGAGCCAGGCGAGCAGGTCACCGACCTCGTGGATCACAAGCTGTTGGAAGCCCGCGTAGTCGCGCGAGCCCTGTGTCACCTTGGAGACGTACAGCTCGTCGCCGACGTAGACGTTGAGCCCGTAGCCCACTCCCTCGACGAGCCGGATCACCTCGCGCGCGAGCTCGAGCGGGATCGGCTCGTGACGTAGCCACTTCCCGTCGGCGTCTGCGACGACGGCGCCCTGGTAGCAGATGACCGGCTCGTCGAGGCGGGCCGGCTCGAGGAAGCGCCGCACGGACTGCACCATCCGCCCCGTGACGACGATCACGTCGAGGTCTGCGGCTCGGGCGGCCCGCAGGGCGTCCAGGGTCCGTGGCGGCAGCTGCCCGTCCTCCCACACGAGCGTGCGGTCGAAATCGGTCGCGACGACGTCGACGCCGCGCGGGAAGTTCTCAGGAAGAGAGAGCGTCAGCCGTTCGGGTTGCCGCCGGTCGCCTTCACGACGTACGCGGTGACATCGGCGATCTGCTTCGTCGTCAGCTGGCCCTGGAACGAGGGCATCGCCCCGGCGCCCTTCGTCACGCGCAGGACGGCCTTCGACAGAGCGGGCTTCATCTGGTCGAGATTGGGGCCGACCGTGCCGTTCGCTTTGGCGTCGGCGAGCGTGTGGCACCCGGTGCACCCGGCGCTCAGAAAGACCGCCTTCCCGGCCGTCGGATCCCCGTTCTTGTACTGCGCCGGAACGGTGACAGCCTGCGGCTTTGCGACCGTGCCGACGACCTTCGTCGGCAGCGGCGACACGGTCTTCTCCCCCGGCTTGGAGGTCGAGCAGCCGGCGGCGAAGAGGAGGACGGCCAGGACAGGAACGAGGCGGCGCACGAGCGCGGAGTCTATACCGCCGGGCGCACGTTGACGGGGCGTTAAGCGCCTGCAGCGCGGCCAGGGTCATCCCTACAATCCCCGGTATGAAGCGCAGATCCTACGGTCGCGACGCCGGCCTCACGTTGCGGATGATCTTCACGACGGCCCTGCTCGGCCTGCTCTACGTGATCTTCGCCGTGGTGCTGTTCCAGGTCCTGAACGTCGGGCTCGTCCCGATGCTCGTGATCGTGATCGGGCTGGCGTTCTTCCAGTACTACACGTCGGACAAGCTGGCGCTCGCCGCGGCCGGTGCGAAGGTCGTCTCGCGCGAAGAGGCGCCCGCGCTGCACGACATGGTCGAGCGGCTGTGCGCGATGGCCGACCTGCCGAAGCCGAAGGTCGCGATGATGGACACGCCGGTGCCGAACGCGTTTGCCACGGGGCGCTCGCCCAAGCACGCCGCCGTCTGCGTGACAACCGGCCTGTGGGACCGGCTCGAGCCGAAGGAGATCGAGGGCGTCCTCGCCCACGAGCTCTCCCATGTGGCGAACCGCGACGTGCTGATCATGACCGTCGCCAGCTTCTTCGCGATGCTCGCGGCGATGCTGACCCGCTTCGGCCTCTACGCCGGCATGTGGGGCGGCGGCGGCGGGAACCGGGACAACAACAACGGGCCGCCGATCTGGCTGATCGTCTTCGTCGTCTCGATCATCGTCTACGCGATCAGCTTCGTCCTGATCCGGACGATCTCCCGCTATCGCGAGTACGCCGCTGATCGCGGCTCGGCACTGATCACCGGCGCGCCGGAGTACCTGATGAGCGCGCTGCAGAAGATCTCGTCGCAGATGACCCTGATCCCGAATCGAGACCTGCGCCAGGTCGAGGGGATGAACGCGTTCTTCATCATCCCGGCGAAGGCCAAGGGCAACCTCGCTGAGCTCTTCATGGATCACCCGCCGCTCGAGAAGCGCATCGCGGCGCTCGCCGAGATCGCCCGCGAGATGGGCCGCCCGGTCGCCTAGGTAGTACAACTGCCGCGTGCAGCGGCGCTTCTCCACGCGTGACCTCGGCCTCAGCATCCGCATGCTGCTCCTGGCCATCGCGGTGACCGTTCTCTATGCCGCCATCGCAACCGGTCTCGTCGCGCTCGCGTTCGTCGAGCCGAACTGGACGCCGTTCATCATCGTGCTCAGCGTCATCATCGGCGGCGCCACGATCGCGAAATACGGAACCGCCAGCGGTCTGATGCTCGGCGCCGTCGACGCCAGGCCGGTCACCGAACGGGACCAACCGAAGCTCTACGCGATGCTCGAACGGCTGTCGGCGCTTGCGGACGTCCCGGTGCCGGATCTCGCGGTCGTCGATTCGCCAACACCCAACGCGTTCACCGTCGGCGTTCGACGGCGAGATGCCACCATCGTCGTGACGAGCGCATTGCAGCGATTGCTCACGACCGGGGAGCTCGAAGCCGTTCTCGCTCACGAGCTCGCGCACATCGCCAACCGCGACGCCGGCGTCATGACGTTCGCCGGCGTCCCTCGGACGCTCGGCGAGACGCTGATCGCCGAGGAAGGGGCCGTGTTCTACGCCTGGTTCTTCGTCTGGTGGCTTGGGATCCCCATCTGGGCATTTGGATCCTTGATCACCTTGACCCTGTCGCGCTATCGCGAATTCGCCGCCGACCGCGGGTCGGCCATTCTGACCGGCAGGCCCGCAGACATGATGAGCGCGCTCGTCAAGCTCACTCAGGACGATTCCGAGATCCCGAACATCGATCTCCGCAAGCTCGGCCGCGTGGAAGCGCTCTGGGTCGTGGCCACCGGACGGCCCAGGTTCGCCATCTTCTCCGACCATCCCCCGCTCGAGGAGCGGCTCGCTAGGCTCGGGGAGATGAGCCGCAGCCAGGGAGAGCCCGTTGGGCGTTAGAGACGTCCTCTTCGGGCGCAAGAAACTCAGCGAGCCGCAGGACGACCGGCTTTTCGCTTTGACGACCGCGGCGGTGACGCTGCAGGCGGAGCTCGGGCTCGTCACGGCCGGGGCGGCGGCGGTTGCGTTCAAGCCGCAGTCCTCCGGCGAGTTTCGCAGCGCGTTCGACGACGTCGACAAGCTCATCGACGCCGTCGCCCAACAATGTGGCTCCCAGGTGGAGCGCAAGTCCGACGAGTTCGGATTCGACTGGATCGTCATCCACGACCCCGACCTCGAGGATCTCGTCGCCACCGCGCACACGTTGGCGTCGGAGCTGACCGCGCAAGGGTTCGGCTCGCAGCTCCTGGCCGCGACCTTCCCGTTCAAGGGTGGCGAGCACCCCGTCTACTGGATTTACGGATTCAAGCGCGGGGCATTTTGGCCGTTCGTGCCCCTCGGAGACCAGAAACGCGACAACGCAACCGAGCTCGAACTGAAGGCGAAGCTCGAAAAGGAGCTGCCGGTCGAGCAGGACTTGACGCGATGGTTCGCACTCTTCGACGCCCCGGTCTAGTCCTCGCGCTCCCCGCGCTCGTCGGGGTCTCGACGCTCCTGCACTGGCTGGCCGGCAGGCGGATCACCGGGCTGTGGATCATGCCCGACGAAGCGATCTACGCGGAGCGCGCCGTGTCCTTCTGGCGCCACGGCCACCTGGCGCTCCTCCACGGCGAGGGCGCCGGTTACGGCTTCCTCTACCCCGTGCTGGCAGGGATCCCGCTCTCGGTCGGCCGGCTCGCAACCGGCTACGCGTCGCTGAAACTGCTGCAGGCCTTGGCGATGTCGCTGGTCGCCGTGCCGATCTCCTTCTACGGACGCCGCTTCATGCGGCCCGGCTATGCACTCGTTGCGGCGGCGCTCGCGCTCGCAACGCCGCTGACGCTCTACTCGGGCTTCCTGATGACGGAGGTCCTCATCTATCCGCTCGGCGCGTTCGCGCTCCTGGCGATTGCGCAGGCCGTCGAGACCGCGACACTTCGCGACCAGGCGATCGCATTGGGCGCGATCGCCCTGGCGGTGCTGACGAGAGTTCAGTCGGTCGTGCTGGTCGCGGTCTTCGCCGCGGCGATCATCGTCGATTGGCTGCTGTCGCGCGAGCGGCGATCGCTGCGTGCCTTCTGGCCTGTCTGGTGGGTGCTGGTCGCGGCAGGAGCGGCGGTCGCCGCGGCGCCCGGTCTCTTCGGCGCCTACGAAGAGACGCTCCGGGGGCACTACCCACTCGGCTCGGCGGCAACTCTCATCGGCGAGCACTTCAGCTACCTGGTGTTCTCGACGGCCGTCGCTCCGACCGTCGCGCTCGTCCTGCTGCTGATCGGCGTCGCACGAGGCGACGAGCGAGACCCGGGAGCCCGGGCCGTCGTCTCGGTCACGGCGTGCGCAACCGTCCTCGTGGTCGCGCAGGTCGGCCTGTTCGCCGCGCGCTATGCGCCGCACCTCCTCGGCCGGGACCTCGCGCTGCTCCCGCCGCTGCTCTTCACCGTCTTCGCGCTCTGGCTCGATCGCGGCGCTCCGCGGCCGCGGCCGGCCGTCTACTTCGTCGCGCTCTCCGTGCTCGCGCTGCTCCTGCTGACGCCGTGGAACCACCTCATCGGCATCGAGACGCTGCCGGACACATTCGACGTCGCGATCCTCGACCGGGTGGGCGGAGACCGCGCGGCGTGGGGGGTCGCCGTCGTCGCGTTCGCGATTCTCGGCGCGATCATCACGCTGCGCCGACGCTTCCTCGCGGGCCTTCCGGCCGCGATGATCGTCCTCCTGATCGGCTCGAGCGCGGTCGCCTCGAACGAGCTCGCCGACCACGTCGGCTACGACCAACGCAATCTTGTCGGCATTCCGCCCGACTGGATCACCCGCGCCACTCACGCCCCCACCGCCTACTTCTACGACGGCGAGTCGTACTGGAACGGCGTCTGGCAGGTGCGGTTCTGGAACCGGAACATCACCGACGTGGTGTCGGCCAGGCCCGCCCGCGTTCCCGGCCCGATGACGCAGCGGGTCGTCCACGTTCCGCCGACGGGCCGGCTCCCGATCGACGAGCGCTACCTCGTCGCGAGCGACCCGCACTCATTCGTAGGCACGCCGATCGCTCATCTGACCCAATTCGGTCTCGACACCGCCGGACTGACCGTGTGGCGGCTGACCGGCCCGGCGCGACTCACGACAGTCGAACGCGGAATCAAGCCGAACGGCGACATGACCGAGCCCGGCGTTGTGCGCGCCTATGACTGCGCGGGCGGACGGCTCGAGCTGACGCTCCTGCCCAAGGCGACGAGCGTGGTGACCCTGCGCCTCGACGGACGGATCACGACCCGGGCCAGGATCGCCGGACTGACCTACTGGAACGGCACGATCTTCGTGCCCCGGTCACCCCGGTCGCGCGTCTGCCACTTCGAGATCGACGGCCAGAACCTCCTCGGCTCGACGCACATCGAGTTCGTGCACCGCTAGACGCGTACGAGCATCTTGCCGGTGTTCTCGCCGCGGAAGAGGCCTGCGAACGCAGCCGGGACATTCTCGATCCCGTCGACGAAGGTCTCGCGGTACCGCACCTCCCCGGCTGCCACCCACGGCCCGACCTCGGCCAGGAACGCCGGGAAACGGTCGGAGTGATCGGAAACGATGAAGCCCTGGATGCGCAGCCGTTTCGTGACGACGAAGCCGAGGTTGCGCGGGCCCGGCTGGGGGCGCTCGTCGTTGTAGCGCGAGATCGCCCCGCAGGCGATGACGCGACCGAACGGACGTAGCGCATTCAGCGCAGCCTCCAACTGCTCGCCGCCGACGTTGTCGAAGAACACGTCGATGCCGTCTGCAAGTGCTTCCTTCGCGGCCACCTCGCGGTAGTTGAAGGCCTCGATGCCGAGCGAGCGCAGCCAGTCGACCTTCTCGGCCGAGCCGGCGCTGCCGATCACGTGGAGGCCTTTGAGCTTCGCCAGCTGCGCCGCCGCGCTGCCGACGGCTCCCGCCGCCCCGGAGACGTAGATCGTCTCCCCTTGCTCGATCCGCCCGATGTCGACCAGCCCCACCCACGCCGTGAGCCCCGGCATCCCGAGCACGCCGAGGGCGGTCGAGGGCGGCGCCAGCGATGCGTCGAGCTTCCGCAGACGGTCACCTGCAACGACCCCCTGCTCTCGCCAGCCGAGCATCGACATCACCCAGTCGCCCTCGGCGTAGCCCTCGTGGCGCGACTCGACGACCCGGCCGACGGCACCACCGTCGATCGGACTGCCGAGCTCGTACGGGCCAACGTAGGTGCGCGCACCGGTCATGCGGCTGCGCATGTACGGGTCGACCGACACGTAGACGTTGCGAACGAGCACCTCGCCGTCGCCGGGCGCGGCGTCGGGCGCTTCGCGGAGCTCGAAGTCGGACTCTTGCGGCTCGCCCTGCGGGCGCGCAGCGAGCACGACTTCCTGCATCACGACGGTACCGGCAGGTCGGGGATGAACCCCTCGTCCGCCAGCAACTCGCGCGCCTCCTCCAGCGAGAGGTCCTCGGGAGGGATGATCGCGTCGGACGGGCGCAGGTCCTCGTCCGCGAGCTTCTCTCCGCCCTCGCGCACCGCATCGGCGAGCGCCTGCAGGCCGGTCCACAGGGCGCGCTCATCCCCTTCGGTCACCGCACGGGACACCTCGTCGTCGAGCTCGTTGAGCCGCGTGATGAGCGCGTCGTCGACGCGAAACTGACCCTCGCCCATCAACCGGACGATCACGGCTTCTCTCCCTCGATTGCTTTCGGCTCGTCGCTCTTGCCGAGCTCGGCCTTCATCTTCGCGAGCTCGTCGTCGACCTGGCCGCCCTGCGAGATCTGCGCCAGCTGACGGTCGATGTCGTCGCCCGACGAGGTGAAGTCCTCGAGCGAGCCGGCGGCGGTGAGCTCGTCGATCGCGCTCGCGCGTGCCTGCATCTGCTCGGTCTTGTCCTTGGCGCGCTGGACCGCCATGCCGACGTCGGCCATGTGCTCGCCGATGCCGGTCGCAGCCTCGCCGATCCGCACCTGCGCCTCGGCGGCCGAGTACTGCGCCTTGATCACTTCCTTCTGCGAGCGGAACGCCTCGATCTTGGCCGAGAGTGTCTTCTCACCATCGACGAGCTTCGCCTGCTGGGCCTCGAGCTGCTGGCCCTGTTGCATGATCGCCTCGAGCTGCGCCTGCACCGCCGTCTTGCGGGTCAGCGCCTCGCGGGCCAGGTCTTCGTGCCCGGCCTGCAGCGCCTGTCGCGCCTGGCCGTCGAGCTTGTCGACCTGCTGCTGCATCGATGTGTACTGCATCTCCAGCCGCTTCTTGGCAGTCGTCACGTCGGCGATGCCGCGCTTGACGTTCTGGAGCTGGCGGAGCTGCTCCTCGTAGGAGTAGTCGAGAGTCTCGTTCGGGTTCTCGGCGCGATCGAGCGCCTTCGAGAACTTGGCCTTGAAGATCAATGAGAGGCGTGCCATCAGCCCGGGCATGTTTTCGTTTCTCCTCGCGGTCGGGTGCACGGCTAGCCTAACGACGTGCTGGTCGCCCGGAGCATGGACTCCCGCTGGCTCTCGAACGCGTACCTCGTGGCTGACGAGGCGGGAGGCACCGCCGTGTTCGTGGATTCGGGGGCGCCGCTCGGGCCGCTGTTCGAGGCGGCCGCGGAATGGCGGGTGACGCCGACCCACGTACTGCGGACGCACGCCCACCTGGACCATGTCGAGCACGAGACCGAGCTCGGCGTGCCGGTGGTGCGCCATTCGATCGAGACCGGCGACCTCTGGATCGACGCGCTCCCGACCCCGGGCCATTCCGACGACATGGTCTGTTTCGTGGTCAACGACCACGTGGTCTTCTCGGGCGACACGCTCTTCAAGGACGCGGTCGGCGGCGGCGATTTCCAGCAGATCAAGGACGCCGTGATGGACGTCTACATGCCGATGCCGCACGACCGCCGCGTGCTGCCCGGGCACACGGACGAGACGACGATCGGCCGCGAATGGGAGCTGAACCCGTTCGTGCGCGTCTGGCGGGGAGTCGAGCCCGAGGGAACCGAGCGCGTGTCGGTCGCCGGCCGTCCGGCGACGCTCGTGGTCTGGTCGCCCGACTACGACGGCAAGGGCAAGGCGTGGGTGCGCTTCGACGACGGCAGCGACGCGATCGTCGGCGGCTCGAAGGTGGAGCGCGGCTAGTGAACCTCGTCGACCCGCGCATCGAGGAGTACACCGAGCGGATGTCGTCGCCTCACGACCCGCTGCTCGCAGAGCTCTCCGAGCAGACGGCGCGCGAGCTCGGTCAGGCGGGAATGCTCACGGGTCCCGTCGCCGGGCGATTCCTGGAGCTGCTCGTCTGGATCGCACAGCCACGCCGTGTGCTCGAGATCGGCACGTTCAGCGGCCATTCAGCGCTCGCGATGGCGGCTGCGCTGCCGGAGGGCGGTCACATCGACGCCTGCGAGCTCGACCCGGTGCGCGCCGCGTTCGCGCAAGGATGGTTCGACCGCTCTCCGCACGGCTCGAAGATCACGCTGCACGTCGGCCCGGCGGCCGAGACGCTCGCGTCGCTCGACGGAGACTTCGACTTCGTCTTCATCGACGCGGACAAGGACGGCTACGTCTCGTACTACGAAGCTGTGGTGCCGCGTCTCGCGGAGCGAGGACTGATCGTCGCCGACAACACGCTCGCGGGCGGCCGGGTGGTCGACGGCAACCCGGCGATCGCGCGCTTCAACGAGCACGTCGCGGCCGACCCTCGGACGGTTCAGGTCCTGCTGAGCGTCCGCGACGGTCTCACGCTGATCCGCCGGGCCTAGGCCCGGCGGGACAGGTCCCGGGGACAGTCCCTGGGACATGTCCGGACGGGACGGTAGGTTGCCGCGATGCGCCTGATCGTCGCCCGCTGCGAAGTGTCCTACTCCGGCCGCCTGAACGCCTTCCTGCCGGAGTCGACACGCCTGTTGATGCTGAAGGACGACGGTTCGGTGCTCGTCCATGCCGACGCCGGCGGCTACAAGCCGCTCAACTGGATGACGCCGCCGACGGTGATCGAGGACTCGGGCGACCTCGTCGTCGTGCGCAAGCGCGCCGGCCGCAGCGAAGACCGCCTCGAGATCAAGCTGATCGAGGTGCTCTCCGACGTCGCGCACGACATGGGCGAGGCGGCCGGGCTCGAGAAGGACGGCGTCGAGCGCGACCTGCAGCTCCTGCTCGCCGACGACCCGACGCACATCGAGCCGGACCTGCGGCTCGTCAAGCGCGAGTGGCCGACCGACGTCGGCCCCGTCGACCTGATGTGCCGGGACGCCGAGGACGGCTGGGTCGCCGTCGAGATCAAGCGCGTCGGCACGATCGACGCGGTCGAGCAGCTGACCCGCTACCTCGACTGCATCCGCGTCGACCCGGCCCGCTCCGCTTGCCGCGGCATTCTCGTCGCGCAGCAGATCAAGCCGCAGGCGGTCGCACTCGCCGAACAGCGCGGGCTCGCCTGGGCGCAGGTCGACCTCGACGTCCTGCGCGGCGAGCGCGAGCCCGAGCTGACGCTGTTCAGCTAGCCGTCATGCGTCAGCTCGTCACAGTGGTCGCTGCTGCCGGAACGCTGGCGCTCTGTGCGGGCGCCGGACTCGCCGCCACGGCCGGGACGGGTCACCAGGTTGCGAGCGCCGGCGGCTGGCGGGCGAACTTCACGTTCGCCAAGACGGCCGACTTTCAGTACTCGAAGCTCCACCTGACCGTGGTGCACGGCTCCCGGCTGGTGCTCGACCAGCCGGTGAGAAGCTCGCTGCCGGGAGTCGGCAACCGGCTTCAGCCCGGCGGGATCTACGGTCGCTCGTCGCTCTCCTTTCGCGATCTGAACGCGGACGGCTCGAAGGAACTGCTGCTCGCGCTCTACACGGGCGGGGCTCACTGCTGCTTCCTCGAGCAGGTCTTCGACTTCTCCGGCGCAAAGCCGCGGAAGACGGAGTTCGACTTCGCCGACCCCGGTGCGACCGTGAAGGTGCTCGGCGGCAAGGTCGTGTTCGTGACCCGGGACGACTCGTTCGCCTACGAGTTCACCGACTACGCCGACTCGGGCGCGCCGGTCCAGCTCTGGGCCTACAACGACGGACGTTTCACGAACGTCACTCGCAGCCACGAACCGGCGATCGCCAAGGACGCCGCCTTCTGGTGGAACGGGTACCGCGCCCAGGTGAAGAGGCGCGGTGACGTGCGGGGGCTCCTCGCCGCCTGGGCCGCGGACGACGCGCTGCTCGGACGGGCGGCGCTCGCCAAGCAGACCCTGCTTCGAATCGCGGCCGGCGGCGCGCTCGACCGCGGGTTCGGGTCGCCGAAAGGCAGTGCCTACGTCCGCGCGCTGTGGCGGTTTCTCGCGGTCAAGGGCTACCTCGGCTGAGCGGCTCGACCAGGGCGCTCGAGAGGAGTACCATCATTCGTAACTGGCCCTGCCCGGCCAGGATTCACGGCCGACAGCCCGCAGTTCGGCCGCCGCGCTCTGCCTCCCCGGGGTGCGCGCTACGACTAGGCGCTTAGGTCAAGGAGAGTTCTGCCGTGCAGGGCCAGTGATCGTGGGGTCCCACACGTGCGTCGGGACAGGCTCGAGCAGCGTCACGGAACGACGGCGGCCTTGAGCAGGTCGCGCGGCGGATCGGCGAACAGCCCCGGCAACTCGGCCAGCGAGACGCGATGCGTGACGAGCTGCTCCCACGGGTACGCGCCGCTCGCGAGGAACGCGAGCGCCGCCCGCACCGTCGCAGGCGTGTGGTGGAACGAGCCACGAACGGTGAGCTCCTCGTAGTGCAGCCGAAACGCGTCGAGAGCGGGCCGCGCATCGCCGGGCAGGCCGCCGAACAGCACCACCGCCCCACCGGGGCGCACGAGCTCCACCGCGTCGCACCAGGCCTGCTCGGTGCCGGCCGCTTCGAGCACGATGTCCGCCCCACGCCCGTCGCCCGGCTCGGCCCCGAACGCGCCGGCGAGCTCGCGGCGTTCTTCGCGGCCTCCGACGAGCACCGGCCAGCCACCGGCGTCGGCGACGCACGCCGCCAGCATCAGACCGATCGGGCCGGCGCCCAGGACCGCGACGGAGTCGCCCGCCTGAACGCCCGCACGATCGATCCCGCGCAGGCAGCAGGCGAGCGGCTCGAGCAGCGCGGCGACCTCCGGCGCGAGGCCGTGCGGCACGTCGTGCAGATTGACCGCCGCGATGCGTTCGGGCACGACGATCCAGTCCGCATACGCGCCGGAGAGGAACTGCAGGTCGCGGCATTGCTCCCCCCGGGCGCAACCGTCGCACACGCCGCAGGGCGCGGAGTTGGCGGCGACGACACGGCGCCCGTCGACGAGCCCGCAGAACTCGTGCCCGAACGGAGACGGTGATTCGCGCAGCAGGACTGGATGCCCGCGGCGGAAGGTCTTCAGATCGGTTCCGTCGGTCAAGGCGAGCTCGATCTGCACGAGCACGTCGCCCGGCCCGGGCTCGGGCTTCGGCACGTCTTCGATGCGCAGGTCGTCGGGCGCGTAGAGGCGGGCCGCCTTCACGGCGCGAACACGACCTTCACCGCAGCACCGCTGCGATACAGCTCGACACCCTCGCGGAACCGCTCGAGGGGCAGGACGGTCACCTCGGGGAGAACGAGGCTCGGGAGGAGCTCGACCGCAGCCTCGAAGAACTCCGGCGTCGCGGAGCGCGAGCCGACCAGGTGCAACTCCTTCCGGTAGACCGCCTCGAGCGACGTCGGCACGTGCTGCTCCGGGGCCGAGAAGACAAGCAATGTGCAGCCCGGTTCGAGCCGCTGCAGCGCTTCGTTGATCCCGGCCGCTGCCGTGACGACGGCGCTCGCGACCGGATCGCCGCCGGTCTCTGCGCCGAGCAGGCGCGCCGTTGCACGGCGCTCCGCGCGCGGCTCGGTCACGAAGACGTCGTCGCCGCGCCGCCGCAGCACCTGCACCCACAACTGGCCGATCGCGCCGCAGCCAACGACCAGCACGCGGCCGCGCGGCACCAGCTCAGCCGCACGCAGCACACAGGCCAGCGGCTCGACCCAGACACCCCCGTGCGCATCGAGCGTTTCGGGCAGCGGAACGGTGTGCGTCGCGCGCAGCCGTTCGGCAAACCCACCCGGCGCGATCCGCAACTCGCCGAACTCCCTGCAGGTCGACTGATGGCCGGCAACGCAGCGCTCGCACCTCCCGCACGGGACGCGGTGCATCACCGTCACGCGCTCACCGCCCTCGAGCTCGCCCGCGATCTCGTGGCCGAGCACGGTGCCGGGCGCAGCGCGCCCCAGTTTCTCCACGTCGGAGCCGCAGAGGCCGCACGCCAGAACGCGGACGAGCGACCCCGGAGCGATCGGCTCCGGCAGGTCGGCGAGCTCGGGGAGCCCGCCGGCGTCGAGAACGACCGCGCGCACCGCCCTATCGTAGGCGGCACGCGCGGTCGTCTTGCCCGCTACGCGTGGGCGGGGAACGAAACGAGGCGGCGGGTCGAGACGCCGCAGAGGGGCGACTCGCCCGACTTGCGGGCCCGCACGAACATGGCGAGCAACTGCTGCCGCGCCGAGGCCGGGAAGTAGCGGTCCTGATGCATCGTCAACGTGACCCACCCGTCGGAACCGGTCTGCACCTCCGGCGGGATCGAGAACTGCGAGAACGGCACGGCCGTCGCGTAGACGAGCGCACCGGAGATCGAGCGACCGTTGCACGCCGAGACGTGGAACCGAAGCGTCACGTCGTTGGCAGCGCGGGTGATCACCGTCGGCGAGACGGTCTGCCCGTCGATCACGAGCCGCGCCGGCGGCGCGATCGACGCGACGTCGAGCGTGCCCGAGCCCGAAGTCGGGCAGCCGTTCACCGTCGTCGGCGGCGGCGCCGTCTTCGACGTGATCACGGCGGTCGCATCCGAACTGGCCGACGCCGAGCCGTCCGAGTTCGTCGCCGTCACGCGGACGCGCACTGTGTGACCGACATCAGTCGACTTCAACTGATACGTCGCGCTGTCTGCTCCCGAGATGTTCGAGCAGCCGCTGCCCTGCTTGTCGCAGCGCCTCCACTGGTACTTGTAGGTGAGCGAGCTCGCGCTCGTCCACGTGCCGGAGCTCGCCGTCAGCGTCTGGCCGTCCTCGGCCGACGTACCGGTGATCTTCGGTGCAGCGGTGTTGACCGGCGCGGCCGAGCTCGCTGCGTTCGAGAAGCCCGCGATGGCGAGCACCGTCACGATTGCGGCACCGAGGAGGGCCAAGAGATTCATCTTGCGTGTCATCCGTTCTCCTTTGACTGGGCGGTTCACCTGTTGCCTTCCCAGGACGGATGAGGGAACTGTGAGGAAGCGGTAAGAACGATCAGGGGTAGACGGAATCCGGATCCTGATCGTCTCCGGGCGCCGAATCGAAGATCTCCGTGATCACGCCGAGGTCGTCACCGGTCGGCAGATACGCGAAGGTGACCCGGTTGTACTCGCCGCCGAGCAAGACCTTGCGGCCTTGCGCCGCCACGCTTGCAACCGCCGCGTCGAAGCTCGGGACCGCGACACCGATGTGATGGACACCTTCGCCCTTCTCCGCCAGGAACTCCGCATAGGTGCTGCGGTCGTCGAGCGGTTGGATCAGCTCCCAGTGCACGTGCCCGACGCGCGCAAGAGCGAGGCGCCAGGCAGATTCGAGCGGTTCGCCGTCCGCGCTCATGTTCCGGACGTTGCCGGGGTTGAACTCGTAGATCGCCCAGGGCCCGATCCCGTAGTCGTGCACGTAGGTGCGCATCGCGGCGTCGAGATCGCGGACGACGAGCGCGATCTGCAAGGTCTCCGTGAACGCGGGCTCACGCATCGCCCGATCGTACGCCCGCACAGCCGTTGCAGAGAGCACGACGGCGTGATTCGATCGGCTGCCACGCAAGGAGGCCCTCTTGGCAGACACAGCGACACACGGTTCGGCGGCGGACGCACTGCTGCGGCTCTTCGACGTTCGCGAACGGCGCGTCGTCGTCACGGGCGCCGCGAGCGGGCTCGGGTTCGCCATGGCCGAGGTGCTCGGCGAATGCGGTGCACGAGTGACCTTGGCGGACTTCGACGAAGAGCGCCTCGCAGCCTCGACCGAGCGGCTTGTCGAACGCGGCTGCGACGCGCGCCCGTTCGTTGTCGACGTCACCGACGAGGCCCGCGTGGGCGCCCTGTTCGACGACGTCGTCGAAGCGCAGGGTGGGATCGATGTCGTGTTCGCGAACGCCGGGCTTGCATCCGTTCCCGGCTTCCGCGTTCCCGGAGGGCAGACGCTCGACACGGTGCAGCGCTCCGACTGGGACAAGGTGCTCGGCGTCAACCTGACCGGTGTGATGCACACGATGCGGAGCGCGGCCGGGATCATGCGGCGCCAGGGCTCGGGGCGGATCGTCGTCACCGCCTCGAACGCCGGGCTGCGTCCCGAGCCGCTCGTCTGTTACGGCTACGCGGCGAGCAAGGCGGCAGTGATCCACCTCGTTCGCCAGGCCGCACTCGAGCTCGCCCAGGACGGCGTGCTCGTCAACGCCATCTGTCCCGGCCCGTTCTACGGGACGCTGATCGGCGGCGGCGTCACCGAGCACCCGACCGACGAGCTGAAACAGGCGTGGGCGACCCTGATCCCGCTCGGCCGGATGGCGCACCCGGACGAACTGAAGGGCCTCGTCGTGCTGCTCGCCTCCGACGCGTCGAGCTTCATGACCGGTGCCGCCTACCTCGTCGACGGCGGCTCGCTCGTTCAGGCATAGCCCCGGGGCGCTTCTGCAAGAGGAGCGTTACAATGAACCCGTCGCGGGGCTATAGCTCAGTTGGGAGAGCGCCTGGATCGCACCCAGGAGGTCGGCGGTTCGAGCCCGCCTAGCTCCA
>JADGPE010000050.1 GCA_017882605.1 Thermoleophilia bacterium | reverse complement strand
CCGCAACCGCAACCCCTTCGATGTGGAGCAGAACCCGTGGGAGTCGATCGAGCACCACAGCCAACCTACATGCCTCCGTTCGGCCCGTTGGCTCACATCGCACCGCGCGAGCATGAGGGGGACGGTCAATTAGGATCCTGCCGGCTCAATGACGAGTTCGACCCAATCGCGACTCAGGGTCACGCGACGGCAGGTCCTCGCGTTCCGGCGACGAGTGGGCTCGCTCGACGAGCGCCTGCCGGCGGGCTCGGAGTCGCTGCGGCGGGCGGCGTGGGCCGGCCTGCAGGACAGCATGCCGAGAGCGGCGTTGCTCTCCTTGCACGCGCGAGTGGACGGAGTCGAGCCGTCGACGTGGGAGCATTCCTCGCTCGCCCAGCTGTGGGGCCCTCGCTACCACACCTACGTCGTCGCGAAGCGTGACTTCGCGCTGTTCTCGCTCGGGCGGCATCCCGAGAACGCCAAGGGTCGCCTTCGCGCCGAACGCACCGCGGAACGGCTGCACGCCCATCTCGACGGCAGGCGCATGACGGACCGCGAGGCTGGGAGCGCGCTCCGCGTCGGCAACTCGCTCCGTTACGCCGCGACGACGGGCACGGTCGCCATTCGTTGGGAGGGTGCACGTGCGCCCATGGTCTGGACGGTTGCCGCTGCGAAGATCGATCCGGCCGACGCCCGTCGCGAGCTCGCTCGACGCTATCTCCACATCTTCGGCCCGGCCACGGCTGCCGGGTTCGCCCGGTGGGCGGGCATCTCCCGGCGGTCGGCGAGCGATGCGTTCGCGTCGCTCGCGGGATCGCTGCTGCCGGTCCGGTCGCCGCTCGGCGACGAGTGGCTACTCGCAGACGACGAGCCGGCGCTGCGGGCCGCGGCCCCGGCCGCCGCGCCTGCGCGCCTACTGCCGAGCGGCGATGCCTACTTCCTGCTCGACGGCGCGGAGCGCGAGCTGCTCGTTCCGCGTGAGGACCAGCGGCAGCGTCTCTGGACGCCCCGCGTCTGGCCTGGCGCGCTCCTCGTCGAGGGCGAGGTCCGCGGAACCTGGAGACGCGCGAACAACACCGTGCGGATCGACGTCTGGGCGCGCCTCTCGCGTGCGATGCGCGATGCGATCGAGGCCGAAGCCCACGCCCTGCCGCTGCCGGGCCTCGACCGGCCGATCGAGGTGGTCTGGAGTGCCTAGCGCACCGAGGGTCGAACCGGCGTACACGGTCAAGGCACTCGACGAGTCGACGTGGGAGGCGTTTGCCGCATTGGCGGAGCGCAACAACGGCGTCTTCGGGGGGTGCTGGTGCATGGGGTTCCATCCCGAAGGGGTCGGTAAGGACAGCACCCCGGCTCTCAACCGCGAGCGGAAGCTCGAGCGCGTTCGGGCGGGAACCGCGCATGCGGCGCTCGTCTTCGACGGAGACGATTGCGTGGGCTGGTGCCAGTTCGGCGCACCCGCCGAGCTGCCCCGGATCAAGAGCCGCGCCGCGTACGAAAAGAGCCGGACGACCTCGCCGGACTGGCGCATCGCGTGCAACTTCGTCGGGAAGGGCCACCGGCGTCTGGGCGTGGCGACCGCGGGGCTCGCCGGTGCGCTCGAGCTCATCGCGAGCCTGGGTGGGGGCACGGTCGAGGGCTACCCCGAGGACGCGGGGTCGGTGCCCGCCGGCTTCCTCTTCAACGGTGCTCTGTCGACCTACGAGCAGCTCGGGTTCACCCGCGACCGGAAGATCGGCAAGCACCGCTGGGTCGTGACCAAGGTCGTCGAGCCTCGAGCGTAGGAGACCCCGGGCAGGCGGCGTCCTGCCGCCCGCCCGGAATGTCGTCCTGCCTACAACCCGTTCGTCGTCGTCTGCGCGGTGGTCGTCGTTGTCGCATCCGACGTCGTTGTGGTGGCGGTCGTCGTCGCGTCCGAGGTCGTCGTGGTGACCGTCGTCGTCGTGCCGCCGTGGTGACCGTCGCCGGTCCTTCCACTGGTCGTCGTGGTGGCCGTCGTCGTCGTGCCGCCGCGGTGACCGTCGCCGGTCTTTCCATTCGTCGTCGTCTCGGGGTGCCTCGGCTCAAGAACGCGGAGCGAGGCCAGGCCGGCGTTGAGGGTCGACCCGCTCGCGCAGCCGAAGCCGGTGATCGCGACCTTCTGTCCCTGCGTGCCCAGCGCCACGGTGACCACGTCGCCCTGCTTGAACTGGCTGTCCCGGCCCGCATGGGTGACCGTCACCGTGAACGACTGCGGTGCTGCGGCCGTTCCGAACACCACCGCCCGCGTGCACTGCCCATCCTTCGTTGCCTGCTCGCGCCCTTTGTGGCCCGAGTCCGCGAGTGCGAGGGACGCCATCGTGCCGGCCGCTCCGACGAGCGCCAGCAACACGAACTTGAGTTTCACCCGATCTCCTTCCGTCGCCGCTTGTGGTCGAGACCCCTGGCGGCTTATCGACGCAACAAGGCTGAGAGCCCGTCCCTTGAACGAGGGTCAGTCGCGCTCCGCCCCGGGATGTCCGGGACGCCGACGAACGTTCTCACCTCGATGGGACACCTCGGCATCTCGCGCGGAGCCGCGCTCTACGTCGGTGCGCTGATCGGCCCCGGCCTCCTGCTCGTGCCGGCGCTCGCGGTGCAGGCGGCCGGTCCGGCGTCGATCGTGGCCTGGGGCGCGCTACTCGTCCTCTCGGCGCCGCTGGCGATCACGTTCGCGGCGCTCGGCGTTCGCCATCCGGTCGCAGGTGGTGTCTCCACCTACGTTCGCGAAGGCCTCGGAGAGGATGCAGCAGCGATCACCGGCGGCTGGTTCCTCGCGGCCGTCGTGCTCGGTGCGCCCGCCGTCTCGGTGATCGGCGGCTACTACGTCGCCGACCTCACCGGCTCGGGGACCGCGGTCGCGGCGGCGGTCGGTCTCGCGATGTTCGCGACCGTCCTGACCGCCAACCTGTTCGGCCTCCGAGTCTCCTCGGGGTTCCAGCTCGCGCTCTCGTCGGTGCTGATCGTGGTGATGGCGGTTGCGATCGCCGTGGCGCTGCCGACGCGCGGCGGCCACAACTGGACGCCGTTCGCACCGCACGGGATCTGGGCGATCGGCACTGCGGCCAACATCCTCGTCTGGCTCTTCGTCGGCTGGGAGGCCGTCGCACAGCTCGCGGGGGAGTTTCGGCGGCCCGAGCACGACCTCCCGCGGGCGATGGGGATCGCGTTCACGCTCGTCACCGTCCTCTACATCGGCCTCGCCGTCGCAACCATCGGGGTCACGGCCGGAACGCAGTCACGGGTCCCGCTCGCCGACCTCATCGCCGTCGGGTTCGGTCGTGCCGGCCGCGACGCCACGGCCGTGCTCGCCGTCGCGCTCACGATGGGGACG
This sequence comes from Thermoleophilia bacterium, assembly GCA_017882605.1. GTDB lineage: Bacteria > Actinomycetota > Thermoleophilia > Gaiellales > Gaiellaceae > PALSA-600. Next base: position 12,944 of record JADGPE010000050.1, on the reverse strand, counting down.
ATGAACGTCTACACAGGCGGGATGGCCAAGCTCGCGGCGTCGCTCGCGACCGAAGGTGCCCTGCCCGCCTGGTTCGCGGGCGACGTCCACCGAACGATTCCCCGCCGGCCGCTCTACATCTATGCGCCGCTCGCCGTTCTGGTGATCGTGGCCGTGCTTGCAGGCATCGGCACGACCTCCGACCTCGTTCGCGCTACCTCTGCGTGCTTCATCGCCGTCTACGTCTTCGCGTTGCTCTCGGCGATCAGGATCCTCGACGGTCGCGTGCGGATCGCGGCCGTGTGCTCGCTCGCTCTTTCGGTGGCCCTCGCCGTGTTCTCCGCGGGCTTCCTCGTGGTGCCCGTGGCGGCTGGTGTGCTCGCACTCGTGCTGCGCCGAAGCCTGCGGCGGGTTCAGCTTGCAGAGTCGACCGCGACCGACTGATCCTCCGAACGGGGGACAGGAACCGCTGACGACACGCCGATCATCTGACCGTGCGGCGCTTGACGATCCTGCTCGCCCTCGCGGCGCTGCCGCTCCTGGCGGCGGCGTGCACCGGGGCGGATGCCAAGCAGGCACAAGACCTCCTCGCCCAATCGCAGGTCGCCGCCCAGTCGGTGCGCTCCGAGGGCTTTACGATGCAGGTGACCCTGACCGGAGCCGGCGAGAGCGCCGCCGTCGATGTGCAGGGCGGCATGCTCCTCAAGGGGGCGCGCGCGGGCGACTTCTACGCGACCATGACCACCAGCGCTGCCCCTGGGGCGGCGCCGGTCGACGCCGTCATGGTGAAGCGCGGGCCGTTGGTCCAGATGCACACGAACGGGGTGACGCGCACCTTCCCGTTCCCGGCCGGTTCGAAGCAGGCGGCAGCGGGCTTCGATCTCAACGCGATCACCCCCTATGTGAAGGACGTCACGGTGTCGCCGGTCGACGTGAACGGCCAGACCGAGGACAAGGTCGTCGGCACGATCGACGGCGATGCGCTGCTCAAGAGCCTTCCCGGCGTGTCGACCGGTGTGCTCGCGAACCTCGGCGCCTCACTCGGGGAGATCAAGGTCTCGCTGTTCATCCCGCGTGATTCGCACCTGGTCGAAACTGCGCTGCTCGACATGAACATGCATGTCGCGAAGCAGACCATGCACGTGGCGATGTCCTACGGCGTGGCGAGCGTGAACAAGCCGCTCACGTTCCCGTAGAAACCGGCTCGAGCAGCACGACGGGAATGCGGCGCGACGTGCGTCGCTCGTAGGCGAGGTAGCCAGGGGCGCGTGTCGTCACCTCCGCCCACAGGCGCGCGCGCTCATCCGGCAGCGCCTCGCGCGCGACGACGTCTTGCACCGACCTTCCGAGTTGGACGATGGCGTGAGGATCGCTCTGCAGGTTGAGCCACCACGACGGCGGCCGATCGAGCCCGCCGTAGGACGCGATCACGACGAAGGTCTCTCCGTCGCGCAACGAGCACAGCGGCACCGTGCGCGGCTGCCCGGACACGCGGCCGGTCGTGGTCAAGAGCACGATCGGCAGGCCCCAGATACGTGCCCCGAGCCGGCCGCCGCTCGCTCGGTAGAGGACACGGTGGAGAGCGCCGAGATAGTGGGTCGCGAGGCGGACGATCAGCGGACGCATCGTCGAGCCTTCCCTAGACCGCGACGCGAACCTCGCCGCCGACGAGCACCCGCTCGATCTCGATCTCGTCGTCCAGCACGACGAGGTCTGCGGGGAGCCCGACGTCGATGCGGCCGAGCTCCGACTCGCCGAGCACGCGGGCGGGCGTCGAGGTGGCGGCGGCGACCGCCTCCTCGAACGGCACGCCCAGGGCATGCAGGTTCCGCACTGCTTCGTCCATCGTCAACACACTGCCGGCGAGGACGCCGTCCGGTCCTCGCACGGTGCCCTCGTGGACACGAATATCGAGATTCCCGAGGCTGTAGGAGCCCTCGGCCAGGCCCGCACCGGTGATTGCGTCGGTCACGAGCGCGAGCCGCTCGCGCGCGGCGCGCCACGTCACCCGCACCGTCTCGGGAGCGAGGTGGATGCCGTCGACGATGATCCAGACGACGACGTCCTCGCGCGCGAGCGCCGCGCCCACGATGCCGGGATCGCGGTGCAGGAAGGGTCGCATCGCGTTGAAGAGGTGCGTGACGCTGCGGGCTCCGCGGTCGAACGCCGCATTCGCCTGCTCGGCCGTCGCGTCGGTGTGACCGAGCGACACGGCCACGCCGCGCTCGATCAGCCGGTCGATCAGCTCGGTCGCTCCGGGGAGCTCCGGAGCCAGGGTCATCAGCCGCACCGGCCCCGAGTCGAGGAGCCGGTCGAGCAGCGCGAGATCGGGATCGCGGCGCGAGGACGCCTCGTGCGTGCCGAGCCTGTTCGGCGAGAGGAACGGCCCTTCGAGGTGCATCCCGAGGATGCGCGGCCGCGCGTCGCTGATCGGCACCTCGCGCATCGCGGCGAGGATCTGCTGCTCCGGGCTCGTGATCAGGGTCGGAAGGTAGGCGGTCACGCCCGTCTCGAGCAGCGCCTCTCCGGCCCGCCGGTAGCCGTCGGCGTCCGCGTCGAGGAAGTCGACGCCGCCGAAGCCGTTGACCTGCAGGTCGACGAAGCCGGGGACGGCAATGCCGCGACCGGAGGGGGCGCTCAGGCCGACCGCCGAGATCCTGCCGTCGAGCACTTCGACGTCACCCTTCACGAGCAGGCCGTCGACGAGCGCCGCTGCGACTCCGAGCTTCATCCGCTGCAGTCTAGAAGTGGTCCCAAGGTTGGTCAATACCAGTTGCCACATTCTTCCGCGAAAGGGCTTGTGTCCTGCCGCTTTGGTCTATACCATCGCGTCGTGGCGGCGATCCGGCTCGAGCAGGTGACGAAGGCGTTCGGCGCGGTGACGGCCGTCGACGACGTCTCGCTCGAGATCGCCGACGGCGAGTTCCTCGTCCTCGTCGGGCCGTCGGGGTGTGGCAAGTCGACCCTGCTGCGGATGATCGCCGGTCTCGAGGATGTGACCGGCGGAGAGGTCTGGATCGGCGACCGCGAGGTCACGGACTTTGCCCCGCGCAGCCGAGACATCGCCATGGTCTTCCAGACGTACGCGCTCTACCCGCACATGACGGTGCGCCAGAACATGGGCTACGGGCTGAAGGCGCGCCGGACCCCGAAGCCCGAGATCGCGCGCCGGGTGGCCGAGGTCGGCGAGCTGCTCGGGCTGACCGACCTGCTCGAACGGCGGCCGGCGCAGCTGTCGGGCGGTCAGCGGCAACGCGTCGCGATGGGGCGCGCGATCGTCCGCCAGCCGCAGGCGTTCCTGCTCGACGAGCCGCTTTCGAACCTCGACGCGAAGCTCCGCGTCGGCATGCGCGCGTCGCTCGCGCAGCTGCACCAGCGGCTCGGCGTCACGACCGTGTACGTCACCCACGACCAGACGGAAGCGATGACGCTCGGACAGCGCGTCGCGGTCATGCGCGATGGGCGCATCCTGCAATGCGACCGACCACAGGTTCTCTACCGCCATCCGAACAATCTGTTCATCGCCGCATTCATCGGCTCGCCTGCGATGAACCTCGTCGCCGGCACGGTCGAGGGCAACGGCGTGCGCTTCGGCCAGTACCTCGTGCCGGTCGCGACGCCGCCCGCGCTCGAGCATGTCGTCGTCGGCATTCGGCCCGAGAGCTTCGAGGACGCCGCCTTTGCGCCAGGCATGCCGACGATCCGCGCTCGCGTGGAGGTGCTCGAGGAGCTCGGTTCGGACGCCCACGTCTTCTTCCAGGTCGAAGCCCCGCCGATGACGGCTGAAGTCCTGGAAACGGCGTCGGAAGAGGGATTGCTGCCCACAGACCGAGCGCTGTTCACGGCGCGCGTCGACGCCCGGACGAGCGCCAGGGTGGGTGCGGAGCTCGACCTCGCCGTCGACCCCGCGAGCTTCCATTTCTTCGATCCGGACAGCGGCGCGCGGCTCGACACCTCGGCTGCGCCCGTCCTGGCGGCGCGGTGACGAAGCAGCGGGAGACCCGCGAGCGCGTGCTCGAGCTGATCGAGCCGCTGAGCGTCGGAGACTCGATCCCATCCGAGCGTCAGCTCGGGATCGACCTCGGCGTCTCACGCCTCACCGTGCGCGCCGCCCTCGACGAGCTCGTCCGCGAGGGGTATCTCGTGCGCCGGCGCGGAGCCGGAACGTTCGTCGCCGAGCCGAAGGTCGCCAAGGGCATCGACATCACATCGTTCAGCGACGACATGCGCGCGCGCGGGCTCACACCTGGGAGCCGCACGCTCGACCTGCGCGAGGTCGCCGCCGGCGCCAGGCTCGGGCGCATCCTCCACGTCTCGCCCTCCGAGGCCGTGGTCGCGGTCAAGCGCCTGCGTCTCGCAGACGGGGATCCGATGGCGATCGAGCTCCTGCACGTCCGATCGTCGCTCGTCCCGGGGCTCTCCGCCCGCGACCTGGAGGAGCATTCGTTCTACGATCTGCTCGCGAGCCGGTACGACGTCTCGATCGTCGGCGGCACGCAGACGGTGGAGCCGACCGTGACGAACGAAGAGGAGTCGTCGACGCTCGGCGTGCCGCTCCATTCGCCCGCGCTGCTCTTCGAGCGGGTCACGCGCTCGGCGGACGGCGACATCGTGGAGTTCACGAGCTCGACCTACCGCGGCGATCGCTACCGGCTCGTCACGGAGATCGGCCTCGGTGGACGGCCCGTGCAGCCTCTGGCGGCCGGGCTGGACCACTTCTAGATTGGTATTGACTTCTTGGTGACATTTGTGAAACTATCCGGCGAGATGGGAATTGGTCTGTACCAACTGAGCGGCGCCGAGACTCGCAGCGAGCGACAGGGCCGCCTGACTCTGGAGGTCTCCAGATGAAGAGACGCAGCATCGTCGCTCTCTGTCTCGTCGCCGTCCTCGCCGCCGCGGCCACCACCGCGACGACGCTCGGCGCGACCAAGAAGGCGACTGCCAACAGCATTACGGTCTGGCTTCAGATCGACGCGCAGTCCGGCTGGCCGGGCGTCGTCGCTGCAGCCAACCAGCAGTTCCAGTCCGACCATCCGGGCACGACAGTGAACGTGCAGTACCAAAACTGGGGCGATCACCTGCAGAAGTTCGACGCGACCCTCGCGGGCGGCGGCGGCCCTGACGTGATCGAGATGGGCAACACCGAGATGACGAAGTACATGGCGGCCGGCGCATTCGCGGCGCTCGACCGCTCCAGCTTCGACAACTCGTCGTCGTGGCTCAAGGGCCTCGCCGCGTCCGGTGCGTACGGTGGGAAGACCTACGGCGTGCCCTACTACGCGGGCTCGCGCGTCGTCACCTACCGCACCGATCTGTTCAAGAAGGCAGGCATCTCCAAGCTGCCTGCCACGACGGCCCAGTACGTGACCGACGCGAAGAAGCTCCTTGCCAAGAACCCGAAGAAGGGCTTCTCGCCTGTCTACACCGCGGGAACCGACTGGTACTTCGCGATGAGCTTCGTCTTCGACTACGGCGGGGGCATCGCGACCCAGATCAGCGGCAAGTGGAAGGGGCTGCTCAACTCGCCGAAGTCGATCGCCGGCCTCGCCGCCTACAAGGCCTTCTTCCTCGCAACCTCGCGGGCCAGCAAGACCACCGACGAGACGCATCCGAACCCGTACGACGTGTACGCACAGGGTCTCGCCGCGTCGATGATCGGGCCGAGCTGGTTCACCTGCTGCGTCGGGAAGGCGTACACGCCGACGACGGCCCAGTTCGTGATGCCCGGCCATGTCAAGGGCCAGTCGATCCCGGGCTTCCTCGGCGGCTCCGACCTCGCGGTCCCCGTCACGAGCTCCTCGAAGGCGCTCGCGGCGGACTGGATCAAGGACTTCACGAGCACGAGCTCGGAGAAGGGCCTCCAGGCCAAGGGCAACATCCCGAACGCGACGAACCTGCTCGGTTCGAGTGTCAACGAGCGGGCCGCCGCGCGAAGCTGGTTCGTTCCGACGGCGAAGCACTGGGTCGACGTCGAGAACGGCAACATCCTCCGCAACATGCTGGCGCAGATCCTCACCAACAAGCTGTCGATCAAGCAGGCTGCTTCGTCGGCCAGCGACAACATCGCATCGGTGCTGAACCAGCCGTAACCGGTGCGCGAGAGTAGTCCAATGGCGCCCGCCGCCGAGACCACGTTCGACCGGTCTCGGCGGCGACGCCGTTTCTGGACCAGAACGGTGCAGCGCACCGTGCCGTACGGGCTGATCCTCCCGATCGTCGTCGTGATCGGGGTGATCCTCGGCTATCCCCTCTACTGGCTGGTCAAGCTCTCGACCGAGCGCTACGGCCTGTTCGAACTGATCCGTCACGCTGGCGTCTCGGTCGGCTTGGCGAACTACCGCTCCGTCCTGCACGACACCGTCTTCTGGCACACGCTGCTCCGCACAGTCGTTTTCACGACCGCGAACGTCGTCCTGACCATGGTGATCGGCACGCTGCTCGCGCTGCTGCTGGTGCGCGTCAGCACCGTCGTGCGGATTCTGCTCAGCTCCGGGCTCGTGCTCGTCTGGTCGATGCCGGTCGTCGTCGCCGTGCAGATCTGGTACTGGATGACGAACTACCAGAACGGTGTCGTCAACTACGTCCTGACGAAGCTCGGCATCGGCGACTTCTTCCAGCACGACTGGTACGCGACGACGTTCTCACAGCTCAGCCTCGTCACGTTGCTGATCGTCTGGGGCGCACTGCCGTTCGTCGTGATCACGCTCTACGCCGGGCTCGCCCAGGTGCCGCACGATCTGGTCGAGGCGGCGGAGGTCGACGGCGCGCGGCCGTGGCGCGTCTTCCGCGACATCACGCTGCCGATCCTCAAGCCGATCCTGCTCATCCTCACGAGCCTCTCGATCATCTGGGACTTCGGCGTGTTCACCCAGCCGTATCTGCTGATCGGCCAGTCGAAGATCACCACCGGCAACTACTTGATGAGCATCTACCTCTTCGAAGAGGGTTACTTCAAGAGCGACTACGGCCGTGGCGCCGCGATCTCGCTGTTGATGCTCCTGATGGTCGCCGTTCTCAGCGTCGTCTACGTGCGCAAGATGGTGCGGATCGGAGAGGCGCAGTGAGCGCGCGCCGCCGGGGACGCCGCGCGCGGCAGGCCGGCTGGAACGTGGTCGGCATCGCGATCTTCGTCGTGATGGTCTTTCCCGTCTTCTGGATGATCTCGACCGCGTTCAAGCCGAACGAGCAGATCATCAGCGTCGCCCCGACGTGGTTCTCGCTGCATCCGACGTTGCAGCACTTCCGCGACGCGATCGACAAGCCGTACTTCTGGGTCGACGTCAAGAACAGCCTGATCGTCGTGAGCGTGACCGTTGCGATCTCGATCGTGCTCGCCTTCCTTGCCGCGATCGCCCTCGCCCGCTACGGCTTCGGCGGCCGCAAGCTCTTCATCGTGCTCGTGATCGGGATCCAGATGCTGCCGCAGGCCGGGCTGATCATTCCCTTGTACGTGGTGCTCGCGGACTACCACCAGGTGAACACGCTGACGGGGCTGATCGTCACCTACATGACCTTCGTGCTGCCGTTCTGTGTCTGGACCTTGCGCGGCTTCCTGCTCGGCATCCCGAAGGAGCTGGAAGAGGCGGCTATGGTCGACGGCTCGACGCGTGTCGGGGTGTTCATGAAGATCCTGCTCCCGCTGATGGGGCCGGGGCTCGTCGCGACCTCGGTGTTCGCGTTCATCACGACGTGGAACGAGTACATCTTCGCCCGCGTCCTCCTCAACGACCAGTCGAAGCAGACGGTGACGGTGTGGCTCTCGTACTTCCTGGGCTCGAGCCGCCACACCGACTGGGGCGCGTTGATGGCGGCCTCGACGCTGACGGCGATCCCGGTCGTCGTCTTCTTCTTGCTCGTGCAGCGGCGGATCGCCTTCGGGCTCACCGCGGGAGCCGTTCGAGGATGAGCGAACTGGAGAGGCTCGCCGCGGCGTGCATCTTCCCGAGCTTCCCAGGTGATGTGCCGCCCGACTGGGCGCGGCGCTTCCTCGCCGACGGGGGTGGCGGGATCGTGCTCTTTGCCTACAACGTCCCGTCGCGCGAGCGGCTGGCGATGCTCTGCGCCGCCTTGCGCGCCGAGCGGAGCGACGTGCTGCTCGCGATCGACGAGGAGGGCGGCGATGTCACGCGGCTCGAGTGGGAGACCGGCAGCTCCTATCCCGGCGGCGCTGCGCTCGGGGTCGTCGACGATCCGGATCTGACCGAGCGCGTCGCCGCGTCGATCGCCGCGGAGCTCGCCGCCGCCGGTGTGAACTGGAACCTGGCGCCGGTCGCCGATGTGAACGTACCCGCGAACCCGGTGATCGGGACGCGCGCGTTCGGCTCCGACGCGTCGCTCGTCGCGCGGCACGTCGCGGCGTGGGTTCGTGGGCTGCAGAGCCGCAACGTCGCTGCGTGCGCGAAGCACTGGCCCGGCCACGGGTCGACCGAGCAGGACTCACACCTCGAACTGCCCGCGCTCGTCGGCAACGTCGAAGCGGGACTCGAGCCGTTCCGGGCGGCGATCGCCGCCGGCGTGCAGTCGATCATGACCGCGCACATCCGCGTCCACGAGCTGCCGGCAACGATCGACCCGGCTCTCGTCCAGGGCAAGCTGCGCGAGGAGCTCGGCTTCGACGGCGTCGTGATGGCGGACGCGCTCGAGATGAAGGCGGTCGCCGAGACGTACGGCGTCGAAAGCTCCGCCGTGCGGGCGCTCACTGCGGGCGTGGATGCTCTGTGCGTCGGTCACGACCTCGGCGAGGACGCCGTCGACCGGATTCGTGCGGCCCTCGTGGCGAGCGTGGACGAGAGCCGGCTCCGTGAAGCCGCCGGACGCATCGCGCGGCTCGCAGAGTGGGCGAGGCCCAGAGGGGGCCGGGCCGACCATGCGGGAGCCGCTGCAGGAGCCCGGCGTGCGCTGCTCGTCGAGGGCGACGTGACCGCGCCGGCCGAGGCTGTGCTCGTCGAGCTCCGCCCGCGCGCGAACATCGCTGCGGGCGAGGCCGAGCACGGGCTCGGGGACGCGCTCGTCGTCCGCGAGGGCGAGCACGTGCCGCGGGCCGACGTGCTCGTTGTGCGCGATGCTCACAGGCATCCCTGGATGCGGCAGGCCGCGGACGCCGCCGGCGCGATCGTCGTCGAGACCGGGCTCCCCGTGTGGCGGCCGAGCCATGCGCACGGCTATGTTGCGACCTACGGGGGCGGGCGCGTCTCCTTGGAGGCCGCAGAGGAAGTGCTGGGACTGTGACGAGCCATCTCGAGCGTGAGCTGCGGGAGCAGCCGGAGGCACTTGCGCGGCTGATCGAAAAGCAGCTCGCCTATGCCGAGGAGATCGCTGACCTCTTTCGCCGTAGCGACGTCCAGTACGTGCTGATCGCCTCGCGCGGCAGCTCGTCGAACGCTGCCCGCTACGCGCAGTATCTGCTGGGCCGCGCTCACCGCGTGCCGGTCGCGTTTGCAACCCCCTCGCTGTTCACGCTCTATGAGCAGCCGCCGCGGCTCGACGGCGCGCTCGTCGTCGGGATCTCCCAGTCCGGCGAATCCCCTGACGTCGTCGAGGTCGTGTTGGAGGCAAAGCGCCAGGGCCGTCCGTCGATCGCAATCACGAACTCGCCGTCGTCGCCGCTCGGCCTGGCCGCCGACGCGGTGGTCAAGCTCGAGGCGGGCAAGGAACAGGCCGTCGCGGCGACGAAGACCTACCTCAACTCGCTCGGCGCGATTGCGCTGATCTTTGCGACGACGACCGGTGACGCCCAGGCGCTCGCCGAGCTCGAGGCGGTTCCCGGCCAGATCGAGGCGCAGCTCGAGCGCTCGTGGATCGACGTCTCGGCCCTCGACCGGCTCGGTGCGGTCGACGGCGGCACGGTCGTCGCGCGCGGCATCAACTACTGCACGTCCTACGAGATCGCGCTCAAGATCCGCGAGCTCTCTGGGCTCCTCTTTGAGGCCTATTCCGCCGCGGATCTGATGCACGGCCCGGTCGCGGCGATCGGCAGCGGCTGGCCCGTGCTCGCGCTCGCTCCATCCGGTCCGGCGCTCGCGGCGATGGAGACGGCGATCGAGGACGTGGCCCGTCGCGGTGCACGCCTCGTTGTCGTCTCCGACGAACCGAGGTTGCTGCAGCACGGCGAGGTCGCCCTGCCGCTTGTCGGAGGCGTCCCCGAGTGGGTGAGCCCGCTGGTCGCGGTCGTTCCAGGCCAGCTCGTGGCGCTTCGGCTCGCCGAGCTGCGCGGCGTCGATCTCGACAACCCGCTCGGGCTCTCGAAGATCACGCTGACTCGCTGAGCCTGAGAGTCAGGACATGCCGCCGAAGTCGACGTTCTTGGTCGCGATCGTCCCGGCCGTCCGGCCGGGCGCGGTCTGATAGGTCCAATACAGGTTCGTGTGCGCGATCACCTGGTCCGGCGGCGGCGCCCCCAGGCCGTGTGGTCCTCCGTCGTGTGGGCGTCGCTGACGAGGGTCGCGTCGTACTCCCGGGCAAACGCGCCGTGGAGCGTCGAGCGGATGCACGCGTCGGTCTGTGCGCCGACGACGACAAGTCGCCCGACCCCGAGGCCCGACAGCACGGTCTCTAGGGTGGTGTCCTCGAAGGCGTCGCCGTAGTTCTTCTCGATCAGCGGCTCGGAGTTGTCCGGAGACAGTTCGGGGACGATCCGCCAGTCGTCGGTTCCCCTCGCAAGGTGCTCGTCCGAGTGCTGGACCCAGACGACCGGGATCTGTTCTCGCCGCGCCTGCTCGACCAGGCTGCCGACGTTCGCGACGACCGCGTCGCGCCCGGGAGCCGTCTCGACGACGCCGCTCTGCACGTCGACGACGAGGAGTGCGGTGTTCGGCCGGTTCTCGAGTGTGGTCATCGTTGCCCCTTTTGCTCACGATGTCCACCTAACGGTAACCGGCCGGCGCTGCTCGCGGCTTTCGGTCGCGTAGTTGTTCCGGACGCCCTGCGTGGCGTCCGAATCGAAACTCTTCCCGACCGTCGAGTTGACGAGGAGGAGACCGTCGTGCGCAAGCAGATCGTGATCATCGGTGGGGGCACCGGGGGCACGATGGTCGCCAACCGCCTGCGGCGGCAATTCGACGAGGACGACGCAGACATCCATGTCGTCGATCGCGACGACCGCCACGTCTATCAGCCGGGCCTGCTGTTCGTGCCCTTCGGCCTCGCAACCGTCGAGGAGATCGCGCGGCCCCGGCACCGCCAACTGCACAAGGGAATCGAGTTCCACGAGGACGAGGTCGATTCGGTCGCCGTCGGTCGCGAGGAGGTTCTGCTCGCGAGTGGGGCGATGCTCCCGTACGACGTGCTCGTCGTGGCGAGCGGTGCGCGACTTCGCCCGGAGGAGACCGAAGGGTTGACCGGCCCGGGCTGGAACGAGCGCGCGTTCACCTTCTACACGGCACTCGGCGCCGAAGCGCTCCATGACGCACTCGAACGCTTCGAAAGCGGCAGGCTGGTGGTCAACCTCGTCGACATGCCGATCAAGTGCCCGGTCGCTCCGCTCGAGTTCGCGTTCCTCGCGGACTGGTACTTCCGCGAGCGCGGCATCCGCGACCGGATCGAGCTGGCCTACGTGACGCCGCTCGACGGGGCGTTCACGCACCCGGTCGCCTCGGCCGAGCTCGGTTCGCTGCTCGCCTCGAAGGAGATCGAGCTGATCACGGAGTTCAGCGTGGGGGAGGTCGACGCGGCCGGGGGTGTGCTGCGTTCCCACGACGACCGGCAAACCGAGTTCGACCTGCTCGTGACCGTGCCGTTGCACGACGGCGCTGCGTTCGTCGACCGGTCGAATTCGCTCGGCGACGCTCACGGGTTCCTTCCTACGAACAAGCACACTCTCCGGCACGAGAGCGCGGCCACCATCTTCGCGCTTGGCGATGCGACCAACCTGCCGATCTCGAAGACCAGCTCGGTGACGCACTTCGAAGCCGAGGTGCTCACGGAGAACGTTGCTCGCTCGCTCCGAGGCGAGAAGCTCCAGCGCGGCTACGACGGCCGTGTGAACAGCTTCATCGAAACCGGCTTCCACAAGGCGCTGCTGATCGACTTCAACTACGAGACGGAGCCGCTGCCGGGGCGCTTCCCCACCGCGGCCGGACCGTTGCCGCTGCTGCGCGAATCGCGCTTGAACCACCTCGGGAAGCTGTTCTTCCAGTGGGTCTACTGGCACGCGCTGTTGCCCGGTCGCGACCTGCCGATGATCGGCTCGACCATGCCGGCTGCGGGCAAGGCGGCTGCGGTCAGCCTTCGCGGGGCTGCCAACGGAAGCCGCGCAAGGCCGCCACGAGGCCGATCACTCCCCAGAGGGCGACGACCGCGAGCGAACCGGTCTCCGACCAGATGTGATGGTGGAGCACCATGACGTTTCGTGTCAGCTTCGTGAAGTAGGTGAGCGGCAGCACGTCTGCGATCGCACGGAGGAAACCGGGGTACTCCTTCGGGGTGAAGAACGTGCCGGAGATGATCGCCATCGGCAGATAGACGAAGTTCACGACGGCCGACGATCCCTCCGCCGAGCGAACGAATCCTGTCAGCCCCAGCCCCATCGCGGCGAACGCGGCCGCGCCGACGACGAGCACGAGGAAGAGCGAGAACGGCCGGGTCGGGAGCGCGACCGAGAAGAGCAGGCGGCCGAGCACGATCAGCAGGGCCGCCTCGACCAGGAACGTGATGAACGTGGAGGCGAGCACGGCGACCAGGTAGGTCCACGGCGGCAGTGGAGTCGCGCGAATCCGCTTCAGGACGCCGCTCTCGCGCCGAATCACCATGGTGATCGCGAGCCCGGCGAACGCCGTCGACGCGACGCCGTAGCCGATCATCCCCGCCTCGAGGAACGGCGCCGCCCTGATGTTCTCCTTCGTGATCCTGCTGTTGCCGTAGATCGAGCCGAAGACGAGGAAGAAGATGACGGGCAGGAAGAACGTGAAGAAGGCAGCTTCGCGGTTCCGCCAGAAGAGCACCTGCTCCGTCTTCAGCTCGTGCAG
>JADGPE010000012.1 GCA_017882605.1 Thermoleophilia bacterium | reverse complement strand
TCAGGTAGAGCCGCCGGCGCATGGTGCGTAGCATCGCAGCGATGGCCGACAAGCCCCCGCTGATCGTCGAGGAGAACGTCGAGGCGTTCCTCGACGTGCGCGGGCTCGGCGCCGGCCCTGTCGTCGCGACCCGGATCGGCGACGGCGGCGGTTCGAACTTCACCTTCCTGATCGAGCGCGACGCCGACAAGTTCGTCCTGAGACGCCCGCCCCGGCCACCGCTGCCGCCCACCGCACACGACGTCGTGCGCGAGGCGCGGCTACAGAACGCGATCCGCTCCGCCGGTTTCGGACGCCTCGCCGAGATCGTCGCCGTCTGTGAGGACGAGAGCGTGATCGGGGTGCCCTTCTACGTGATGCGGTACCTGGACGGCCGCGTGATCACCGCCGAACTGCCACCGGGGCTCGAGACGGAGGAAGCGCGCAGCGCGCTGGGCCTCGACCTCGTCGACACGCTCGTCGAGATTCATTCCGCCGACGTCGCGCGTGACGAGCTTGCTGCGTTCGCGCGCCCCGGCAGCTACATGGAGCGTCAGGTGCGCCGCTTCACCCAGCTCTGGGAGCTCAACAGGACGCGTCAGCTGCCACAGGTGGAGCTGGTGGGCGCATGGCTCGCAGAGAACCTGCCGGAACCTCTACCACCGACCGTCGTGCACGGCGACTACCGGCTCGGGAACATGATGGTCGCACAGACCGACCCGACTCGCATCCTCGCCGTGCTCGACTGGGAGATGGGGGCAATCGGCGATCCGCGCGCCGACGTCGGGTACCTGCTTGCGACCTACACCGAGCCGAACGGGCGTGTCAGCGCACTCGGCTCGTCACCGGTGACGGGCGAACCGGGATTCCCCACACGCTCCCAGCTCGTCGAGCGGTACGAGGAACGATGCGGCCGCGACGTGCAACCGCTCGCGTGGTTCGAGGCGCTCGCGCTCTGGAAGGCGGCCGTCTTCTGCGAGGCGATCTACGGGCGGTTCATCCGCGGGGAGCTGGGCCGCGAGGACACACGCGCAGCGATCTTCGAGCACGCCGTGCCGCTGCTCGCCGACACGGCGCTCGAGACGATCAGCTAGCGGCTTGGGCGACGCCGCGCAGCGTCGCCGAGTCGCGCGTCGAAACGAGCAGTGTCGTCGCGCCGCTCTCCCGCCAGGCAGCGAGTCGGTCGCGGATGCGCTCGACCGAACCGACCAGCGCAACCTCGTCGACGAACGCGTCCGGAACCTTCGTCGCGGCTTCACGCTGGTTGCCACCGAGAAACAGCTCCTGGATCTGACGCGCCTCCGCCTCGTAGCCGTAGCGCGTGAAGAGATCGTTGTAGAAGTTCGTCCCGCGAGCGCCCATGCCGCCGATGTAGAACGAGTAATACTCCTTCAGCATCGCCCGGCCGGACTCGACGTCGTCGGTGACGATTGCCGGCACCGACGGTGCGATGTCGAAGCCCTCACGCGCGCGATCGAGCGGGAAGACGGCGCGCGCCTGCTCTGGCGACCAGAAGATCGGCAGCCAGCCGTCCGCAATCTCCATTGCTTGCAGGACCGCCTTCGGCGCGATCGCGGCGAGGTAGATCGGGATCTCCGGCCGCAACGGGCGCGCCATCAGCTTCAGCGGCTTGCCGAGGCCCGTGCCTCCCTGGATCGGGATGTCGTAGTGCGCGCCGTGGTGCTCGAGGCGCTCCCGGCGGACGATCGCCCGGACGATGTCGACGTACTCGCGGGTCTTGCCGAGCGGCTTCCCCCACTCCTGGCCGTGCCAGCCCTCGACGACCTGCGGCCCGGAGGTGCCGAGGCCCATCAGAAAGCGGCCGCCCGAGAGCAGGTCGAGCGTGACGGCGGTCATGGCGGCGTTGGCGGGCGAGCGGCCCGGAAGCTGCATGATCGCGGTGCCGAGCTTCAGAGTCGTCGTCTGGGCCCCGAGCCAGGCGAGCGGCGTGATCGCATCGACGCCCCACGCCTCCGCGGCCCAGGCCGAGTCGTACCCGAGCGACTCCGCCTCGCGAGCCAGCTCCAGCAGTTCGAGGGGGTTCGTTCCGGGCTGCGCGTACCCCATGTAGAAGCCGAGGCGCATCAAGTGCGATGCTACGGGAATGACCACCTCAAGTTTCGCCCCTCCCGCGGAGCGCCTCAAGCAGGTGCGCGCATTCATGCACGAGCGTGTCCTGCCGAACGAGCACATCCTCGACCACGAGGACGACGAGTCCGACGCGCTCGTCGCCACGTTGCGTGACGAGGTACGCGGCCTCGGCCTCTGGGCGCCCCACGTGCCGCCGGAGGCGGGCGGCACCGGCACCGGGTTCCTCGACTACGCGTACCTGAACGAGCAGATCGGCCTCACCGTGTGGGGCCAGCTGATCTTCGGGTGCCAGGCGCCGGACGCGGGCAACGCGGAGATCCTCCACATGTTCGGCACCGAGGAGCAGAAAGAGCGCTGGCTCTTCCCGCTCGTCAGCGGTCGGATCCGCTCGTTCTTCTCGATGACCGAGCCGGAGGTTCCCGGCTCCGATCCGACGACCCTGCGCACCCGTGCGGTGCGCGACGGCGACGACTGGGTGATCAACGGCCACAAGTGGTTTTCCTCGGGCGCGGAGGGCGCCGCGTTCGGAATCGTCATGGCGGTCAGCGATCCCGCCGCGGCACCGCACGCGCGGGCGACCCAGATCATCGTCCCGGCCGACACCCCGGGCGTCGACGTCGTCCGGGCCGTGCCCGTCATGGGGCATGCGGGGCGCGGTTGGTCGACGCACTGCGAGGTGCGCTACACGGACGTCCGCGTGCCCGTGGCGAACACGCTCGGTACAGAGGGCGCCGGATTCATGATCGCGCAGAAGCGTCTCGGCCCCGGTCGCATCCATCACGTGATGCGATGGCTTGCGCAGATGCAGCGCGCGTTCGACCTGATGTGCCGCTACTCGCTCGAGCGGGAGACCTTCGGCGAGCCGCTCGCGAAGAAGCAGACAGTGCAGAACTGGATCGCCGACAGCTACGTCGAGATTCAGGCGTGCCGTCTGATGACACTCGACGCGGCGCACAAGATCGACGCCGGAGACGAGGCTCGCGTCGAGGTCTCCGCGATCAAGTTCTTCGCCGCAAAGGTGCTGAACGACGTGATCGACCGTGCCATCCAGGTGCACGGCGCCAAGGGCTTGACCGATGAGACCCCGCTCGCCCACATGGCGATGATGGCTCGTGGGGGCCGAATCTACGACGGGCCGGACGAGGTGCACCGCCAGGTCGTGGCCAAGCGCATCCTGCGCGCGTTTACCGATGGCGATGGGTGGCAGTTTCAGTAGGTGGACTCGCTCCAGGGAAAGCTGCTCGTCTCGTCGCCGGCCCTGCACGATCCGAACTTCCGCAAGACCGTCGTCCTGATTGCCCATCACGATGAGGAAGGCGCGATGGGCCTCGTGCTCAGCCGGCCGTCGGAGGTCTCCGCCGTGGACGCGGTGCCCGCGCTCGACGGGCTGCCCGGCGCTACCGACCCGGTCTTCGTCGGCGGCCCGGTGCAGCCGGAGGCGTTCATGGTGCTCGCCGAGTTCAACGACGTCGACGACGCGGCCGCGCCGATCATGGAACGGCTCGGGTTCATGGCGGCGGATTCCGAGCCGGAGGATCTCTCGATCCGCCGGCTGCGCCTGTTCGCCGGCTACTCCGGCTGGGGCGTCGGACAGCTCGAGGCCGAGCTCGAGGAGTCGTCGTGGATCGTCGTCGACGCGCTGACCGACGACGCCTTCGCCGACGACCCGGACGAGCTGTGGCGGACCGTGCTGCACCGCAAGGGCGGGCCGTTCGAGCTGATGGTCGACATGCCGTTCGACCCCGGTCTGAACTAGCGGCCGAGCGGCGGCAACCCGACGGTCTCACCCTCCCGGCGCGGGCCTGGGACGCTCGGGAACCGGAACGGCGCAGGCTCGCGGCCCGGCTGGACGAACCAGCACTCCCCCGTGCCCTCGCTCGTGGCGGCGAGCCACATTGCCGCGGCGACCTCCTCCGGCTGCAGCAGCGGGAAGCCGGCGGCCGCGAACATCGCACGCTGGTCGTGCTGGTCGAGCATCGGTGTGTCGGCGATCCCGGGACAGATCGCGTTGATCCTGACCGGCGCGATCTGCGGCGCGATGCTGCGTACGAAGCCGACAACCGCGTGCTTGGTGAGCGAGTAGATCGCATCGAGTGGCATGCCGACGAGGCCTGCAAGCGACGCGGTAACGACGATCGTTCCGTGGTCCATCACCTGCGCAAGGCGGCGCACACCGAGCACCACGCCGTCGACGTTGACCGAGACCGCGTGCCGGTAATCCGCGTACGACAGCTTCCGGAGATCCGTGTCGGCGGTGAGGATGCCGGCGTTCAGACAGGCAAGATCGACCATTTCGACGCGCTCCCAGGCGGCCGGATCCGTGACGTCGAAGCCGGTCGTCAGATCGAGCGACGAGACCTCGTACCCCTCGAGCTCGAGCCGCGCGCGCATCGCGCGTCCCAGGCCCCCTTCGCCGCCCGTCACCAGAGCCTTCACGGCTCGAGCACGACCTTGCCGACGTGCCGGCGCGTCTCGATCAGCGCGTGCGCCGCGGCGGCCTCGCCGAGCGGGAAGGTCGCCCCGACGACGGGAGCGAGCTCGTCGCGGGCCCAGAGTGCGAGGAGCTCGATCGCGGACTCGTGCACGAGCTGCGGCTGCAGCTTCATCAGGCGGCCGAGATACACGCCGACCACCGCCGCGTTGCGCCCGACGAGCCATTGGACGCTCGGGTCGCTCCACAGGCCGCCCGCGAACCCAATCGCGACGATCGCGCCCAGCGGGTTGAGCAGCGGTAGCGAGCGGGTGAAGACCTCGCCGCCGACCGGATCGATGACCACGTCGACGCGCAGGTCGTCGATCTCGTCGTAACCGACTGCCTCGTCCGCGCCGACACCGAGGGCAAACGCCCGTTTCTCGTCCGAGCTGGCCGTCGCGATCACCTTCGCACCTCGTTGCTTCGCGAGCTGGATCGCGGCGCAACCGACTCCGCCGGAGCCGGCGTGCACGAGCACGGTCGACGCAGGGGTCACCCGAACCTGGTGGACCAGGGGGATGTAGGCGGTGAGGTATGTGGTCAGGAACGATGCGCCTGCGGCGAACGAGGCGTTCTCCGGCAGCGTGAACGTCCATTGTGGGTCGACCTCGACCCGTTCGGCATAGCCGCCGGCCGCTCGAGGCAGTGCCAGCACACGCCGGCCGTCGAGCTCTCCCGCGACCTCGTTGCCGAGGACGTGGGGCAGCTCGGGCATCTGGGGATACAGCCCACGGCGGATGAGCACATCGGCGAAGTTGACGCCGGCAGCGCGCACGGCGACGGCGCTACCGGTCGGCTCGGGCCAGTCCTCTTCCAGCGCGAGGTCGCCGCCGACCTCGCGCAACACGACTGCTCTCACTTCCCGGACCAGTTCGGGGCACGCTTCTCGAGGAACGCGGCCACACCCTCCTGCCCGTCCTCCGAGTTGAGGCAGGCGGCGAACGCCTGCACCTCGCGCTCGTCGCTCCGGTCGTCCCGCGTATCGCGCAGCAGCTCCTTGATCTCGCGGATCGCATTCGGGCTCTGTTTCGCGAGCGGCTCGACGTAGCGTGCGATGCCGTCCTCGAGGTCGTCGACGACGAACTCGACGAGGCCCCATGCCTCGGCCGTCGCGGCGGAGATCCGCTCCCCCGACATCACGAGCCAGCGCGCGCGCCCGGGCGAGATCAGCCGCGGCGCGCGCTGCGTGCCGCCGCCACCCGGCAGCAGGCCGAGATTCACCTCCGGGAAACCGAGCTGCGCGTCGCGGTGGGCGATGCGGAAGTCGCAGGCGAGGGCGATCTCGAGCCCGCCGCCGAGGCAGTAGCCGTGAATCGCAGCCACCACCGGGACGGGTGCCTGTTCGATCAGGTCGGCCACGGGCTGGATGCCGGCGGGGCGGTCGCCGTCGGCCGCCCCGCCGACGAAGCCGGAGATGTCCGCGCCCGCCGAGAACGCCCGCTCACCCTTGCCGCGCAGCACGACCGCGCGGACCTCGGAGTCGAGCTGTTCGAATGCGTTCCAGAGCGTCTCGATGATGCCGCCGTTGACGGCGTTGACCGGCGGATTGTCGAGCCAGACGGTCTCGATCACGAGGTTGCCACCGGTGAAGGTGCGTCCGCCGGGACGAACATCTCGCGCAGCTCCGTCTTCCGAAACTTGCCGACGCTCGTCTTGGGGATCTCGGCGACGAACTCGAAGCGCTCCGGGAG
The DNA here is from genome assembly GCA_017882605.1 of Thermoleophilia bacterium. Lineage (GTDB taxonomy): Bacteria > Actinomycetota > Thermoleophilia > Gaiellales > Gaiellaceae > PALSA-600. The sequence continues at coordinate 32,458 of JADGPE010000012.1, read as the reverse complement.
CCACCATTTCGCGAAACTCGGCGCCAAGAACTGACGCAGCTCGTCTGCGGTCGCGGTCTGGCCTTCGCGAAGCACAACCGCCGCGAGGGGCCGCTCGTCCCATTTCGCGTCGGGCACGGCGATCACCGCCGCCTCAGCGATCGCCGGGTGCGCCATCAACGCGTTCTCGAGCTCGACGGACGAGATCCACTCGCCGCCCGACTTGATCACGTCCTTCGAGCGGTCCTTGATCATGATGAAGCCGCGTGGGTGCATCGCCACGACGTCGCCCGTCTTGAACCAGCCGTCTTCGGTCCAGCGCTCGGCCTGGTCGGGGGTGTCGTAGTACCCGGCGGCGATCCAGGGGCCGCGGATCTCGAGCTCGCCCATCGACTCGCCGTCCCAGGGCAGGGTCTTGCCTTCCGCGTCGCGGTTGCGTAGCTCGACGAGCGGCAGCGGCCGCCCTTGCATCGCGATGTAGTCGAACTGTGTCTCCTCGTCTGCCTCGCTCAGCTCGCCCGGCAGCTGGGCGGTGGAGGCGACCGGCGAGGTCTCCGTCATGCCCCAACCGTGCACGACGTTCAGCCCGTGGCGCTGCTTGAAGCCGGCGATCATCGCGCGCGGAGCCGCCGAGCCCCCGACGAGCATGCCCTTCATCTTCGAGAGGTCCCACTTGCCGGGATTTGCGTCGAGCAGGCCGAGGATCCCGAGCCAGATCGTCGGCACACCCGCAGTCCACGTGACGCCCTCCCGCTCGAACGCGTCGAGCAGGCTCTCGGGATCGAGATGCGGGCCGGGGTAGACGAGCTTCGAACCGATCATCGTCGCGAGATAGGGATAGCCCCACGCGTTCGCGTGGAACATCGGCACGACGGGCAGAATCACGTCGGACTCGGAGACGCCGAGCCCCATCGGGTTGCCGGCGGCGACGCCGAGCGTGTGGAGCATCGTCGAGCGGTGCGAGTAGAGGACGCCCTTCGGCCGTCCGGTCGTGCCGCTCGTGTAGCACATGGCAGCTGCCTCGTTCTCGTCCAGTTCGGGATCGCGCCACGCGTCTGCGTCCACACTGGAGAGCAGCTCCTCGTACGAGTCCTCCACTACGAGCACGTGCTCGATCGGGGTCCGGTCGACGAACTGTTCCAGCAACGGCACGAGGCTCTTGTCGACGATCACGACCCTGTCACCCGCGTGCGTCGCGATGTAGGCGAGGTCGTTCGGGTGCAACCGGAGGTTCAGCGTGTGGAGCACGAAGCCGCCGCTCGGAATGCCGAGGTACGCCTCGTGGTGTTGATGATGGTTCCAGCAAAGCGTCGCGACGCGATCGCCACGCTGCAGACCGAGCGTCTGCAGGGCGACCGCCAGCGCGCGCGACCGACGACAGCTCTCGGCATAGGTCGTGCGATAGAAGCTCTTGTCAGGAAGACGAGTGACGATCTCCTTGCTGCCGCTGTACTGCTCGGCTCGCCGCAGCAGCGACGGGAGCGTCAACTGGTAGTCCATCATCAAGCCGTTCACCGCTCCATCTCCTTGATCGCTTGCCGTTTTGCGAGGTCCTCGTCGCTGACGAGCTGACCGTCTCGTTCGACGTAGCCGCCCTTGCCGCCGACGATGAAGAGGACGAGATCGTCAGCGCCGCGGTTCGCAATCATCCGGTGGGTCGTCGACTCGACGTGGACGATGCCGCCCTCGGCCACCTCGTGCTCGTCGCCGTCGAACGAAAACGTCGCGGTGCCGCGGTGGACGAAGTAGAGCTCGTCCTGCCGGTCGTGGTAGTGGTTCGGCCCTTCGTAGCCGGGTGGGAAGAGAAGCGCGTTGACGCCGAACGCAGTGACACCGAGAGCTCCGCGAACCTTGCGGAACCCGTAGCCGTGGCCGAGCTCGTCCAGTGAGGAGATCGAGTAGCTCATGGCCGTGATCCTATGGACGGAGTCACCGGCGCGAAAGGCCTAGTCCTTCCCGTCACCTTCACACGACGGTGGCTGACACCGGACTGGTCTCAGCAAGGCGTGTCCGAAGGGTGCGGGGTCTTACGTGATCGGCTCCGGCCAGAGGGCGGACGGTCAGGTTGAGCGCCTTCACGAGCCGAAGAGGAAGCGTGTGAGCATCCGGTCGCGCAGCCGGTCCGGCAGCTTCTGGACGCGGGCACGACGCTTCGCGTCCGGGCCGACGAGATAGCGCGTCTTCGGCTTGGGCGAGGTGAGCGCGTGCTCGACCGCCTTGGCGACCTCGTCCGCGGGCACAGCGGCGGAAGCGCGCGCAGCAGCGAGCGCGCGGAACTTCGCCACGCGCTCGCCGTACAGCTCGGTCGCCTCCGGAGGCGACTCGTCAACCGTGCGCTGCGGCTTCGACCAGATCGGAGTGGCGATCGTCCCGGGCTCGATGATCGCAACGTGCATTCCGAACGGTGCAAGCTCAACGCGCAGGGCGTCGGCCATCGCCTCCAGCGCGAACTTCGACATCGCGTAGGCGCCCAGAAACGGGAGTGCCGAGCGTCCGCCGATCGAGCCCATCAGCACCACGCGACCACGCGACCGCGCGACCGCCGCAGAGCCGGCAGGAACGCCTGCAGGACGCGCAGCTGCCCGACGACGTTGACGTCGAACTGTCGCGTCAAGGGAGTCGATCTGCGCCGCCGAACGCGCCACGGCGGCGGCGTCGGTGACGTCGAACACCAGCTCAGTCGTTCCTTCAGGGGCGTCGCCCTGTTGCCGGACGGACGCGAAGACCGTCCACCCGGCGTCGCGCAGGCGAGCCGCGGTTGCCTCGCCGATGCCCGTCGACGCGCCGGTTACGAGGACAGAAGCGATGCAGCGATCTCCGCGCGGTGCTCGCGACCGTACCCGAGCGCGCCTTCCAGCCACAGCGCCCGCTTGTAGTAGCGATGTAGCGGATGCTCCCACGTGAAGCCGATCCCGCCGTGGGCCTGGATCGACTTCTCGCACGCGAGCACGGCGGCTTCGGCGGCCTGGGACTTCGCCGCGGCAACTGCCAGGCCGACCTGCTCGTCGTCCTCGGCGACGCACCACGCGGCCCAGTACGCGAGCGAACGGGAGAGCTCGACTGCGACGTAGCCGTCGACGAGCGAATGCGAGATCGCCTGGTACGAGCCGATCTTCTTTCCGAACTGCTCGCGGTCGGAGACGTAGGCCAGAGCAAGCTCGATCGCCTTCGCGCCGATGCCGACGGCTTCCAGCGCGAGCGCCGCGAGCAGCCGCCGTTCGACGTCGACCCACTCGCCGTGCGCGGCCACCGCATCGTTCGACGCGAGCCGACCGAGGCCGAGCGTCTCATCGACGGTCGTGAGCGAGTCGCCATGCGCGCTCGACCCGCGCATGTCGGGCGTGAGCACCCGGCTGACCTGATCCATGTGCGGGACCAGCCCGTCGATCTCGATCGACCAAACGTCGTCGCCCGGCTGCCCCGCGATCTCGTTCAATGCGTACGGCCCGTCGTAGAGCGCGCGCCCGAGCTCTTCGAAGAGCACCGCAGCGTCGAGAAACGTGAAGTCCCCTCCTTGCAGGATCCCGACCCATCCGAGCTCGGCGAGCTGCTCCATCGACGGCGACGGGTTCGCCTCCAGAAACGAGCGCGCTTCGCGGCGGAGGTCGTCCTGCTCCGACGTGAACGAGAAATCCATCACCGGCTCCTTGGCAGGCCGAGCACGCGCTCGGCGACAATGTTGCGGAGGATCTCGCTCGTGCCGGCCTCGATCGTGTTGCCGCGCGAACGAAGCTGCTGATACTGCCAGTACCCGTCGCCGCTTCCGTCGGTCAATTGCGCGTGCGAGCCGAGGATCTCCAGGGCGAGCTTCGTGAGCCGTTGGTTGTTCTCGGACCAGACGAGCTTGGACGCAGAGCCCTCGGGGCCCGGGATGCCGGTCTTGGTCAGCGTCGTCAGCGAGCGGTAATTCGTGTACTTGAGCGCCTGCAACTCGATCCATTCCCGCGCGATGCGGTCGCGAAGAATCGGATCGGTCACGTTCCGCTCTTGCGCGAGCGCGATCAGCTTCCGTACTGCAACGTCAAGCGTGGCGGAGAGCGCGAAGCCGAGCGTCCCGCGCTCGTGCAACAGCGTCGTCATCGCCACCTGCCAACCTTCGCCGACGGTACCGAGCAGGTTCTCCTTCGGCACCTTGACGTCCGTGAAGAAGATCTCGTTGAACTCCGGATGGCCGGTGATTTGAACGAGCGGCCGCACTTCGACACCGGGCGCATGCATGTCGATGATCACGTACGTCAGGTTCTTGTACCGCGGTTCGTCGGGTAGTCCCAGACCGACGATGATGCAGAAGTCGGCGATGTGGGCGAACGACGACCACACCTTCTGGCCGTTGACGAGGAAGTGGTCGCCCTGGTCGTCGATCCGTGTGCGCGACGCTGCGAGGTCGCTGCCGGCGTCGGGCTCGGAGAAGCCCTGGCACCAGATCTCGTCCGCCGTCAGGATCTTCGAGAGGTACCGCTCCTTCTGCTCGGGGCTGCCCCACGCCATGATCGTCGGCCCCGCCATGCCGAGACCGATCACGCCGAGATGCGAAGGAGCCTCGGCCCGCGCCAGCTCCTCGAGGAAGATCGCCTGGTGGCTGTACGGCGCGCCGGCGCCGCCGTACTCCTTCGGCCAGGTGAGCCCGGCGTAGCCGGCCTCACCGAGCTTGCGGCTCCAGTCGCGGTCTGCGTCCTCGAACCGCCGGGCACCACGCGCTTTCGAGCTCGACGGCAGGTTCTGCGCGATGAAGTTGCGCACCTCCTGGCGAAAGGCCGCCTCCTGCGGGGTGTCGCGAAGTTCCACGGCTCGATCCTATTCGGGTCACCGACCCTCTGCTACGCCACCTCGCAGCGTCATGCACGTCGACGGCGCGGCGCGAAGGGCGTCGAGCGACCTCATGGGAGCAACACTGTCCTGATCACGTCACCGGCCCGCATCGCGTCGAAGGCAGCCGACCAGTCGGCCAGAGGCGCCGTGCGCGTGACCATGGCGGCGAGGTCGAGTTGTCCGTCGATCGCCCATTGCGCGAGCCGTGGGAAGTCACCGGGCAGGTGATCGCCCCCGTGGGAGACGAGAATTCGCGCACGTCGCCCGAAGAGGGCCGGCAGGTCGACTTCGGCCTTCTCGCCCGAAGGCGAGAGCCCGATGAGGACGACCGTGCCGTTCGTGGCGATCATCCGGAGCGCCTCTTCGAACGTCGCACGGCGGCCGACGACGTCGAAGACGAAGTCGACCGGCCCGGGCTCCGTGTGCGTCGCGCCGTACCGCCGCGCCTGCTCGGCCTTGCGCGGGTCGACGTCGATCGCGCGGATCTCGGAGGCGCCGGCAATTCGCGCTCCCTGGATCGCCGACAGGCCGACCGCGCCGCAGCCGATGACGGCGACCCGTGCTCCGGCCCACACCTTCGCGGTCTCGAGCACGGACATCACGCCGGTCGCGACGGCGCACCCGATCAGGCAGGCCTGTTCGACGGGCAGCTCGCGCGGCACCTTCGCCGCCGCCACGGCCGGGACGACGGTGCGCGTTGCGAACGTCCCGGTTCGCAACACCGGCGTCAGCTCGTCCTCGCCTCGAAACAGCCGGCCGGGCGCCGCAGGCGGCTTCCTGCATTGACGCGGCTGCCCCTCGCGGCACTTCGAACAGGTGCCGCACGCAGCCTTCCAGCCGAGCACGACCCGGTCCCCGGCCGCCAGCCCGTCGACGCCGTCACCGATAGCTTCGACGGTGCCGGCCCCTTCATGGCCCAGCAGCACTGGGAACGGATGGCCCCAGCCGTTCTCCTCGATCACGTGCAGGTCGCTGTGGCACACACCGGTCGCCTCGATGCGGACGAGCACCTCACCCGGCCCCGGGGGCTCGACGCGAATCTCCTCGAGCGCGATGCAGCCGGGCCTGCTGAGGACTACGCCCGCGTCAGCCACGAACGATCGAGCTCGCGGACCGACGTCCCGCCCGCGAGCGCCAGGTTGAGGTCGATCTCGGCGAGCAGGTTTTGAATCAGCTCCTCGACACCGCGCCGGCCGCCGACCGCGAGCGCGTAGGCATAGGGCCGACCGAGCAGCACGGCGTTTGCGCCGAGCGCCATCGCCTTGAGCACATCCGCCGCACAGCGAATCCCGCCGTCCATCAAGACGACCGCCTCCGGCAGCGCATCGCGGACCTCGACGAGTGCGTCGAGCGCCGCAACCGCACCGTCGACCTGCCGCCCGCCGTGGTTCGAGACCACGACGCCGTCGATCCCGTGCGCGAGCGCCCGCCGCGCGTCGTCGCCGGTGAGCACACCCTTGACGAGCAGCGGCAGGTTCGTCTGCCCGCGCAGCCAGTCGAGGTCGTCCCAGGTGAGACCGAGATTCGGGAAGGTCGCGAGCATCGTCGCGGCGGCTGTGAGCAGGTCCTCCTGCGGCGACTTGTCGAGACGCGACAGGAACACCGGATCGGAGAAGTACTGCCCGCAGCCCTCGCCCTTGATGAACGGCAGATACGCCTGGCGCAGGTCGCGTGGCCGCCAGCCGAGCGTCAGCGTGTCGAGCGTGACCACGATCGCGCCGTAGCCGGCCTCCTCTGCGCGGCGAACGAAGCTCGCGCAGATCTCACGGTCGTTCACCCAATAGAGCTGGAACCACCGGGGAGCGTTCGTTGCCGCTACGTCTTCGATCGAATGCGTCGCCGCGCTCGAGAGCAGCAGCGGCACGCCGGACGCGGCTGAGGCCTGTGCGACCGCCACCTCCGCGTCCTCGTGCGCGATCGAAAGCACCCCGATCGGTGCGAGGAAGAACGGTCCGGGCGACCGCATCCCGAGCACCTCGACCGAGAGGTCGCGCACGACGTTCCCGGTCAGCATCCGAGGGCGGATGCGCCAGCGGGCGAAGGCCTCGAGGTTCGCGCGCATCGTCGATTCGGCCCCGGCGCCGCCCGCGATGTAGCCGAACGCCCCCGGGTCGAGCTTCTCCTCGGCCGCATGCTCCCAGTCGGCCGCTGCGATCGGCCACTCCGGCGGCTGCTGCGCGATGTAGATCGCGTTCTGGATCAGCGCTCCTGAAAACGTCATCGACCGATCCTAAACTGGCGGCTGTGGAGACCGAACGCCTCGAGACGTTCAGCGACGGTGTCTTCGCGATCGCGGCCACGCTGCTGATCCTCGAGCTCCGGCTACCGGAGACCGGCTCGGTCACGTCCGGCCTGCTCCACCTGTGGCCGTCCTATGCGGCCTACGCGATCTCGTTCTTGACGATCGGGATCATGTGGATCAACCACCATTCGCTCTTCAAGCAGGTCGACCGGGTCGACCGGACGTTCCTCGCGGCGCCGACTGAAGGAGGGCGGCGGCCGGACTTCAGCTGGAGAGGCGCCTAGCAGATTCGAACTGCTGTAAACGGCTTTGCAGGCCGCTGCCTAACCACTCGGCCAAGGCGCCAGGGGGCGGAATGGTATCGACCGGCCGGGGTTACCCCCTGGCGATCCGCTTTCGCCGGCTGAATGGCGCGTATACAGTCGCGGTTGCCGTGTCGTTGCAGGAACGCAGCGCAACCGAGCGCGTCCAGGAAGCCCGCGAGCGGTACGTGGCGCGCGGGATCTCCACCCCGGCGCTCGTAGTCGAGCGCGCCGAGGGCGCCCGGATCTGGGACGCCGAAGGACGTGAGTACATCGACTTTGCCGGTGGGCTCGGCTGCGCCAACCTCGGCCACAACCTGCCCGCCGTGGTGGACGCGGTCCATGCTCAGGTCGACCGCTACATGCACCAGTGCTTCATGGTCGGGATGTATGAGCCGTACGTGGAGGTGTGCAGGCGGCTCGCCGAGCTCTCCCCGTGCCGGGGAACCGAGCAGAAGTCGCTGCTCCTGAGTAGCGGTGCGGAGGCGGTCGAGAACGCGGTCAAGATCGCCCGCGTCGCGACCGGCCGCCCCGCCGTGGTCGTGTTCGACAACGCCTTCCACGGCCGGACACTCCTCTCCATGACGATGACGTCGAAGGTCGTCCCCTACAAAGCGGGCTTCGGGCCCTTCGCGCCCGAGGTCTACCGGACGCCCGCGCCATATCCCTTCCGTGGCGTCAGCGAGGACGACGCGATCGACGGCCTGAAGCGGCTCTTCAAAGGCGACGTCGACCCGCACTCGGTCGCGTGCGCCGTGCTCGAGCCTGTGCAGGGTGAGGGCGGATTCATCCCGATGACACCGGACTTCCCCAAGCGCCTGCAGGAGCTCCTCGACCACTACGGGATCCTCTACGTGGACGACGAGGTGCAAAGTGGCTGCGGGCGCACGGGCCCGGTCTGGGCGATCAGCCACTACGGCGTGGAGCCCGACCTGCTCGTCTCGGGCAAGACGCTCGGCGGCGGCCTACCGCTCGCCGCCGTCACGGGCCGCGCCGAGGTGATGGACGCGGTCCCGCCCGGCGGTCTCGGCGGCACCTTCGGAGGCAACCCGCTCGCCTGCGTCGCGGCCGCAGCGATCCTCGACGCGCTCGCGCAGCAGCGGCCGCGCGCCGAGCAGATCGGCGCGCGTCTCCGTGAGCGGCTCGAAGCGATGGCGCCCGAGGGCTCGGAGGTGCGCGGGCTCGGCCCGATGGTCGCGATCGAACTGCCCGAGCAGACCGGCGAGGAGACGGCGCGGATCACGGCAGCGGCCCGCGAGCAGGGCCTGATGCTGCTCTCCTGCGGGCTCTACGGCAACGTGATCAGGATCCTCGTGCCGTTCACGATCGGCGACGAGGAGCTCGAACGCGGGCTCGACATCCTGGAGAAGGTTCTTGGCGGCTGACGTCTCCGTCGAAGGAGTCCGAAAGAGCTATGGGGATGTCGTCGCGGTCGACACGGTCGACCTCACCGTCGGTGACGGTGAGTTCTTCACGCTGCTCGGGCCTTCCGGCTCCGGGAAGACGACGACGCTGCGGATCATTGCCGGGTTCGAGCACCCGGACGTCGGCCGCGTGACGCTCGGCGGCGAGGACATCACCAACGAGCCTCCCTATTCGCGCGACGTCAACACCGTCTTCCAGGACTACGCGCTCTTCCCGCACATGACGGTCGCCGACAATGTCGGCTACGGGCTCAAGGTGAAGGGCGTCGGGCGCGCCAATCGCAAGCGCCAGGTCGAGGAGGTGCTCCGCATGGTGCGCCTCGACGGCTACGGCGGGCGCAGGCCGGTCCAGCTCTCGGGCGGGCAGCGGCAGCGCGTGGCGCTCGCGCGGTCGATCGTCAACCGGCCGAAGGTGCTGCTCCTCGACGAGCCGCTGGGCGCGCTCGACCTGAAGCTGCGCCAGGAGATGCAGGTCTTCCTGAAGTCGCTGCAGCGGGAGCTCGGCATGACCTTCCTCTACGTCACGCACGACCAGGAGGAAGCGCTGACGATGAGCGACCACGTCGCGGTCTTCAACGAGGGGAAGATCGAGCAGGTCGGATCGCCCAACGAGGTCTACGAGCGGCCGGCGACGGAGTTCGTCGCCGGCTTCGTCGGCACGTCGAACATCCTCGAGCGCGACGGCAAGCGGTTCTCCGTCCGGCCCGAGCGGATCGAGCTGAACGGAAACGGCGAACCCGGTGTGGTGGTCGACGTGATCTTCGTGGGCGCGTACACCCGCATCCTCGTCGACACCGACGCCGGCGACCGTCTGACGGTCGTGCGACAGAACGACGGCTCGGGGGTCGAGCCGGGTACGCGCGTCCACGTCGGCTGGCGAGACGAGGACGCATACGAGGTCACCCCCCAACACACTCTTGAGCAGGAGGTCAGATGACGAAGCGCATGTGGGCGTTGGTCGCGATCCTGGCGGTCGGACTGGCGTTCCCCGCGGCCGGCGTCACGAAGTCGAGCGGCGGCACCCTGAACATGATCGCGTGGGAGGGCTACACCCAGGCGCAGTGGGTCAAGCCGTTCGAGAAGTCGACCGGCTGCACGGTGCACGCGAAGTATGCGGGCTCCTCTGACGAGATGGTCACGCTCATGCGCTCCGGTGGCGGCAGCCAGTACGACATGGTCTCCGCGTCGGGTGACGCGTCGCTGCGCCTGATCTACGGCAAGGACGTCCAGGCGATCGACCCGACCAAGATCCCGGACTTCAAGAACTTCGGCAAGACGTTCCAGTCGCCGCCGAACAACACGGTCGGAGGCAAGCACTACGGCATCTCATTGCAGTGGGGACCGAACACGCTGCTCTACAACACGAAGAAGGTCTCCCCCGCGCCGACATCGTGGGCCGCGATCTACAGCCCGAAGTACAAGGGCAAGGTCACCGTGCCCGACAACCCGATCCAGATCGCCGACGCTGCGCTGTACCTGATGAAGACGCAGCCTTCGCTTGGGATCAAGGATCCGTACGAGCTGAACTCCACCCAGTTCAACGCGACGATCAACCTGCTGAAGAAGCAGAAGCCGTTGATCAAGAAGTACTGGGCGACCGCGGGTCAGGAGATCAGCGACTTCAAGAACGGCAACGTCGTGATCGGCGCTTCCTGGCCGTACCAGACCAACACGCTCGTTGCCGACAAGGCGCCCGTCAAGGATCTCGTGCCCAAGGAAGGTGCTACGGGATGGCTCGACACCTGGATGGTGTCGTCGCACACCAAGAACCTCGACTGCGCGATGAAGTGGCTTTCGTGGATCTCGACTCCAAAGGTGCAGGCCCAACAGGCCATCTTCTTCGGCGAGACTCCCGTCAACTCGAAGGCCTGCGCGATCATGGACAAGCTGTCCAAGGGGTCGTGCGCCCAGTACCACGCCAACGCGCCGCTCAAGTACTTCAAGCAGATCCATTTCTGGAAGACGCCGATCGCTGACTGCGGCAACGGCCAGAAGAACTGCATGGACTACACGAAGTGGCAGAGCGCCTGGACCGCGCTCAAGGGCTAGGAGGCAACCGGGCCGGAGCGCGCCGCCGTCTAGGCGGCGCGCTCTGGCGCCGGCCGCGGCTCAAGGGGGCGTCGCTCCTCTCGCCTCCCGTCCTCGCCTTCGTCCTGGTTTACGTCGCGGCTCTGGTCGCGCTGTTCGTCTCGTCCCTCTGGACGGTCGACTCGTTCACCGGGCTCACGATTCATAGCTGGACGCTCGACAACTTCCGAGAGCTCTGGCATGGCGCCGCGTACCACACCGTGGCAGTGCGAACGATCCTGATTGCGGCGGCCGTCACCGTCACCGACGCGATCATCGCGTTCCCGTTCGCTTACTTCATGGCGCGACTGGCAGGCCCCCGGCTGCGCGCCGTGCTCTTCGTCCTCGTGCTGCTCCCGCTCTGGGCCTCCTACCTCGCCCGGGTCTATGCGTGGCAGTTGATCCTCAACTCGGACGGCCTGCTCAACTGGTCGCTGGGCAAGCTCGGCCTGCCGGCGGCCAACCTCGCCTACACGAACACCGCCATGTGGATCGTCTTCTCGTATATCTGGCTGCCGTTCATGATCCTGCCGGTCTACGCCGCCCTCGAGCGGATCCCCCACTCCTACATCGAGGCCTCACGCGATCTCGGCGCGAAGAGTGGACGAACACTACGAAGCGTCATCCTGCCGCTGGCGCTGCCGGGGATCGTCGCCGGCTCGATCTTCACCTTCTCGCTGACGCTCGGCGACTACATCACGCCCGTGCTCGTGGGCGGCACGTCGTCGCAGTTCATCGGCAACGTCGTCTACGACTCGGTGAACGGCGCAGGCAACCTGCCGTTCGGGGCGGCGTTCGCAGTCGTGCCGGTGCTCGTGATGGGCGCCTACCTACTGGTCGCGCGCCGGCTCGGCGCGTTCGAGGCGCTTTGATGAAGGAACCGCTCTGATGGAGAGCCGGAACACGCGCATCGCGCTCAGCGTCTGGGTCGCGGTCGTGCTCGCGTTTCTCTACATCCCGATCCTGCTGATCTGCCTGTACGCCTTCAACCGATCGAATGTCGAGAGCTGGCCGATCCCGGGACTGACGACCAAGTGGTTCTCCCCGGCGATCCACGATCCGGACATGCAGCAGGCGCTCTGGCTCTCGCTGAAGGCCGGCGCGCTCTCGACGGCGGTCGCGCTCGTCCTCGGGTCGGCTGCCGCCTTCGGGGTGCACCGTTTCCGCTTCTTCGGACGCGAGGCGGTGTCGTTCCTGCTCGTGCTCCCGATCGCGCTGCCGGGAATCATCACCGGGATGGCACTCAACTCGTACTTCACGTTCTGGAAGATCAACTTCGGGTTGTGGACGATCGTGATCGGGCACGCCACCTTCTGCGTGGTGGTCGTCTACAACAACGTGATCGCGCGCTTGCGCCGCGTGCCCGGCTCGCTGACCGAGGCGTCGATGGATCTCGGCGCCGACGGCTGGCAGACGTTCCGCCACGTCACCTTTCCGACCATCTCCACAGCGCTGATCTCAGGCGGCCTGCTCGCATTCGCGCTCTCGTTCGACGAGGTGATCGTCACGACGTTCACCGCCGGCGCGCAGAACACGCTGCCCATCTGGATCTTCGGCCAGATCCGCCTCGGTCAGTCGCTGCCGCAGGTGAACGTGGTCGTCTTCCTGATCCTGGCCGTCACCATCGTCCCCGTCGCTCTCGCGCAGCGACTCACCCGCGAGAGCGGGATCCTACGCACGGAGGAATAGGAGAAGCCCATGGCAACCCTGGATGTGATCAACCCCGCGACCGCCGAGACGATCGACTCGGTGCCGAACATGACGGCCGCCGAGGTCGACGAGGTCGTCGAAACCGCGAAACAAGCTCTTCCGGAGTGGCTCGACGCGACACCAGGCGAGCGGGCGGCGCTGCTGCTCGCGCTGGCCGACGTGATCGAGCAGAACGCCGAGGAGCTCGCGCAGATCGAGTCGCGCAACGTCGGCAAGCCTCTGATGGCCTCGCGCGACGAGATGCCGTTCTGTGCCGACAACCTCCGCTTCTTCGCCGGGGCCGCGCGCAACCTCGAAGGCAAGTCTGCAGGCGAGTACATCAAGGGTTACACCTCGATGATCCGGCGCGAGCCGATCGGCATCGTCGCCGGCATCTGCCCGTGGAACTACCCCCTGATGATGGCGATCTGGAAGCTCGGCCCCGCGATCGCGGCCGGCAACGTGCAGATTCTCAAGCCGTCCGAACAAACTCCGATGTCGCTGCTGCGGTTCATGGAGCTTGCGAAGGACGTGATCCCGAAGGGCGTGCTGCAGGTCGTGACCGGCGACGGCGTCCCCACCGGCGAGCGTTTGGTGAGCCATCCCGACATCGGCCTCGTCTCGCTGACCGGCGACATCGCGACCGGCAAGCTGATCGCCCGCAACGCATCGGAGACGCTCAAGCGGGTGCATCTCGAGCTCGGCGGCAAGGCACCGATGGTCGTCTTCGACGATGCCGACCCGGCCCAGGTCGCCGAAGGGATCAAGATCGCCGGTTTCTGGAACTCGGGCCAGGACTGCACCGCCGGCTCGCGCATCATCGCCGGCCCGAAGATCTACGACGCCTTGCTCGAGGCGCTCGTCCCCGCGATCGAGGGGATCAAGATGGGAGACCCGGCCGACGGTGACGACATCGAGATGGGCCCCGTGATCACCAAGGACCAGCAGGACCGGATCCTCGGCTTCCTCGATCGCGCCAAGGGCGCCACCGTGCTCACGGGCGGAGGCACGAACGGCGGCAAGGGGTGGTTCGTGAAGCCGACGATCGTCACGGACGTCTCTCAGGACGACGAGATCGTCCAGAACGAGGTGTTCGGCCCGGTGATCACGGTGCAGCGCTTCGCCGACGACAACCAGGCGATCGAATGGGCGAACGGCGTCCGCTACGGGCTCGCAGCGTCGGTCTGGACACGAGACGTGGGTCGGGCGCTCAACGCTGCGCGCAAGCTGCAGTTCGGCACGGTCTGGGTCAACGACCACCTCGTGCCGATCTCGTCCGAGCTACCGCACGGCGGCTACAAGTCCTCCGGCTACGGCAAGGACATGTCGATCTACTCGATGGAGGAGTACACACAGATCAAGCACGTGGCGATGAAGATCGGCTAGCCCGAGATCAGAGGGTCTTCAGCTCGGCGAGCTCCGCGTCCGACGGCACCCAGGCGCCGGCCGCGGCGTTCGCGCGCACCTGCTCGGGACTGGTCGCGCCGGCGATCACCGAGACGACCGGTGACACCGCAGCGAGCCCACCGACGGCGACGTCGAGCAGCGAGCTGCCGTGCGCCTCGGCCCACGCGCGCAGGCGGTCGACCCGGTCGAGGTCGTCGTCGTCGATTCGCCGCCCGTGGAGGCGCGTCCCCGGCGCGGGCGGAGCTTCGCGCGAGACCTTGCCTGTGAGCAGGCCGCTCGCGAGCGGGAAGTACGGGATGAATCCGAGCCCGAGGCGCTCGCAGACGGGGAGCACGTCCGCCTCGACGTCTCGCCGCAGCCACGAGTACTCGCTCTGTTCGGAGACGTACGCATCCGAGGCGACCGCTTTGACGCGTTCGAGCGTCTCGGCACGATAGTTCGAGGTGCCGTAGGCGCGGATCTTTCCTTCCGCGACGAGCTCCTCGAGCGCTCCGATCGTCTCCTCGAGCGGCGTGCCCGGATCTTCCTCGTGGTGCTGGTAGAGATCCACGACACCGGTCTGGAGGCGCTCCAGGGACGCATCGAGAGCCGCGCGGACGTAGGCGCGCGACCCGCGACGCTGCGCCCCGTCCCCCATCTCCTTGCCGAACTTCGTGGCCAGGACGATCTCGTCCCGACGGCCCTGCAGCAGCCGCCCCAGCACCGCTTCGCTGCCACCGTGATTGCCGTAGATGTCGGCGGTGTCGAAGAAGGTGGCCCCCACTTCGATCGCCGCGTCGACGACGGCGCGCGTTGCGGGCTCGTCGATGCGGCCGCCGAAGTTGTTGCATCCGAGGCCCACAACGCTGACGGTCAACGGGCCGAGCTTCCGCGTGCGCATGCCTCGACGCTATCGATAGCGTGCCGGGTGGTGCGGCACTGGGAGGACTTCCACGTCGGCGACGTCATCGAGGTCGGGCCCGTCACGGTCTCCGAGGAGGAGATCGTCGAGTTCGCGCTGCGCTTCGATCCGCAGCCGTTCCACGTCGATGCGGAGGCCGGGAGACGGTCGCCGTTCGGCGGGCTGATCGCGAGCGGCTGGCACACGACGGCGCTCTTCATGGGGATGTTCGTTCGTGCCGTACTGCTCGACTCGGCATCGCTGGGCTCCCCGGGGGTCGACGAGATCCGCTGGACCGCGCCCGTTCGTCCCGGCGACACGCTCACCGGCCGCTCGACCGTGACCGACGTGCAGCCTTCGTCGAAGGACCCGCGGCGCGGAACCGTCTTCACCACGAACGAGGTGTTCAACCAGGACGGCGTGCTCGTCCTGCGCCTGCGGGCTCGCGGCTTCTTCGCGCGCAGAGCTCTTTGACCCAGCGGTGTCTGACACCCGTTCGGATCAGTGCCACGTGGCGCGCAAGACCCGCAGCCAGTTGTCATGTGTGATCTTGGCGACCGCTCCGTCGTCGTAGCCCGCAGCGCGCAGGGCGTCGACCAGCCTGGGCAGCCCGGACGCGCCTCCCAGCTCGACCGGCACGACCGCCCCGTCGAAGTCCGAGCCGAATGCGACATGGTCGACGCCCATGCGTTCGACGAGATAGTCGACGTGGCGCACGATCTCGGTGATCGGGGTGTCGGGCACGAGCGAACCGTCTTCCCGCAGGAAGGTGACCGCGAAGTTGACCCCGACGATGCCGCCCGAGTCTCGGATTGCGTCGAGCTGTGCGTCGAGGAGGTTGCGCGAGGCCGCACAGAGCGCATGTGCATTCGAGTGCGTCGCGACGAGCGGGGCGTCGGAGGCGGCCGCCACGTCCCAGAAGCCGGCCTCGTTGAGGTGGGACACGTCCACCAGGATCCCGAGCCGGTTGCACGCTCGCACCAGCTCGCTTCCTGCAGCGGTGAGGCCATCACCCGTGTCGGGCGACGCCGGGAAACGGAACGGCACCCCCTCTGCGAAGTCGTTCGGCCTCGACCAGACGAGCCCGATCGAGCGCAGCCCTCGTCCGTACCAGTTTTCGAGATTCGACAGATCCGGCGCGATCGGCTCCGCACCTTCCATGTGCACGATCGCCGTCACCTGCCCGCTGCGAAAGTCATCGGCGGACGTGGCGCGAGCGACCGGTAGCGCGCACAGCGCAGCGAAGAGCTCCTCGGCGATCCGGGCTGCCTCCTCGTGCGGAATCGGAGCGGGCAGCGGCACGGCATAGGGGATCTCTGTCGGGTCCGGCGTGGGCGGCGACGGGACATACAACGCGAAAAAGCCGCCTGCAAAGCCGGCTGCTTCCGCGGTGCTCAGGTCGAGGTGCTCGGTCGGCTCACCTCGCCAGCAGTGCAGGACGAGGTCATTGTGGCCGTCGATGATCACTGACGCATCCTACGGGCCGCCTATGGCAGGCTCCCTGCCGTGACCGAAGTTCCGCTCCGCATCCTGATCGCCGAAGACGACGCGCAGCTTGCCGGGCTCGTCGAGAGCATCCTCGACAAGGATGGACGCTTCATCCTCGTCGGTCGCGCGTCGGACGGCAACGAAGCGGTTCGGCTGTGCGAAGAGCATGCGCCCGACATCGTGTTGATGGACATCGGCATGCCAGGCCTCGACGGGATCGACGCAACGCGCGCGATCCATGCACGCGACGCCGCCCAGCACGTGGTCATCTACACCGGCTCCGACGAGTACGACGACGTTGCCCGCGCCGACGCCGCCGGGGCGTCAGGCTTCCTGCACAAGCACGCGCTCATGTCCCCGGATCTTGCGGAGGCGCTACACGTGCTGCACGCGAACTACGTGAGCCGCGTCCCCGACCCGGAGTAGCACCGCATGAGCTACAGCATCGACCCATCCGGGCCGATGCGCCACTCGTCGGTCGCTCAGCACGAGGTCGGGAAGTTGATCTCCATCTTCAGCTCCTAGATGGTCACGGTCACGCGCGACACGAGGATGCGCGCGAGCCGCAACTCGGCTCCACGAACCGCAGACTCTGCAGCCATCGGCGCCGTCGTCGTCAACGTGATCTCGGTACTGCCTCGACCGAGGAGCACGAGATCGACGAAAACCCGGGTCGTTCCTGACGCCGATGTGACGTCGACCGTCGTCCGGTAGGCACGCGTGTAGGTGGCGATCGACGGGAAGGCAATGCGTCCAAGCGACACGAGTCGCTCGGACGCCGAGAGATGCTGCTTGAGATTGCTGCGCAGACAAGGCAGGACCTGTGGCGCAAGGACGGTTCGCCGCCAGTCGAGGCGCACCATGTCCGCGGTCTGGAGCACCTGCGCCTCGCTGTCGAACTCCACCCCTGGATGCTTGAAGACGGTCTCGGCTGCCCCGATCAGCACGAGGTCGGACTGCTTGGGCTGGAAGTTCGCACAGCCTGTCCCCGCCGACAGGTCGGGCTTCTTCGCCCCGCCGGTCCAGCCGGTCGCACCGCCAAGGTCGGCGCGCTGCATCACGGCTGCGCGCGCCGCCTTTTGTCCCGCAGCGGTCAGATGGATCTGCTCCTTGTCGGCCACCGCCGCACCTGCAAGCAGCAACGCCGCCGCGAGCGCGCCGAGGAATGCCGTGGTCTGCTTCGCACCGATCCGCTTCATTCGTTCGAGCCCCCATGCTTCTCGTTGGCGTCTGCGGAGGCTATCGGCGCCGCCGGCGCGGCTCTTGAGCCTTGACCCACGGATCGTGCCTTCGATTCACTAGGGTCACTACCGCGCATGGCGCGTTTCATGCTGAAGATCCTGATGGCGGTCGCCGCCGGAGCCCTGCTGGTCTCGGGGGCGACGGCAGCGAAGGCTCGGCCTTTACCCCCACAGGCACCCGGAGGGAAGGTCGTGACCGTCGTCGCGCGCGGCGTGCCCACTCCGACGGCATTCGCCGTCGCCGCCGGGCGCCTCTTCGTCTCCGGTTACGGCGACGAACAACACGAGAACGTCCGCGGCGGCGTGTATCTGCTGGGCGGCGGCAAGGCGATCAGGGTGCCCGGCTCGCCGGCGCATGTGTCCGGCCTCGCCTCTGCGGAGGGAACGCTCTACCTGAGTGCCGGCAAGGCAATCCTCGCCTGGAGCCGTTGGGACGGCACGCGATTCCAGGCAACGCGCGTCGTCGCCAGCGCACCCGAGGGATTCGGCACGTTCAACGGCCTGGCGGTGGGACCCGACGGATTGGTCTACGTCGGGGCGAACCTCGAGACGTCGAGCCCCACCTACGCCAACACCTTTCTCACGGTCGATCCGGCCTCCGGAGCGATCACGGTCATCGCAACCGGCATCCGCCAACCGTGGCAACCGTTGTTCCCACCCGGCTGGACGATGCCGCTCGTCTCAGATCTCAACCAGGACGATCTCGGCCCGAAACGCCCGGCCGACTACCTGATCGCGATCAAGCAGGGCGCCGACTACGGGTATCCGTCGTGCCCTGCGACACCCAGCACCTGCGCGAGCTACGCCAAGCCCTTCGCCCAGTTCCCGGCGCATGCCTCGCCGATGGGCCTCGCGTTCGCGAAGGGCAGGCTCTACGTCGCGCTCTACGGTGGGACGGGCACCGGGCCGGAGGTCGTGTCGATGCCGTTGAGCGGCGGCAAGCCGACGCCGTTTCTGACTCGCTACGCCGCATCCGTGCTCGCACTCGGCACTGCCGGCGGCAACCTCTACACCGGCGACCAAGGCGGCGTGATCTACCGCGTGACCCCGTAGCGCCGCATGGAAGCCCGCTGGTGGGCGATCCGCCCCGCACAGAACCTCAAACCGGCGAGCTACGTATGCCCTTTGTGCGACGGGATGCTGCACGCGACGAGCGAGCATGCCCTGATCGCCCCGGAAGGCGATGCGTCGAAGCGACGCCACGCGCACATGGAATGCGTGCTCGCAGCGCGCAAGCGCGGCGAGCTCGCAACCGAGGACGAGTTCAGGCAGCGACGACGCCGAGCGTGAGGATAAGGTCCACGATCGTGGACGCGCTCGAGGTTGACCGGGCCAGGCAACGACTCGTCGATCGGGGCGGCGGGTACGAGATCATTCACGACTCTCCCGGGCTGGAAGTCGGCGTTTACGTGCTCGTTTCGCCCGAGCCGGACCATCAGAGCGCCCACGCTGACGACGAGCTCTACGTCGTCCTCGAAGGCCGCGGCGAGCTGACCGTGGAGGGCGACACCGTCGCCGTCCACGAGGGCCAGGCCGCCTTCGTTCCTGCAGGCGCCGACCATCAGTTCACCGGCTACGAGGGCCTCAGCTTGCTCGTCGTCCTCGTGCGCAGACACGAAGAGACGCCGCTCCCGGAGCGGCAGCGGCTGGAGCATCCGCTCTAGCCGCCGCCGGCGGGCAGGGTCGCGCGGATGAGCACCGTCGAAACCGTGCGTGGGCCTGTCGCGCTCACCGAGCTCGGACCGATGCTGATGCACGAGCACGTGTTCGTGCTCGATCTCGAAGCGCTTGCCAACTACGGCCATGTGTGGGGCCCGAGCTACTGGGACGAAGACGTGCGCGTCGCCGACGCGGTCGAGAAGCTGCGCAGGTTGCGAGACGGCGGCATTCACACGATCGTCGATCCGACCGTCCCCGGCCTCGGCCGGTACATCCCGCGCCTCCAGCGGATCAACGCCGACGTCGACCTCCACATCGTCGTCGCAACGGGCGTCTACGCCTTCCTGGAGCTGCCGAGTTTCCTCGCCTACCGGTCGGACGATGCGATCGCCGAGCTCTTCGTCCGCGAGATTCGCGAAGGCATCGACGACACGGGCGTCAAGGCCGCGTTCTTGAAGTGTGCTGTGGAGGAGCACGGAATCGTCGGCGACGTGCCCCGCATCCTGGCCGTGATCGCCGCCGCGAGCATCGAGACCGGCGCGCCGGTGATGGTTCACACCAATGCACGCGCCAGGACCGGGCTGCTCGCCCTCGACGTGCTGACGAGCGCCGGCGTCGACCCGACGAGGATCGTGATCGCCCATGCCGGGGACAGCAACGACTTGGACTACCTGCGGGCGATCGCAGAGACGGGTGCGGCGCTTGGCTGTGACCGTTTCGGCATCGAGCACTTCAACCCCGACGCGAATCGAATCGAGACCCTCGCGGCGCTCATCGCGGAGGGCTACGCCGACCAGGTGCACCTTGGGCACGACGCCGCGTGCTTCTACGACTTCATGGTGGGCAATCCGTTCTTCGCAGAGGAGAAGCCCGACTACCTCCACATCTCCACGCACATCCTGCCGGCACTCCTCGACGCAGGTGTGACGCAGGAACAGATCGACCAGATGCTGGTCGCGAACCCTCAGCGCTACTTCACGCCGGCCGCGGGGGCGTCGCAGCCGCCGGACACGCGACTGCCATCGCCCTGACTCAATCCGATCGGCTCGCCGCCGTCCAGCGGGGCATCGCAAAGACGCACGGGCGAGCATCGCCGGGAAGCGGTGAGGGCCCGACACGGAGAACGGCGGCATCCAGCTCGGCTAGGAGATCGCCCCCGGCGGGAACCGCTCCGCGTGTTTCGGTCAACCGGTAGCCGCCGGGCGTGGCCAGATACACGAGGTACTCGCACTCCAGGCCCGGCGCCTCGGTTTCGACTGAACGCAGTCGAGTCTCGACACGAGCCTCCACGACCTCGAGCCGCTCCCGAAACTCTGCGAGGTCCCCTTCCAGTTCGTCCACGGCGGCTGCCAACAACTGACCGACGCAAGCGGACTGCCCGCTGGCTTCCGGCATGAGCAGTCGGCGAAGACGCGTCGAGTCGCCAACACCCTGGAACACGTCGGTACTGCGCATCGCGCACCTTGCGGCCATCTGTTCAATTTCGCGGGATCACGAAGACGTCCTGCCAACGAATGCACTCGGTTCGTGCACTCGTCACCGCCATGGTGTCTGACACCGGTGGTGTCAGACACCTCTTTCGAGGAGACCTGTAGGCTCGCGGCCCCGTTCATGTGAAGAGGAGGAGAGATGAAACGACTCACGGTCGGTGCCCTGGTGATTGCTGCTCTGGCGCTGCCGTCGATCGTGTTCGCCGGCCCCAATCTGCCGCTCGGCAAGTACACGACGAACGTCAAGTCACCCGCCAGGCTCAAGGGCATCTGGGTGCTGAACTTTGCCAAGGGAGGCAAGTACACGATTCAAGACAACGGAGCGGTTGTCGTGCGCGGTCACTTCACGTCGACCTCGCGGATCTATTTCAGCAACGAGACCGGCCCGGCTGCTTGCTCGCAGTTCGGTGTCTACGCATGGAAGCGAGCGGGCAAGACCCTCAAGTTCACGAAGATCAGCGACCCTTGCGTCGGGCGCGCGGCGGTACTCGGCCACTCCTTCACGGCGACGGGCTGAGCGAGAGACGAGAGCGGCGGGATGCAGTCATGCAGCTGCGCGGAGCAATCCTCGTCGAGGGCACGAGCGACCGCCGCGCCGTTGAGACGCTTGCGCGTCGGCGTGGTCGCGATCTCGAGGCCGAGGGCGTCGCCGTCGTGCCGATGGGCGGCTACGGGAACCTCCCCCTGCTCCTCGAGCAGTACGGCGACGTCCGACTTGCGGGGCTCTATGACGTCGGCGAGGAGCGGCATTTCTTGCGTGCGTTGGGCTGTGACGACCGGGGCGGGCTCGCACGCATCGGGTTCTACGCCTGCATGCGCGACCTCGAGGACGAGCTGACACGGGCAGTGGGGCCGGACGGAATGGAGCGCGTGCTCGTGGAGCAAGGCGAGCTGCGCGCGTTCCGGACCTACCAGAAGCAGCCCGCCCACCGCGCCCGGCCGCTCGAGGAACAGCTGCACGGCTTCATGTGGAACCGCAAGCAGAGGTACGCCGTCCTCTTGGTGGAGGCACTCGACCTCGAGCGCGTCCCGCGGCCGCTCGACCGCGTCTTGACGCACTTCTGGCCCGCCTAACGAGCCGTCCAGCCGAGATCGATCGGCACCGGCACACCGGTGATGCCACGGCCGTCCGGGCTGAGCAGGAACGACACCACAGCCGCGACCTCCGAAGGTTCGAGCAATCGCTTCACCGCCTGCCGTTCGAGCAGGACGTCCTCCAGCACCTTCGCCTCGTCGATCCCGTGTGCGCGGGCCTGCGCCGAGATCTGTGCCTCGACGAGAGGCGTCCGGACATAGGCGGGACAGACTGCTGTTGCGCTGATCCCCAGCTCGGCTCCTTCGAGCGCGAGCGTCTTGACGAGCCCGAGGACGCCGTGCTTCGCCGAGACATAGCCGGCTTTGAACGGTGACGCCGAGAGCGCGTGCGCCGAACCGATCACGCAGATGCGACCATCACCCGTCGCCGCGAGGGCATCCCAGGCGTAGCGTGCAAGCAGGAACGGCGAGGTCAGGAGCACCGCGATGAGCTTGTCCCATTGCTCCTCCGGAAAGTCCGGGATCGGCGCGACGTGCTGGAAACCAGCGCTCGGCACCACCGCGTCGAGCCGGCCAAAGCGGTCGATTGCCGCTTCGACAACGCGCCGATTTCCTTCGCGCGTTGTCAGGTCACCGTCGTCGACATCCACACCGTGCACGGCCCAGCCGTCGGCCTCGAGGCGCGCGACTATTGCGGCCCCAATCCCGCCTCGCGCGCCGGTGACGAGCGCTGCGCGCTGCACGGTCATGTGTGCTGATGGATGAGGTCGGCGACATCGCCTGTCTTCACGCGATCGGCCCCCACCGCACGACGGTTGCCGCCCACGTATAGCCGGTGCCCGCCGAGAGGAGAAGCACCGCATCTCCGTCCCCGATGCGCCCGTCACCCACTGCGCGGTCGAGGCCGAGGAGAGAGTCAACGCCGCTCATGTGGCCGGTGTCATCGAGATACACCGCCTGATCCTCGCGCATTCCGAGCTCGACGAGCAGTGCCTGGAACATCGAGCGCTTCGTGTGCAAAGGACAGACGAAGGCAAGGTCGGCCAGGGTGAGCCCGGAACGCTCGACGGCGCCCCGCGCGGCGGCGACGAAGTTTGGGAGCGACTCCTGGTCGAGGCCGCCCTTCATCTCCGCGGGATCCTGCACGTCGAGGAAGCGGTAGCCGTCCGGATCGATCGAGCCGCCGCCGGCGATCTTCACCTGCAGCGAGTAGGCGCCGTTCGTGATCGCATGTGACCCGAGCACTTCGTTGCGTGTTGCGTCCCCGACGAGCAGTCCGGCGACCGCGCCGTCGCCGAAGTTGAACATGAACCGCGAGTTCGCGTTCGTATAGTCGAGTAGGTACGACTCGCGACACGCGGCGACGACGAGGATGTTCTCGAGCTCTGCCTCCGCGCGAAGAAGGTCACGCGCGACACGTAGGGCAATTGGCGTGCCGTGCGAGACGTTGTCGTACTCGATCGCGAAGGCATTCGTCGCACCGACACGGTAGGCGATGTGAGGGGCCGCCTGCCACACGGCGTGGTCTCGCCACATCGAGCCGTAGTACATGACGACGTCGATGTCCTTCGGATCGAAGCCCGTCTCGTCCAAGAGCCGCTCGACTGCGCGCACCGATAGGTCGCTCGCGTGTTCGTCGGTGGCGGCGATGTGCTTGCCGCGCAGACCGAATTTCTCGACGATCACCTGCTCGGGAATGCCGGAACGGTCCGCAACTTCCGCAGCGGTCATCCACCGCTCCGGCAGATACGAAGCGGTCGCAACGAGGCCAACCCGCCTCACTCCTTGGCCTCGAGGATGCAGCGAACGATTCGCGCGAGCTCGTCGGCCACACGACTGGGCATCGGATGACCGTCGCCCCACAGGATCCAGCGCATCCCGACCAGCTCGCCAAGCCCCATCAGCGCGTACGCCGTGACCTCCGCGTCGATCGAGCCGATCTCGCCGGACTCCATCGCCTGCTCGAGCGCAGTGACGTACCCCTCGGCTACGCGGTCGTAGTGGTAGCGGAGCATCTCGGGCGCGACGAATTCGGACTGGCGGATGATCCGGTACAGCGCCGGATGCTCAGAGGTGAAGCGAAAATACGCCTGGAAGCCGAGGAGCTCCGACTCGAGACGCGTCGTGCCCTGCTCCGCCCCCTCGCTCATCGCCCGGCGGATCCGTCGGTTCAGATCTCGCATCAGCTCGACGAAGATCGCCCGCTTCGAGTCGAAGTAGAGGTAGAACGTCCCCGTAGCGACGCCGGCGGCCTCCGCCACCTTGACGATCGACGCATCGGGGAACCCGAGCTCGCCGAACACCGCTTCGGCCGCGTCGAGCAGGCGACGCCGCGTATCAAGACCCCGCTTGGAGAGCGGCCTGCCGTCGACGTTCGTGATCGCTCCGTCCGTCACGCGTTCACCTTCAACTCTGATTTTTGGATCTTGCCCACCGAGTTTCGCGGAAGCGTCTCGAGGAAGGTGAAGGACTTCGGCACCTTGAAGCGCGCCAGGCGCGCGAGGCAGTGCTCCCGCAACTCGTCCTCGGAGACCGGCGACCCGACGACGACGAATGCGGCGCAGACCTCGCCCCAGCGCTCGTCGGCCACACCGACCACCGCGGCGTCTGCAACGGCCGCATGATCGTGAAGCACGGCCTCGATCTCGGCGGGATAGACGTTCTCGCCGCCGGAGACGACCATGTCCTTCAGCCGGCCGCGGATCCGGTAGTTGCCTTCGTCGTCGCGCT
Source organism: Thermoleophilia bacterium (assembly GCA_017882605.1). GTDB lineage: Bacteria > Actinomycetota > Thermoleophilia > Gaiellales > Gaiellaceae > PALSA-600. The sequence goes on along the minus strand of JADGPE010000012.1, from coordinate 8,016 downwards.
CGGCCAGGTCGCCCGTGAGCAACCAGCCGTCTCGGAAGGTGTTCGCCGTCTCCTGCTCGTTGCGCCAATAGCCCGGGAACACGTTCGGGCCACGCACAAGCAGCTCGCCCTCGGCCGAGAGGTCGCAGGCCACGTAGGGATACGGCTTTCCTGCGTAGCCGGCCTTGCGCCGCGCATCCTCCGGCGGCAGGCAGAGCACGTTCGGTGCTGCCTCTGTGAGGCCGTAGCCCTGCACGATGTGGACACCGCGCGCTGCCCAAACGTCGAGCAACGCGACCGGCATTGGAGCGCCCCCGACAACGGCGAGCCTGAGTGAGCTCAGGTCGGCGTCGGCGAACCGTGGCTCCTGCGACATGAAGAGGTAGTTGGCCGGCACGCCCATCAGCGACGTGACCCGCTCGCGCTCGATCAGGTCGAGCCCACGGGCAGGGTCGAAGCCGCGCTCCAGCACGATCTTGGCGCCCTTCCACCACGCGAGGATCGACTGCACGTTCCAGCCACCGCAGTGGAACTGCGGCAGCACCTGCAGAACGACGTCTTCGGGCCTGATCCCGGTGGCGAGATCGAACGAGAGGTTGGTCCAGAAGCAGTTCGCATGGGTGAGCAGCGCACCCTTCGGCCTGCCGGTCGTCCCCGAGGTGTAGATGAGCAGGAGCGGGTCCTCGTCCGCGGCCCGCGATTCCGGTTCGCGGGGCGAGTCGGCGAGTGTCAACGCGGGCCGCACGCTTGCGAGCTCGAGGGCTGCTTCGCCGAGCTCGACGTGCTCGTCCTCGATCAGAAACACGGCCGGTTCGGCGTCGTCGAGTTGGAACGCCACCTCAGCCGGGGCAAGCCGCCACGAAATCGGGTGCAGGATTGCACCGGCCTTCGCGCACGCGAACATCAGCGCCACGTGCTCGCCGGAATTGCCGGTGAGCGTCGAAACGCGGTCGCCGTGCGAAAGACCACGCGCGAGCTCGTCGGAGCGCGCGTCCAGCTCCGCGTAGGTCCAGGTTCGCCCGCTCTCGTCGATTGCGATCCGCTCCGGTGTGATCCGAGCGCGGTCGCGGATGATCTTGTCGATCGTGTGCTCGTTCATTCGAGGAACTCGTTGATGATCCTGACGGACTCGCCAGGCTGCTCCCAGAAGAACAGGTGGCCGGCGCCTTCGAGGAGCTCGACGCGCGCGCCGGGAAGACGGGCGGCGAGCACCTCCGCATTGCGCTGGTCGACGACGTTGTCGGCAGTGCCGCCGAGGATCAGCGTCGGCGCGGCGATCTCGCCGTCGACACCCTGGAAGGTCATGCCCGCGGCGGCCTGCGCCTGCCAGCCGGCCGGATCAGGCGGGTTCGCGACCCGGCGCGCGAAGAGCTCGTCCACGAGCTCCGCCGGCGGATCCTCGCCGAGCGCGTTCTCGATGAAGCGTCGCAATGCCACCTCGGGCGCCAGCGACGGCGCTTCCGCGAACAGCCGCATGGTCACCTCGGGCATCGGCACGGCGGCCGGCCCGCCCGGCGTGGTGCAGCACAGGACGAGCTTGTCGACCCGGTCCGGCGCGGCGACGGCGAGCTCTTGCGCGATCATGCCGCCGAGGCTCGCCCCGAGCACGTGCGCCCGTTCGATGCCCGCCTCGTCGAGCACCTGCAGCGCATCGCCGGCCATCTGCGCAGCCGTGTACGGCCCCTCCGGCTTATCGGATTCGCCGATGCCCCGGTTGTCGAAGGAGACGACCCGGTGCCGCGCGACGAGGCCCGGCACGATCGGCTCCCAGCCCCAGCGGCCGTAACCGAGCCCTTGGATCAGAAGCAACGGCGAGCCCTCACCCTGTGATTCCCACTTGATCTTCATGCACGCTCCTCCTGAACTGCCGGTCGGCGCAGGATGCGATCCAACCGGACGCCGACCTGCCCGATCCGCGTCAGCCCGCCGGGGACGAAGAACACGACCAGAATGAACAGCACACCGAGAATGAAGAGCGGCTGTTGCAGCGGCGTTCGAATGACCGAAGGCAGGCTCGACACGGCATGCGACGACGAGAGGTCACCGAGCCGATGGTTGGCGAAGGTGTAGAGAATGCCGCCGATCATCGCGCCCCACCGAGAGCCGGTACCGCCGATCACGACCATCAAGAGCAGCGTCAGCGTGAAGCTGGCGGTCGTGACATCGATGTTTGCGCCGCCGAGCAGCAGCAGATAGACGATTCCCCCCGCGGTCGCAAGCACGGACGCGAGCACGTAGGACATCAGCTTGTACGTGTACGGCTTCAGCCCGAGAACCTGCACGCGCAGCTCATTCTCGCGAATTGCCTGCCAGACGTGGCCCGGCGACGAGTTGACCGCCCAGCGGACCACCACGAACACGAACGCGGCGTAGGCGAGTGCGATCCAGTAGAGATGCTTCGTGTTGAGGATGCCGACGGTCCAGGCGGGGAGCTGGTGGTAGTCGACGCCGAAGCCTTCCTCACCGCCGGTCCACTTGTAGGGGTTCTTCAGCGCCAGAATCGAGCCCGCCTGCGCGAAGGCGAGCGTCACCATCGCGAACGCGATGCCGGCGACGCGCAGCGACACCGCTCCGAGCACGATTGCGAGCAGGAACCCGACGAGCGCCGTGAACGCGGCCGACACCCAGAAGTCCCAGTGCCAGCGCGTCATGGCGATCGCAGCGACGTACACACCGACGGCGAAGTAGAGAGCGTGACCGAACGACAGCAGCCCGGTGAAGCCGAACAGCAGGTCATAGCTCAGCGCCAGGCCGCCGAAGAGCAGGCAGAGCGCGAGCAGCTCGAGCGTTCCCGGCGTGTTCACGCCATCCTGAAACACGTACGGAATGTCGAGCGACAACTGCGGGAGAAACGCGAGCGCGACCACGATCGCCGCTGGAACGAGGAGCCGCTTCACGCAAAGCTCCCGGACAGGCCGCGCGGACGCGCGATCAGGACGATCCCCAGCAGCAGAACGACGCTCAGGTCGCCGAGGCCAGAAGAGGCGTAGTAGTTCGCGTACTGCTGAACGAGCCCGACCATCACCGCCGCCCAGGCTGTTCCGCGAATCGAGCCGAGACCGCCGATCACGACGACGATGAACGCGAAGATCACGAGCGACGTCCCCTGCTGCGGATCGACCGTCGTCGAATAGAGCGTGTAGAGAACGGCGGCGATCCCTGCAGCGAGACCTCCGATCGCGAAGACCAATGTGAACGCCTTGCGCACGTCGATCCCGAGCGCGGTCACCATCGCGCGGTTCTCGACGCCCGCCCGCACGATCAGGCCGTAGCGCGTTCGGCGCAGGAACGCTTCGAGCGCGAACAGGACAATCACAGCCGTCGCAATCTCCAGCCAGCGGTCGTTCGGGATGTGCGCCCCGAAGATCGTCGTGGTCTGCCCGACCCAGGCGGGTGCCGTCACGACACGTGCGTCGCTCCCCCAGATCGCCGTCACGAGCGCTGTCACAGCAAGCGCGAGCCCGACGGTGACGAGCACCTGTTCGATGTGGCGGCCGTACAACGGCCGGATCAGAACGAGCTCTGTGAGTGCAGCGAACACGGTGCCGACGACCAGCCCCGCCAGCGCGGCGATCAGGAAGCGCGGCAAGACCGGGACGTCACCGATCTTCGACTCGACGAACCACAGCGTGTACGCAGTGACGGTGATGAACACGCCGTGCGCGAAGTTGAGCACGCCCATCAGACCGTAGATCAGCGACAGACCAGACGCGATCAGGAAGTACATCGCCCCCAGCCCGAGGCCCGTGATCGTGAGCAGCAGGAAGGTACTCATCCCACTCCGAGCATGCGCTGGACCATCGGTTTGTCAGCCAGTAGTTCCTTGGCCGGGCCGATGTGCACGACCCGGCCGGTGTCGAGCACGACGGCGTCGCGCGCGACGCGGTTCACGACACCGAGGTTCTGTTCGACGAGCAGCACGGTCGCGAGCTCCGAGACGCGCTCGAGCACCAGCGCCACCTCGGTGACGAGCAAAGGAGCGAGCCCCTTGGTCGGTTCGTCGACGAGCAGCACCTGGTTGTCGTTCAGGAGCGCACGGCCGATCGCGAGCATCTGCTGTTGTCCTCCGGACAGCGTGCCCGCAGCCTGCTTGCCGCGTTCACGCAATTCGGGAAAGAGGTCGTAGACGAGGTCGTACCGCGGCTCGGTGTCACGTTCCGCGAGCCGAAGGTTCTCGTCGACCGTCAGCGCCGAGAAGACGTCGCGGTCCTCGGGAACGTACCCCACTCCGCGCTGCACGATCTTGTGGGTCGCAATGTGCTCGATGTTGTCACCGGCAAGCTCAATCGTCCCGCGGCGATCGACCAGCCCCAGCAAGGCACGGAGGGTCGTGGTCTTGCCGACGCCGTTCCGCCCGAGGAGGGCGGTCACGCCGCCCTCGGCGACGTCAAACGAGATCCCCTGCAGGATGTGCGACTCGCCGAGGTAGACGTGCAGGTCGTGCACGCAGAGAAGCGGCATTACAGCTCCTCCCCGAGATACGCCTGCCGGACAGTCTCGTTGCCCATGATCGCGTCGGGCGTGTCGACCGCAAGTAGCCGGCCGTGGTGCATGACGGCGATCCGCTCGGCGAGGCCGGTCACCACCTCCATGTGGTGCTCGACCATCAGAATGGTCTTGCCTTCGTCCGCGTGCACGGAGCGGATCAGCTCGACGAGCTCGGGAACGTCCTCCATCGACACTCCGGCCATCGGCTCGTCGAGGAGGAGCACACGTGGGCGCCCGGCGAGCAGCATCGCGAGCTCGAGCTTGCGCTTGTCCCCATGCGAGAGCAGGCCGGCCGGCCACGGCCCCCGGTCGGCCAGACCGACACGGCCGATGGCCCACGTCGCACGCTCCATCGCCTCACGGACGGCGGTCGCCCGACGCCAGATCCGCAGCGTTCCACCGTTCGCCGCCTCGGCCGACAGCCGGACGTTCTCGTGCACCGAGAGCAGCGGGAACACGCTCGATACCTGGAACGTCCTGCCGAGCCCCGCACGCGCGCGGCGGAAGGGCGGCTGGTCGGTGACGTCGACGCCGTCGAGCTCGACGGTGCCGCTCGTCGGCCGGTGCAGGCCTGAGACGAGGTTGAAGAGCGTCGTCTTGCCGGCCCCGTTCGGGCCGATCACGGCGAGCAGTTCGCCCTCGCGGACCTCGAGCCCGACATCGGCGACGATGGTCGCGCCGCCGATGTCGAGTCCAAGGTTCCTGGTTGCGAGGATCGGGGATGCGCTCACGCGCTGATGATGCCTTCGGCCCTTAGCCCTTCATCGCCACGATCGGCGGCGCCGTCTCGTACGGGCTCGCGGTGCCGATCACGTTGGCGACGAGGCGGCCGCTCTTCTTCACCAGTGCGACTCGGAACATCGGCTGCAGCATCGCGTGATCCTGCGGCCGAATCGCCTGGAAGCCCTTCGGAGCGAGGAACTTGTACCCCTCGAGCGCGCCGATCATCTTGTCGACGTCGTAGTCACCCTTCTGCAACGCGTGCACGAGCATCTGCGCGAGCACGAAACCGTCCGGCGTGAAGAGGTCTGGCACCTGGCTGCGCTTGCGCATCTGCTGTACGAGCCAGTCGTTGACCTTGTTCTTCGGAGCGGTGTAGGTGTAGTGCGACAGGAAGTGGATCTTGGTCGCCTGGTCGCCCAGAGCGGCCCACGTTGCACGCTCGGCGAGACCGGTCACGACCTGCGTGCCCGCGAACACGTTCTGCTGGTCGAGCGCCTTCCACATGGCGCCGGCAGTGGTGCCGGCCCAGGCGACGAAGATCAGGTCAGGATTCGCGTTCTTCGCCTGCTGGGCGAACGGGGTGAAGTCGCTCGCCGTCAGCGGCACCGAAACCTCGGACACGTTGTGACCGGTGAAGAACGCCTTCACGGCCGCGTAGTTTCCGTGACCGAAGACGCTGTCCTGGTCGAAGACGACGACCTTCTTGCCTGTCGTCTTCCCGAGGAACGACTTCGCGTCGAGCACGTCCTGGATCGTCTGGCGACCTGCGCGGAACGTGTACTTGTTGATGCCGGTGATCGCGTCTGCGGCCGCCGGACCGGAGATGTAGAGCACCTGGTTCTGTGCCGCGAGCGGCGCGATCTGCACAGCGACGCCCGACGAGCCGGTGCCCATCAGGATCTTGACGCCCTGGCCGATCAAGGACTTGGCCTCGGTGACGCCGGTCGCGGCGACACCTTGGTCATCCTGATAGGTGATGTTGAGCGTCTTGCCGTTCACCTTTCCGGTGCCCTTCGTTGCGTATTGGAGCCCGTACTTGAAGCCTTCGAGCTCCTCAGCGCCGTAGGCGCCGAGAATGCCGGTGCGGGGATAGATGAAACCGATGTTGTACGAGGCCGACGCGTGGTGCGAGCGCGCGGCGACCGTCGTTGTTCCCGCGAGCAGCGCGAAGACCGCAGCACCGAGCAGAACCTTCATGAAGCGATGACGCATGAACGCATCCTCCTGGTGTGATGTGCCCGAGACCTGAGACCTGATTCAGGTGGGAGTTATTGCCCTTCCGCTCTGACATGTCAAGAGCACCAGAAGTTAGGACAGGCTCACCTTGCCGGCGAGAATCCCAGGACCAGCGCTTTCGAGCGCGACCTGCCAGGGCACCTCGAACGCGTCCGACGGTCGCCAGGCGCTCCTGCGGCGCTTCACCGTGGCCGGAGGAACGGAGAGCGGATGATGGGACTCGAACCCCTCACGCCGCCACTCGCCTTCGCGCGGCGGGTCACGGTCGGGGCGCCGGAGGAGACGCTACGCCAGCGCCTTCTCCTTGGCGCGCTTGAACTCCTCCTTTGTGAGTATTCCGCGACCTCTTAGGCCCTCGAGTTCGGCGATGTCATCGTCTGGTGACGGCGGAGCCTGTTGGGATAGCTTGCGCTGACGTTTCACGCGCTGGAATTCCTCGTCAGTGAGGATCCCGCGATCTCTTAGGTCCTCGAGCTCGGCGGTGGATGCGATTTCTTGCTGGCGTTGGTCGCTGATCGTGTGCGCCTTCATCTCGTCGCCGCGTGCGATCACGTAGACCAGCACGCCCACCAGCGGCAGCAGAACGATCAGCACAAGCCAGAAGGCTTTCTTCCACCCATTTAGGTCGTGGCTGCGGAACACGTCCGTGATGACGGTCATGGCGAGCCAGATCCAGAGGATGAGCAGCATGAACTCCAACACGGTCAGCAGCGCCTGACCAAAGGTGTATGTGGCCAACAGGTGCATGCGACGTCCTTTCGGTTCCGGTCCCTCGTGTTCCCGGAACAATCGTGTCACCGGCCACACCAGGTTCAATCCGAAATTTGCCGCAGCCTGCCTCGACAGTTGGTCGTTCGACGTTCGGGCAACAGAAAGCCCCGTCTAGCGGGGCCTTTCTGGGCGGATGAAGCGACTCGAACTCTCGACCTTCTGCATGGCAAGCCTCGGGGAAGCATGCCCACCCCCTGCCCGTCGTGCCTCGCTGAGCCGTTGAGATTGCCCGCCGCTCCCTGTGGGCTCCGGTCTCTTCCGGTAGGTCGCTGACCCGTTGCTGACCCACCCGCGCGTGACTTGGTGGCCCACGGCCACGGCATCCGGCGCGCCATCGCCCTGTCCATCGGTGTCGTCGTGGGTGCTCAACTCGGCGCACGCCTCTCCCTCCGCGCAAGCGGCCGCACGGTCGAAGCGCTACTCGGTGTTGCTCTTCTCGTGCTCGCCGCGAGGCTGATCTTCGCTTCGGCCTGAGCAGCCTCGGTCTCGCGGAGTCGAGCTCCTTCCTCCCTCCCGCGGATGTTCAAGCTCAACCCTCTGGGCCAGGCGGCAGCGCACGGCGTTCGGATCGCCGCCCGGCCCAGAATCCACGTTGAAATGATTGTCTGTTGGTCTTAGGTTGGCTTCTACCGTCGGGGTGGCGGTGTGGGAATTCGCCTGCTCGCCGCCGCCGGGGGAAAGGGGTTGCGGGTGTCTCTAGATCAGAAGAGGGCGCGTTGGTTCGGCGTGCTCTACCTCATCACGTTCGTCACGTCGATTCCGGCGCTTCTGCTCTACGAGCCTGCGCTCCGCCATCCGGTGGGCTACATCGCGGGCTCG
>JADGPE010000085.1 GCA_017882605.1 Thermoleophilia bacterium | reverse complement strand
GCCGGCACATCCGCTCCTTGCGCGCCTCCGTCGAGCTTACGGCGGCTCACGCGAGCGCTGCGGTGAGCCGGTCGCGTCCCGCCGTGAGCGCGTTGCGGACACCGTCGACGTTCTTGCCGCCGGCCTCCGCAAGCGTCGGCCGGCCGCCGCCTCCGCCGCCGATCAGCGGGCCGAGCTCGCGAACGATCGCGACCGCGTCGAGCTCCGCAAGTGACTGGTCGAGGTTCACGACGAGCGCGACCTTGCCGTTCTCGGTCGAAGCGAGCACGACCGCGGCCGCTCCTTCGCGCTGGCGCACCTGGTCGGAGAAGTCGCGCAGCGCGCTGCCGCGCACGCCCTCCACCTCGGCGACGAACACCTTGCCCTGCTTGTCCTGCCAGAGGATGTTCGGTCCGGTCTCGGCCTGCTTCGGCTTCTTCGCCTCGCGCTTCAGCTGCTCCAGTTCCACCCGAACGTCCTCGAGCTCCTTCGAGCGGCCCTCGAGCACGGTCCAGGCCTCACCCGCGGTGACCGCCTCGATCCGCCGCGCGCCCGAGCCGACCGAGCCTTCGCTCAGGATCAGGAACGGTCCGATCTCGGCCGTCGAGCGCACGTGGGTTCCGCCGCAAAGCTCAGCCGAGTAGTCGCCGATCTCGACGACGCGCACCTCGTCGCCGTACTTCTCGCCGAACAGCATCATCGCGCCGAGCTTGCGAGCCTCTTCGATCGGTGTGATGTACGTCCGCACCGGGATTGCCTCGAACACCCTCTCGTTCACGAGACGCTCGACGCGCTCGCGTTGTTCCGGCGTCAGCTGGTGCTCGTGGGTGAAATCGAAGCGCAGCTTGTCGGGGCGCACGGCGGAACCGGCCTGCTTGACATGGTCGCCGAGCACGTCGCGCAGCGCCTGGTGCAGCAGGTGCGTCGCAGTGTGGTTGGCCTGGGTCGGGAACCGGTCGCCCCAGTTGACGACCGCCTGGACGCGCGTGCCCGGGGTGAGCATCGGGTGTGGCGGCGAGAAGTCGACGACGAGCACCTGGTCGTCGCCGAACTTCAGCACCTCGACGACGTCCAGCTTCTCCGAGTCCCCGTCGGCGATGAGGTAGCCGCGGTCGCTCACCTGGCCGCCGCCCGCGGCGTAGAACGGGCTCTGCTCGAGCTTGACGAACTGGCGCGTCCCGCCCGCCGGTGCCGTGTCGAGCACCGCGGTGAGCACGTCGGTCTTCGAGTAGCCGACGAACTCCGTCGCTCGCTTGCCGGCACCGACGAGCTGCGCGGCGACCTGCTGCGCGGTGTCGTCACCGCTGCCGCGCGAGATCTCCCGGTGCTGCTCCATCAGGTCGCGGAAGCCGTCCAGGTCGAGCGCCTGGCCGCGCTCCTCCGCGAGCTCCTGGGCGAGCTCGATCGGAAAGCCGTACGTCGCGACGAGCGCAAACGCGTCGTCGGCGGTGATCGCTTCCTGCCCGGCGAGGTCCTCGAACACCTTCATGCCGCGCGCGAGTGTCTCGGAGAATTTCTCCTCCTCTGCGCGCACGATCCGCTCGACCTGGCCGGCGTGCTCGCGCAGCATCGGGTACGCCTCTCCCATTTGCTCGATCACGACCGCGGGCAGGCGGTGGACGCCGTCGAGGCCGATGCGCTTCGCCTGGTAAATCGCCCTACGCAGCAGACGCCGGCAGATGTAGCCGCGCCCCTCGTTGGACGGCTCGATGCCCTCCGCGATCAGGAACGTGACGGCGCGGCCGTGATCGGCGAGCACACGGTGCGCCCGCTGCGACACCTGGCTGTCGTTGTAGGCGACTCCCGACTCGCGCTCGATCCAGTCCATGATCACAAGGAAGCCGTCAGTGTCGAAGACGGAGCTGACGTCCTGCAGCACGCAGGCGGTCCGCTCAATGCCGTTGCCGGTGTCGACGTTCGGGGTCGGCAGCGGCACGAGCACGTTGCCCGGCTGTAGGTCGTATGCCATGAAGACGAGGTTGTAGATCTCCATGATCCGGTCGCAGTGACCCGGCCCGCAGTTCGGGTCACCGCAGGCGTAGCGCTCGCCACGGTCGTAGAAGATCTCGGTGCACTGCCCGCATGGGCCTGTCTCGCCGGCCTGCCAGAAGTTGTCCTTGCCGAGGCGGACGATTCGCTCGCTGGGAATGCCCACGCGCTGCCACGCGGCGATGGCGACGCCGTCCTCCGCCAACTCGAGCATCGGGTCGCCCTCGTGGACGGTCGCCCACAGCCGCTCCGGCTCGAGACCGAGCACCCGGGTGACCCATTCCCACGCGAAGTCGACCGCCTCGTCCTTGTAGTAGTCGCCGAACGAGAAGTTGCCCATCATCTCGAAGAACGAGCAGTGCCGGTCGGTGCGCCCCACCTCGTCGAGGTCGTTGTCCTTGCCGCCTGCGCGCAGGCACGGTTGGACGCTCACGACCCGGTCGCTCGGCGGTTCCTTCGTGCGCAGGAAGTACGGCTTGAACGGCTGCATCCCGGCGATGATGAAGAGCGTCGTCTGGTCTTCCGCCGGCGGGATCAACGAGTGCCCGGGCACCCGTAGATGACCACGCTCCTCGTAGAAGCGCTGGAACGCCTCGCGCAACTCGTTCGTCGTCATCGCCACGGGACGAACAGTGTACGGACGCCCTGTGGAGCGTTCGTGGCACTCCCTCGTAACTTGGTCTGACCACCTGACATGTCTCGCGGAGGTGGGTCCGCATGGGCCCCGAGCCAAGCCGGAACAGGCGTCGGCTGATTCTGTGGAAAGGATGCTGCACTTCTGTGACCCTTGGTCTGACCAAGAGACTGGTCTCGCGGCGGCCCGTCTTGCGGGGCTAGCGGACGTGGCCCGCGAGCCACGCAGCGATCTCGTCGCCGAACCGAGGGCAAGGGCAGCCCCGATCGATGGTCTCGATCAGGCGGCGCGTCCGGGATCGAAGTCGCCGGCGGCGATCTCGTCCCTGATCTTCTCGAGCGACCGCCGGATCAGACGCGAGACGTGCATCTGCGAGATCCCGACCTGCTGCGCGATCTGCGACTGCGTCAAGCCCTCGAAGAACCGCAGGTGCAGGATTGCCCGCTCGCGCTCGTCGAGCACCTTGAACCCGGGCGCGAGCACTACGCGATCCTCGGCGATCTCGTACTGACGCTCGATCACGCCGAGCGACTCGAGGGGATCGAGCTCGTCGCCGTCCTCGGTGCCACCGCCGGAGGAGAGCGAGAGGGTCGAGTAGGCGCGTCCGGACTCCAGCGCTTCGAGCACGTCCTCCTCCTCGACCCCGGCCGCCTCCGCAAGCTCGGCAATCGTCGGGGACCGCGCGTACTGCACGGTCAGCTGTTCGACGAGCTTGGAGAGCTGACCGTTCAGCTCCTGTAGGCCCCGCGGCACGCGCACCGCCCAGCCACGGTCGCGGAAGTGGCGCTTGATCTCGCCGATGATGTTCGGGGTCGCATAGGTCGTCAGCTCGACGCCCCGCTCGAGGTCGAAGCGGTCGATCGCCTTGATCAGGCCGATCGACCCGATCTGGATGAGATCGTCGAGCTGTTCGCCTCGATAGCTGTACCGGCGGGCGAGTGAGCGGACGAGCGACATGTACTGCTCGATCAGCTGCTCGCGCGCCTGCAAATCGCCGCCTTCGTGGTAGCGGCGAAGGAGAAGCTTGTCGTTCTCAGCCAGCGGACGCCACCTTCTTCGTGAGGCGCACCCACTCGCCGTCGACATGCACGTCGTCGACGGTGGAGTCGAGGACCCGACGCACGCCAAGTTCCTCGTCCCCCGGCTCACGCTCGATCTGATCGAGCAGCGCAGGCCGCAACGGCCCGATGCGAGTCTCGAGCTCGCCGTCGCGCAGCGACATGCAAACTGTGAGGTCGCCCGCCTGCTGATCCAGGCGGTCGAGCACGGCGTCGAGCGCAAGCTCGAGATCTTCAAGACTCTCCACCGTCAGGTTCAGCCGCGCGGCGAGCCCACCGAGCACGAGGTGCGCGACGCGCTGGAACTCGGGCGCCCGCGGAAGCGTGAGGGTGATCTCGTCAGCCATGGTCCCGCTCAGGCCCCGGCAAAGCCGGCACCTGCGCTTCTCGCGCGCCTACGGCGCACGGGTCGACTTCAACTCTTCGTCGAGATCTCGCTCGCGCCGCCCGGCCGCGTCCTTGGCCTCCGCGACGGCGTCGCGCCAGTTGCGGCGCGACTTGAATGACGCCCACCCGTGCGACATCCCGGCGGAAAGGCCGGTGAGCTTCTGCACGGGACGTTTGACGGCGAAGCTCACCGCGCGGACGGCTTCGTCCACGGCTTCGACCGCATCGACGGCGCTGTCCGTCGCGGTGTCGAGCTTGTCGAGCTGCACGTTGACCCGGTCCACCGAACCCCCGACCTTGTTGATCACCGGCAGAACCTCACGCTCTGCTCCACGAATCAACGAAGAAAGTCGATCGAAAGTTACGGCCAACCGCAGGAACGCCCACGAAAGCCCGAGGCCGACAGCGACGAGGAACACCGCCAGGGCGAGATCAGCAAGATCTCCGAAGGAGAAGGCGACGACCACGAATGAAGCCTAGCCCGCGGCGGCGGACGTGACCAACCCTGAACCGACCACGGCGTCGCCGTCGTACAGGACCGCAGCCTGCCCGCGGGCCACACCGTACGCCGGTTCGTCCAGCTGGAGCCGGAATCCGGTCGCGGTCTCCTCGACCGTCGCGCCGACCGCGGGCGAGCGATAGCGAAGCTTCGCCGTCACACGGCTCACGGGCGAGAAGAGCTGCCCGCGCGCCGAGACGCGCCTTCGGGCGAGCGACCCCCGCGGGCCGACGACCACCGTGTTCGTCCGCGGGTCGGCCGACAGGGCATACAGCGGCTCGGCGGCCGCGATTCCCAGGCCACGGCGCTGGCCGGGCGTGAACTGCCAGTAGCCGGCGTGCTCGCCGAGGCGCTCCCCCTGCTCGTCGACGATTGGGCCGGCCGTTGACCGCAGGCCCTGGCGGTCCAGGAAGGCGCGGTAGTCGTCCCCCGCGAGGAAGCACGCCTCCTGGCTCTCGGCGCGGCGCGCGGCGGCAAGCCCGGCCGCTGCCGCTTCGGCGCGGGTCTCGTCCTTGGTCTGCGTCCCGAGCGGGAAGCGGATGCGCGAGAGGTGGCGTGGGGAGAGCCGCGCAAGCATGTAACTCTGGTCCTTGTGCTCGTCGACCGCGCGCGCAAGCAGTAGACGACCGTCGCGCTCGACGACCCGTGCGTAGTGGCCGGTTGCGAGCGCCGTGGCACCAATACGCGTCGCGAACGAGAGCAGCTCCGCGAACCGGAAGCCTCCGTTGCAGAGGATGCACGGGTTGGGCGTCTCACCGCGTGCGTAGCTGCGCACGAACGGCGTCACGACGGCCCGGCGGAATGCTTCGCGCAGATCGAGCGTCACATGCGGGATGCCGCGTGCATGGCACGACTCCCGTGCCGCGATCACCGCGCTCGGTGAGCAGCAGGCGCGCTCGGCGTCGGGCCCGTTCGGATCGAGCCACAAGCGGAGCGTCACACCGACCGCGGCAGGCCCAACCTTGAGGAGCGTCACGGCACTGTCCACGCCCCCGCTCATCGCAACCGCAACTCGCTCCGGATCGGGCATCGCCCGGACCGCCGGGGCAAGCGCGTTCGCGAGCGCGTCGACCGGCAGCGTTTCACCGCCGACGGCGCACGCCTCGAGCAGGGTCAGCCCTCGGAGGTCTGCTTCGATCCCGGGCGCATCCGCGTCGACGATCCGGCCGCCGTCTACGCGCAGCCTGACGGCCGCCCAGTCCGCGCCGCGCGCGGAATCTCCGTACAGCTCCTGCATGTGAGCCAGGGTACTGGCGGAAAGTCGTGGGGGGAGCCGAGGCTCCCCCCACCATGCTCCGACCTCGCCGTTCGTGCCGCGTCCACGTGAACCTGGACAAGCCAGGTGGGTGCCGTGCGAACCGTCGGCATCAGATGCCTAGGCCCGACTCGGGCTCCCTTTCACATGGTGTTGG
>JADGPE010000084.1 GCA_017882605.1 Thermoleophilia bacterium | reverse complement strand
GCGGTCGCCGATGCGTGAATTCTTGATCTCCACGAAGGTGCCTGCCTTGGAGGAGTCGCCGAGGACCGTCCCAGGGCGAAGGTAACAGAACGGGCCGATTGTCGCGTTCGTCCCGATGTGAGCGTCGATCGCAACGGTGTTCGCTCCGATCTCGGCCCCGGTGGCGACGCGGGTTGCGCCGCGCAGGATCGCGAAGGGCTGGATCGTGACGTCGGGTTCGAGCTCGACCGTCGGGTCGATCCACGTCGTCTTCGGATCGACGATCGTGACGCCGGCGAGCATGTGCTCCTCGTTGATCCGGTCGCGCAGCACGGCGGCGGCCTGTGCAAGCTCGGCCCTCGTGTTGACGCCGTCCGCCTCCCGGTAATCCTCTGCGACGTGCGCGGCGACCTTCCCTCCGGCCGCGACGATGATCTCGATCGCGTCGGTGAGGTACAGCTCGCCCTGGGCGTTGTGGGGCTCGATCCGCTCGAGCGCGGGCCAGAGCGCCTCGGAGCGGAAGACGTAGATCGACGAGTTGATCTCGCGGATCGCTCGCTCCTCGTCGTTCGCGTCGGTTCCTTCGACGATGCGCAACACGGAGCCGCCGGAGTCGCGGACGATGCGGCCGTAGACGCGCGGATCGGGCGGCTCGGAGCTGAGGATCGTCGCCGCTGCCCCCTCGGCCCGATGCGTCTCGACGAGCTCCTGCAGCAGCGCGGCGGTGAGCAGGGGCGTGTCGCCCGAGAGGACGAGCACGTCGCCGTCGTGCCCGCCGAGCGCCGCGCGTGCGCAACGAACTGCGTCACCTGTGCCGAGCGGCGCCTCTTGGATCGCGACCGTGACCGGGCTCGCGGCGAACTCGCCGCGCGTCGCGGGCGACGCGACGACGACAATCGGGTTTGCGCCGGCCGCCCGGCCGGTCTCGATGATCCAGTCGACCATGCGGCGTCCGAGCAGCTCATGGAAGTGCTTCGGCACAGACGAGCGCATGCGGGTGCCGAGACCACCGGCCATGACGACGGCTGCGAGGGGCGGATGGCTCACTGAGGCTGGGGCGCCAGGATTCGAACCTGGGATCGCGGGACCAAAACCCGCTGCCTTACCGCTTGGCTACGCCCCACTGCTGGGAGTCTAGGGACGCTCGGTGAACAGGAAGATCAGTGCGGCGATCGCGATCAGGGCGATCACCGCGATCGCAACCGCCTTCACGAGCCCGAGAGCGATCGGCACGCAGAGGACGAGCAGCTGTGATGCGGCGAAGACCCAGGCAGAGTGCCTGACGACGTCGGACCGGCTCGACCGGCCGGCGAACCACCAGAACCCGACGGCGATCACGGCGAGCGTGACGGCAGCCCACCAGTGCAGGACACCGAAGAGATAGAGCAGCCCTTCGACCGCCGCGGTCCAGAGCGTAAAGCGGAGGCGCCGCTCCCGGAGCCAGCGGCCAGAACGGCTGGAACCGTGCTCGATTGCGGTCGTTCCGACCATCTGATTCAACCGTACCACGCGGGAACTGTGACCCAAGTGCGGCCGAGCTTGCGCAGCGCGCGGGCGGCGTGTTGCGCCTCGACGGTGCGCTGGAAGAGCCCGTAGACGACCGGGCCTGCTCCGCTGACGTCGGCGCGGAAGGCACCGTGCGAGCGCAGGTCTCCGGCGAGGGGCGACGAGGCCAAGTCGTTCGGCGGCAGGGCAGCAAGATCGCGCGGGCGACGCACGGTGGCGAGCGCCGAACGCAGAGCGGCGACGCGCTCGCCATAACCCTGCTCGCCGCCGCGGTCGTCGAACGCGGCATACACCTGCGCCGTGGAGTGCTTCGCACTCCCCTTCGGCCGAAGCAGCAGGACGACAAAGTCCTGCGGCAGGTCGAGCGGTTGCAGTCGGCTGCCGTCGCCGGTCCCGAGCTGGGGCCCGTCGCGCAGGAAGAACGGCACATCTGCGCCGAGCCGTGCTGCGAGCTCGTGGAGCTCCTCCGGCGGCTTCGGGCTCCCGAGCTGGGCATTCGCGAGGCGGAGCGCGGTCGCGGCGTCGGAGCTCCCGCCGCCGAGGCCTGCGGCAACCGGTGTGTGCTTCTCGATGCGGACGCGCCAGCCGTGCGGTGCGTCGAGCGACTCGAGCGCGGCCCGCACGATCGTGTCCTCGGGGAAGCCCTCGACCGTCGTCGCGTCCGCGGGCTCGACGGTCACCCGATCGCCGAGGTCGACGCGCTGGTACACGGTCGCGAGGTCGTGCTTGCCGTCTCCGCCGGGCGGGCCGACGACGAGCGCGAGGTTGATCTTTGCCGGCGCCGGGCCGGTCACGCCAACGCTCCGGCGAGCGCAACGAACTCCGGCGGCGCGAGCGCCTCGGCGCGCACCGTCGCGTCGCGACCGATCGCAGCGAGCGCGCCGACGGTGCGTTCCCGCGTGACGAGGCCCGAGAGCGACAAGGAGTTCGCGAGCGTCTTTCGCCGGTGTGCGAAAGCACCTTCGACGATGCGCTTCACCTGGAGCGACGCGCCGGGCGCTGTCCGGCGGAAGGCAATGAGCGCGGACTCGACGTTCGGCCGCGGCCTGAACACCTCGCGCGAGACGGGATGGAAGCCCGTCCGCTCGGTCGCCAGCTGAACGAGCACGGAGACGCTGCCGTACGCCTTCGTCGACGGCTGGGCGAAGAACCGGTCGGCGACTTCGCGCTGCACCATCACGCACCAGTTCGTGATCTGTTCGTCGTTCAGGCTCTCGGCGACGAGCGGCGTCGCGATGTTGTAGGGCAGGTTGGCGACGAGCTTGTGAGGAGCGGGATCGAGCCGCGAGAGATCGAGGCGCATCGCGTCTCCCCAGTGGACGGTCGTTCGCTCGATGCCCTCGAGCTGCGAGGCGAGCCGCTTGTCCAGTTCGACGGCGTGCACGTAGGCGACCCGGTCGGCAAGGAAGCGCGTCAACACACCGAGGCCTGGCCCGACTTCGAGCACGACGTCCGAGCAGTCCAGTTCTGCGAGCCGTTCGATCACGCGCAGGATGTTGTCGTCGACCAGGAAGTGTTGGCCGAGCGACTTCTTCGGCGTCACCTTCACAGGCCGAACACCGCCTCGGCGTTCGCGGCGATCTGTGCGCGAATCGACTCACCGTGCAACCCGGCGAGGAAGTCGTAGGTGTGCGCGACGAAGGCGGGCTCGTTGCGTTTGCCCCGCACGGCCTGCGGGGCGAGATATGGGCTGTCGGTCTCGGCGAGCAGCCGGTCAACAGGGACGCGCCGCGCCGCGTCCCGCAGGTCGTAGGCGTTCTTGTACGTGACGTTGCCGGCGAACGAGACGTACCAGCCGCGTTCGAGGGCGGCGTCGAGCAGGCCCGGTGAGGAGAAGCAGTGGAGGACGACGGCTCCGTCGTGAGCGAGGAGCCGGGCGCGGGTGTCGTCCTCGGCGGCGCGCGTGTGGATCACCACGGGTTTCCCAAGCGTGCGCGCGAGCGCGAGCTGCCGCTCGAACAGCAACGCCTGTGCGTCGCGGGGCGCGTAGTCGCGGTAGTAGTCGAGGCCGGTTTCGCCGACTGCGACTGCCTTCGGGTGCGCAAGGAGGTCGCGCAGCTCGTCGAGGTCTCCCGGGTCGGCCGCGCCGTGCGGATGGACGCCGAGACATGCGTAGACGCCGTCCTCCCGCTCGGCGCGTGCGAGCGTCACGCGCGCGCCGGCAACCGTCGTCGCGACGTCGATCACGCGCGTGACGCCGGCCGTCCGCGCGCGCGCGAGCACCTCGGGCGCGTCGTCGCCCAGGTGCGCGTGCGTGTCGATCACGCCGCGGAGACTTCGAACCGCGGGAAGAGCGGCGGGGCTGCGGCCACGCTGGTGGTCGGCTCGAGCCGGCCGTACTCGACGAGCTCCCAGTCGAACGCGACAGGCTGACCGAGAGCCTCGAGGATCTTCGGGGCCGTCTCGGGCAGATACGCCCAGAGCGCGATCGCGCTCACCCGCAGACCATCGGCGAGGTCGTAGAGCACCTGGTCGAGCTCTGCGGCCTTCGACTCGTCCTTTGCGAGCGTCCAGGGGGCCTGCTCGGTCACGTAGCGGTTGAGGTGGCGGACGAGCGTCCAGATACGGTCGACTGCGCCGGTGATGTCGAACCCGTCCAGGTCACGCAGCACGTTGGTGTGCACGTCGGCGATCAGCCCCTCGAGCTCGGAGCCGGCTGCGGGACCGCCCGGGATCGCCCCGTCGCGGTAGCGGGCGATCATCGCCGTCGTGCGCGAGAGCAGATTGCCGAGGTCGTTGCCGAGCTCGCGCTCGTACCGGTCGGCGATGCCGGAGACGGACGCGCTGCCGTCCTGCCCGAACGAGACGGCGCGCGCACACCAGAAGCGCAGCGCGTCCGCCCCATAGGTGTCGATCAACTCGAGCGGATCGACGGCGTTCCCCAGCGACTTCGAGATCTTCAGGTCGTCGAGGAGCAAGTACCCGTGGATGAAGATCTGCTTCGGCACGGAGTATCCCGCTGAGAGCAGCATCGCCGGCCAGTAGATGCAGTGGAACCGCAGGATGTCCTGCGCCATCAGGTGCCGCACCTCGGGCCAGAACGCCTCACGCAGGTCCTCTCCCGGCCGGGCGAAGGTGAGCGCGCTCAGATAGTTGACGAGCGCATCGGCCCAGACGTAGGCGACCTGGCCCTCGTCCCAGGGCAAGGGGATCCCCCACGGCTGGCCCGCGCGACTGATCGAGAAGTCGCGCAGGCCGCCCGAAACGAAGCTCTTCACCTCGTTGAAACGAAACGGCGGCTGCACGAAGTCCGGCCGCTCCGCGTAGAGCTCCAGCAGCTTGTCCTGGTAGGCCGAGAGGCGGAAGAAGTAGTTCTTCTCCTCGATCCACTCGGGCTCGGTGCTGTGCAGCGGGCACTTGCCGTCGACGAGCTCGTCCTCGGTCTTGAAGGCTTCACAACCGACGCAGTAGAGACCGGCGTAGACGTCTTCGTAGACGTCGCCGTTGTCGTAGATGCGTTGCAGGAACTCGCGGACGAAGGCCTTGTGGCCCTCGTCGCTCGTCCGGATGAAGAAATCCGTCTCGGCGTTCAGGCGCGGCGGCAGGCTGCGCCAGGCATCGGAGATCTGGTCGACGTACTCCTGGGCGCCGAGCCCCTGGCTCTCAGCTACGCGCCAGACCTTGGTTGCGTGCTCGTCGACGCCGGTGAGGAAGAAGGTCTCCTCGCCGCGCTGGCGATGGTGCCGCGCGAGGATGTCGGCGGCGATCGTCGTGTACGCATGCCCGAGATGGGGCTTGTCGTTCACGTAGTAGATCGGCGTGGTCACGTAGAAGCGCATCAGGGGCAATGATAGGTGCGCCCTTCCGACGGGCCATGGCGAGCCCGAGCGCGCCCAGGGCCAACGGAAGCGCGAGCAGGAAGCCGGTGGGGCTCCCGAGCGGCACCGTGCTGCTCCGCGGCTGCGTGGGCGCGGCAGGAACGACTCGCGGACGGTGGAGCTGACGTGTGGAGGCCGGCCGGTGCACGCCGGTGACACGCGGCGAGGTCGCGAGGCCGCGTGCGTGAAGCTGCCTCGGCGGGCTCGGACTGCCGTCACGCGCCGGTCGATGCGCCGGAGACACTGCGACCGTGCTCGGGCGCACTGACGGTACTGCGACCGTGCTCGGGCGCACTGACGGTACTGCGACCGTGCTCGAACGCAGTGACGGTGCGGCTCGATGTGGGGCGGCCGGCGTGACGCGCTGCGCAACGACCCGCGGTGCAGGGCGCGGAGCCGGATCGACCCGCCGCGAGCCGGTGCGCGACGGTTTCGTCGTGCTCGTCCGCTCGGGCTGCGCGGCGGCGACGGCGGGCGCAGCCGGGGCGCCGACCGCCGCGGCCACCACCGTGGGGGCAGGCGCGGCCGCCGGCACAGTCGCGACCGCCGGCACCGTCGCCACCGCCGGCACAGGCGCGACCGCCGGCGCAGGTGTGGGATCCGGCGCGGGAGCAGCTGCGACCGTGTTTACGGAGTCTCTGCTTGCGGCGCTCCGGCGTGGTGAACCGGAGAAAGGACACTTGCTCAGCCTGCGCGACATCAAGGACATGGTA
>JADGPE010000049.1 GCA_017882605.1 Thermoleophilia bacterium | reverse complement strand
GCGTTCCCGTCGATGTCGCCGACGACGCTATTGATCTGGGCCAGTGCGAGTCTCATCGGTTTTCGCCTCCCGGTCGAAAACTCTACCACGGCGCTCGCGGAGGGCAGCCCGGCGCCAGGTGAAGTAGAGGACGACCGCGCTCAGGAAGGCCGCGAAGCTGAGCCAGCCGAGGAACGGCGAGTGCGACTTGTTGCCGATCACGCTCAGGACCGCCGCGACCACGAGCACGCCGATCAGGTACACGCGCAGGGTCTTCGCACTCCGGTCCAGCATCAGGCGCTCAGTATCGCCGCCGCGCGCACGGCACCGCCGACCGTGAACCACAACCCGTCTCCGGCCTGGCGCAGCTCGAGCCGGTCGCCGAGGTCGAGCGGCCGGCGGTATTCGAGCGTCGCGCGGTGCGCACCGCGCAGTTTCGCGGCGAAGTGCTCCTCGACCGGCGCCCAGTAGGCGGCGTTGTTCACGTGCCGGAGCCGGTCGACGTCGGTCGCCCGCAGTGACCAGTCGACGCGGGCCGCGTCGGGCGGTGGGCCGGGGAGCGCAAGGCGGGTCGAAGCGCGACGGCCCGCTGCCGATTCGCCGTAGACGGCGAGGAAGCGCTCCCCGAGCCGCTGTGGCTGCAGGTCAGGGCCGAGGTGGATCCAGGTCATCTCGGCGTCGACGCGCCCGCCGCGGTCGCCGGCCAGCGACGTGCAGCGCAAGGCGGCCGAGGCCGCCGTGCCGGCACACCACGTCGTCAACTCGGCTTCGGTGTCGTCGAGGAACGGCCGCGCGACGTCGAGCACCGTCCGGCGCACGACCCAGATGTGCTCGTCGGGTGCCCAGCCGGCGTCGAGGACATCGTCGGCTGCGACGTCCTGGAGGTACCGCGCGACCGCATCGAGCCGCAGCCGTCCGTGCGCGTCCGTGTCGGAGAGGCGAATCGGCCGCTGTGCAGCGAAGCGACGCGCGGTCACGCGAACATGCGGCGGATGCGCGCGTCGACAGCCGCTGCGACGTCGGCGTGAGCTGCCTCGTCGAGGTGCTCGACGTCGTCGCCGATCTCGACGTACGACGCAACGCCGTCGAGGTCGAGCAGGTCGCATCCGAGCTCCGCGCACATTTCCGCAAAGTGCGGCCCGAGACGATGCCCGTCGAACGGCGGCGGGCACACGACGAGGATCGCCGGCGCCGTTCCCTCCGGGCCGGCCTCGGCCGAGCGCGCGACCTTGACGAGCCGCCCGACCGATCCCGCCACGTCGCGCTCCGGCAGCGCGTACCGGTCGCCGGCGTCATTCGTGCCGAGGAAGATGATGAGGAGATCGATCGGCGCGTGCGAGTGCAGGCACGGCACGAGGTACGGGAGCCCGTTTCGGCCTTCGGAGACGGGGCTGTCCATCGCCGCGGTGCGCCCGCTCAGCCCTTCGGCGATCACCTCCCACTCGGCGCCCAGCGAGTGTTGGAGCTGCGCCGGCCAGCGCGCCTCCCGGGGGAAGCGCCGCCCGTCGCTGCCCGGGATGTAGCCCCAGGTGTTCGAGTCGCCGAAGCAGAGGACCGTCCGCATCAGCGTTGCAGCCGGATCGCGTTCAGGTCGCGCTCGCGCAGCTCGTCGATGCGCGCGAGCAGATCGTCGACGTCGTCGTGCTCGGCGTGGATGTAGCGCCCCGCCAGCGCGTCGTAGCGGCCCGTTGCGAGCTTGCGCACGAGCTCGGGCGCGAGCTCCGGTGGCGTCCACGGCGCGTCGTCGCCGAACGAGCCTTCGGTCATCGCGGTGCGCACGAGGCCGGGACTGATCACGAACACGTGGACGCGCCCGCCGAGCTCGTTGTTCAGAGTCTCCGCGTACCGGCCGACGGCTGCCTTCGACGCCGGATACGCGGTCGCGCTGGCGCCCGGCAGATACGACGCGCCGCTGCCGGTGATCACGATGCGTCCCGAGCCGCGCTCGAGCATCCCGGGGATGACGGTGCGGCAGCAGAGGTGCACGCCGAGGACGTTCACCTCGAAGGTTCGCCACCACGCGTCGGGATCGACCTCCCACGTCGACTCGTGCGCGCCGATGCCCGCGTTCGCGATCAGCAGATCGACCGGCCCGGCAGCGGCGAATGCCCGTTCGACCGATCCGCGCGACGAGACGTCGAGCTCGACGGCACGCCCGCCGATCTCGGCGGCGACCTCCTCGACCTGGTCCTGTGAACGCGCGCCGACCACCACGCTCCAGCCGTCGGCCGCGAGCGCCCGGGCGATGTTCGCGCCGATGCCGCGCCCGCCGCCGGTCACGAATGCGACGCCCTCAGCCAACGACGGCCTCGATCGCTTCGAGCGACTCGGGGTTCTCGACCGCCGAGATGTCGCCGCGGTCGGTTCCGAGGGCGGTCGCCTTCACCGCGCGCCGCACGATCTTCGCGGAACGCGTCTTGGGCAGCGCGTCGATGAAGAAGACGCGGTCCGGCTTGAACGCCTTCCCCAGTTCGGCCGCGACGTGGGCTGCGACGTCCGCCTCGGTCGCCTCGGCGCCGGGAAGCAGACAGCAGAAGATCCAGGCGGTCTCGCCCTTCACCGGGTGCGGCACGCCGATCGCCGCCGCTTCGCGCACGGCGGGATGCCCGACGGCGGCGGACTCGAGCTCGGCGGGACCGATGCGCTTGCCGGCGATGTTCATCGTGTCGTCGGAGCGGCCGTGGAGGAACCAGAAGCCGTCTTCGTCGACGGACGCCCAGTCGCCGTGCACCCAGACACCGGGAATGCGGGACCAGTACGTCTCGATGTACTTGTCCGGGTCGCGCCAGAAACCGCGCGTCATCCCCGGGGACGGCTTCCGGCAGACGAGCTCGCCGACCTCGCCGGTCCCGATCAGCGAGTTGCCGGAATCGTCGACGACGTCCATCGCCATGCCGAGCGCGGGACCGCCGAGGGAGCATGCCTTGATCGGGCCGACGGGAGTCGGCGACAGGAAGCAGGCACCGACCTCCGTGCCGCCCGAGCAGTTGATGATCGGCACCCGCGAGCCGCCGACGTTCTCGGCGAGCCAGCGATACGGCTCGGGGTTCCACGGCTCACCCGTCGTGACGAACGTGCGGAGCGACGAGAGGTCGTTCGCCGGGTCGCCGTGCGGGAGCAGCG
This sequence comes from Thermoleophilia bacterium, assembly GCA_017882605.1. Lineage (GTDB taxonomy): Bacteria > Actinomycetota > Thermoleophilia > Gaiellales > Gaiellaceae > PALSA-600. The sequence goes on along the minus strand of JADGPE010000049.1, from coordinate 13,954 downwards.
AGCGTACGAGGGTGGGCGAGAGCCCGAGCGAGGTGACGCGCTCCTCTTCGACGGTGCGCCAGAGGCGGTCCGGCGCCGGCCAGTCGGGCGCGCCCTCCGCGAACACGATCGTGCCGCCGAGCGCGCCCACGCCGACCACCGTCCACGGGCCCATGATCCAGCCCATGTCGGTGGCGAAGTGCATGACGTCGCCTTGGTGCACGTCCGCCTGGTAGGCGGCCTCGCGTGCGACCGAGACGAGGAAGCCGCCCTGCACGTGCAGCACGCCCTTCGGCTTGCCGGTGGTGCCCGAGGTGTAGGTGAGCAAGTAGGGCGCCTCGGAGTCGACCTCCAGCGGCGGCAGCTCACCGGGCCGGCCGTCGAGCTCGAACGGCGCGAGCACGACCTGTGCGGCGGAGCCCGACACGTGGATCGCCTCCTCGAGGATCTCGAGCATCGGCACGCTGCGGCCGCGGCGCGAGGAGTGGCGTTGCGTGATCACGACCTTGGCCTCGCTGGCTTCGAGCCGCTGCGCGACGGCCGGGGCTGCGAAGCCGGAGAAGATCGGCACCTGGACGGCTCCGATGTGCGCGACCGCGTTCGAGGCGACTGCGACCTCTGGCGACATCGGCAGGAAGATCGCGACGCGGTCGCCTTCGCCGACGCCGAGCTCGATGAGCTGCTCGGCGAGTCGCGTGACGTCGTGCGAGAGCTCGGCGAACGTCAGGGTGCGTCGCGAGCCGTCTTCGCCGAGCCCGACGGCGGCAACGGCGTCGGGGCGGCGTTCGGCCCAGCGATGCACACAGTTGCGCGCGATCGAGATGCGGCCGCCGGTGAACCAGGTCGTCCACTCGGGCCCACGCGAGTCGTCGAAGACCCGATCCCATGGGCGCGAGAACTCGATCCCGAGGTCGTCGACGCAGAGCGGCCAGAACCAGGCCGGATCCTCCTGTGAACGCCGCACGAGCTCGCCGAAGTCGCCTACACCTGCCCGGTGCACGAGCCGCGTCGCGTTCGCATGCTGGATCGTCGCTTCGTCCGGCGTCCACACCACCTCGTTCACCATGCGTCCAACCCTACTTGCGGCCCCGAGTTAGCGTCTGCTAACTTAGCCCACACTAACTTTCGTGGGAGGTACCAGAGGATGAGGCGCTTCGTAACGCCGGAGAACAAGAAGTGGTGGACGCTCGCGGCCGTCTCGGTCGGGCTGTTCATGATCATGCTCGACAACACCGTCGTCAACGTCGCGCTTCCGTCGATCCGGCGTTCGCTCGGCATGAGCCTCGAGGGCCTCGAATGGGTGGTCGCGGGCTACGCGCTCACCTTCGCCGCGTTCATGCTGATCGGCGGCAAGCTCGCCGACTACTTCGGCCGCCGTCTCATCTTCATGCTCGGGCTCGTCGTCTTCACCGCCGCCTCACTCGCGTGCGGACTTGCGCCGAACGGCGGGTTCCTGATCGGCGCCCGCGTCGTGCAGGGGCTCGGCGGAGCACTGATGAACCCCGCGACGCTCTCGATCATCACGGCGACGTTCGCGCCGCGCGAGCGCGGCAAGGCGATCGGCATCTGGGCCGGCGTCTCGGCGATGGCGCTCGCGATCGGCCCGCTCGTAGGTGGGCTGCTGACCGAGCACGTGAACTGGAACTGGATCTTCTTCGTCAACGTCCCGTTCGGCATCGCCGGTCTGTTCGCGATCCCCATCTTCATCGACGAGTCCCGTGACGAGTCCGCACACCAGCGGCTCGACCTGCCCGGCCTCGCGTCGTCGGCCGTCGGGCTCTTCTCGCTGACCTACGGCTTCATCGAGGCGAACAACTACGGCTGGAGCTCGCCGCGCATCCTCGGCGCGTTCGCGGTCGCAGTTGTGTCGTTGGTCGCCTTCGGACTGCTCGAGCGGCACCAGCGCGCGCCGATGCTCGACCTCTCGCTGTTCCGGAACCGCACGTTCGGGGGCGCGAATGCAGCCATGCTCTTCGTCGGACTGGCGATGTTCGGCACCTTCTTCTACCTCTCGCTCTACATGCAGAACGTGCTGGGGTACTCGCCGGTCAAGGCGGGAGCGAGCTTCCTGCCGATGACCGTGCTCATCATCGTGATCGCGCCGCGGGCGGGGGCGCTCACCGACAAGGTCGGCTCGCGGTGGCTCGTCGGCGGCGGGATGACCCTCCTCGCCGTCATGCTGTTCTACTACACGCAGCTCGGTGCCCACGAGAGCTTCTGGAAGATCCTGCCCGGCCTGCTGATCGGCGGCGTCGGCATGGGGATGACCATGACGCCCACGACGGCGGCGGCGATGAGCGCCGTCGCGGTCGACCAGGCGGGCGTCGGCTCCGCCGTGCTCAACTCGGCGCGGCAGGTGGGCGGCTCGCTCGGGATCGCTGTCATGGGCTCGATCGTCGCGGGCAGCTCGAGCTACCTCACCGGCTTCCACGATGCGCTCCGGGTCGGATCGCTGCTCTGCCTCGCCGGCGCCGTCGTCGCGGTGGCGCTGATCCGCAAGATCGAGCACCCGCACGAGCACGAGCAGGTGCGCGACGCTGCCGCGGTCGAGGCCGCGTGACCGAGACGAAGCAGCGGTTGACCGCGGATGCGCGGCGGCAGGCGGTGCTCGACACCGCCTGCCGCGTGTTCTCCCGTTCCAGCTACCGCGGCGCGACGACGGCGGAGATCGCTCGCGAGGCCGGCATCTCGGAGCCGATTCTCTACCGGCACTTCGGCTCGAAGCGAGACCTCTTCCTCGCGTGCCTCGACGAGGCGTGGGCGACCTTTCGCGCAGAGTCCGAGCGGGCGATCGCCGCGGCTCCCGACACGTGCCTCGGTGCGATCGCCGACGCCTACATGGCGAAGGGAAAGCGACTGCGCGTCATCGACCTGTGGATCCAGGCGCTGACGGTCTCGATGGAGGACAAGGTGATCGCGGCGGCGCTGCGCAAGCAGATTCGCGAGGTGCACGAGTTCTTCGCCGAGATCATCCGCGACGGTCAGCACCGCGGCTCGATCCACGCCGACCGCGACGAGGTGGCGGAGGCCTGGATCTTCGTCGCCGGCGGCCTGCTCGCGACGATCGACAGCCGCCTCGGCGGCCTGCTCGGGGACGACCTGCAGCGCGTGCGCACCGAGCGCCGGCGCTGGATGGCCGGCGACGCTCCCCAGCCCTAGACGTGGAAAAGCCCCGGCTGCGGCACCCGGGGCTCTTCCTGGTCAGGCGGGGCGCCGGCTGGGCGTCTCCGAATGGCATGGCTCTGCGGCCCAGCCGTACCTTCGGTATGTCGCCTCTGGCGCTCCCCATGCACTGGGCCAGGCGTCCGGCCGGTGCAAGGTGAGCTCACTCTACGAGCCATGTCCGGGTCTGTCAAGTAGCTCGGTCAAGTGAATCGGTGTTCCGTTGCTTGACCAGGAAATGGCCGATCCATGCCCCTTTTGGGGGATGTCCTTTTTAGGGGATTGCGTTTCGGTGAAGCGTTCGGCATGCTGAGCGGACCGATGATGACTCCTCGCGCCGCACGGGCGAGCACCACGAGAGCGCCGGGCGGGCCTCGCCTCGGCGAGCGCCTGCGCCAGCTGCGCGTCGCAGCCGGCCTGACGCAGACCGGCCTCGCCGGCGAGCGCTTCTCGAAGGAGTACATCTCCCAGATCGAACGCGGCAAGACGCGCCCGACGCCGGAGACGGTCGAGTGGCTCGCGCTCCGCCTGGGGGTCGACGCCGGTTTCCTCGCGAGCGGCGTCTCGACCGACGACCGCGCGAAGGCGGAAGCGATCCTCGCACGCGCCGACTCGCTGCTCCAGGACCACGAGCTCGAGGCCGCGATCGAGGAGTACACACGGGCGCTGCCCGCGGTGCTCGGCACCGGCGCGCTGGAGCTGCACGTGCGCGCGCTGAACGGGGAGGCGATGGCGCGGGCCGAGAACGGCGACGTCAGGGGGGGCCTCGCGCTCCTCGCGGAGGCCCGGGCTCTCGTCGAGGGCGACGGGTTCTCCGACATCGACCGGGCCGAGGTGCTCTACCGCCTGGGGGTGTGCCGGTACCTGCTCTCCAGCATCTCGACCGCCGTCGGGCTCTTCAACGAGGCGCTCGCGCTCGCGGAGCGGACGGGGCTCCCGTCCGACAAGCTGCGCCTGAACATCTTCGCTTGGCGCTCACGGTGCTACCGCCGGCAGCGTGACTACGAGGCCTCGCGTGAGGACGTCGAACGCGCGCTCGAGCTCGCCGAGTCGCTTCAGGACGCACGGGCGCTCGGCGCCGCGTACTTCCAGGCCTCGCTCCTCGCCGAGCGCGACGGCCACTATGTGCTCGCGCGCACCTACGCGGAGCAGGCGAAGGCGCAGTACGAGGATCTCGCCGACCGCGCCAACGTCGGCCGGCTGACCAACAACCTCGGTGTCGTCGAGTTCCTGCTCGGCAAGCCCGAGGTGGCGGTCGAGCATTTCAAGCAGGCGTTCTCGGTCGCGCTCGAGCTCGGTCGCGACGAAGAGGCTGCGACGGCCGTGTCGTCGCTCGCCCAGGTGCATCTCCGCACCGGCAACGTCGAGAAGGCGGAGGAGCAGGCGCTCCAGGCCCTCGAGATCATCGGTGAGCGGGAGGACATGCTCGACGAGATCGGCAACGCGCGGCTCGTGCTCGGGCGCGCTCTGCTGGAACAGGGCCGGCTCGACGAAGCAGAGGTGGCGTTCGCCGGCTCCGAGGACGCCTTCGCGCAATTGTCGTCGACGTCGCACCGTGCTGCTGCCTGGGTGGCGCAGGGCGATCTCGCAACCAAGCGTGGAGACGAGCGGCGCGCCGCGGTGCTGTACCGCCGCGCCGCCGAAGCGCTCCAAGACTTCAGGTTCTGACGAAGGGAGGTGTTCACTGTGGCAAACCTGTTTGCAACGCTCGCTCGGCGTCGTGCGGTTGTTCTGCTGGCGTCGGTCGTCGTTGCGGTTGTGTTCGGCAAGTTCGGGTTCGGGAACTGGCACTCCGGGTTGTGGGACGGCCCGGCCTGATCGACCCGTTCGACACGCGCGCTCTCAGGTTGGGGAGCCGGCGCGCGCGTCCCACGTGAACGGATTAGGTCGCTGCCCCTGATTTGCGCAACAGGACGTGCAGGTCGTGCAAGACATCTTTCGCGTGAACCTGGCCTCCGTAGAGGACGCGTTCCTTGCCTTTGGGGTCGACCAGCGCGGTGTAGGCGACGTGGTCGACGAGGTCGGGTGAGCGCCGGACGCTGAGGACGTTCCAGGCAGCCCACGTGCGGCGCAGCTCGGCCCGCGTGCCGATCAGGTAGTGAAACTGCCGCATGAGGTGCATTCGCCTCGTGTACGAGCGCACCGCCGACGGGGTGTCGCCCTTCGGGTCGACGCTGACGGCCAGCACGCTGACGCGGTTCGCGTCCGCGCCGAGGGACGTGAGCGCCGCGTTGAGGTTCTGGGCGATCAGCGGGCAGACGTCGGGACAGTGCGTGTAGAGGAACGTCACGAGCACGTAGCGCCCTCGCTGGGCGGCGAGCGTCACGGTCTTCCCCGCGGCGTCGTGCAGGCGGATGGGCGGGGCGGGGCGGGGCGGCGTGAGCGCGCCGCCCGCGAACGTGCGCTTCGGCGTCACCGGCACGCTGATCTTGGCGGGGGAGCTGCCGCAGCCCGCGAGCACCGCGGCCACGAGAACGAGCAGGGCGATTCGCTGCATGCGAGGCGAACGGTAGCGGCGGCAGCGTCCGGCCGAACCGGGACGAGCGCGGTTCGGGGCTAGCCGACTCCGCCGAACGAGCCGACGCGCTCGACGATCACCTGCGGGATCCGGGCGCGGGGCGAGAGGCGCAGGCACATACGAACGATCTCGGCGCAGTCCTCGGGCTGAATCATCTCGTCGGCGGTGAGCCCGGACCAATCGGCCATCCGTGTGGCGACGAAGCCCGGGCAGATCGCGATCGCACGCACGCCGTCGTCGTCGAGCTCGGCGTTCTGCGATCGCGTCAGCGCGATCACCGCTGCCTTCGTCGCGCCGTAGACGGTGAGGCCCGGCGTCGGCGTCGTGCCGGCGATCGAGGCGAGGTTGACGATCCAGCCCTTGCTCAGCTTGAGCAGCGGAATTGCTTCGCGGCTGACGAGCAGCAGTCCGCGCAGGTTAATGTTGAGCTGCAGGTCGATGTGCTTGGTCTGCAGCGACTCGACTGAGCCGGCGATCCCGATGCCTGCCGAGTTGACGAGCACGTCCATGCCGCCGAAGCGCTCCTTGTGCTCTGCGACGACGCGGATGCAGTCGTCCTCCTTGCCCAGGTCGGCGGTCACGGCGTGGGCGCCGATCTGCGCGGCGGCCGCCTCGATCTTCTCCGTCGTCCGCGAAGCCAGGGTCAGGTCGAAGCCCTCGCCGGACAGCATGCGCGCGATCGCGAGGCCGATGCCCGAGGAGCCGCCCGTGACGAGTGCGCTTGCCATCAGCCGACCCTAAAGGACTCGCCGTGTCATGGGCGAATCGAGCGCCAGCACCACGTTCCTCTCCCCAGACGGCGGCGGCTCCCCGGCCGCCGCTGTCGCGTTACGGTGAGGGAATGAAGCTCACAGACCTCGCAACGGCGGGAGGGTGCGCGGCCAAGTATTCGGCGTCGCGGCTCGAGGAGTTGCTGCGGGGGTTCATCCCCGCGGAGGCGGAGAACCTGCTCGTCGGGCTCGACCCGGCCGACGACGCAGCCGTCTACAAGCTCGACGACGAGCGCGCGCTCGTCTTCACGATCGACTTCTTCCCGCCGATCGTCGACGACCCGGAGGACTTCGGAGCGATCGCCGCCACGAACGCGCTCAACGACGTGTTTGCGATGGGCGGCGTGCCGCTGCTCGCGCTCTCTGTGGCCGCGTTTCCCGAAGAGCTGCCGACGGAGGTCGTCCGTGCGATCTTCGACGGCGCGGACCGCCAGGTGCGCGCCGCCGGCGCGATCCTCGCCGGTGGACACACGATTCGCGACTCCGAGCCGAAGTACGGCCTCGCGGTGGTCGGCACCGTCCCGCTCGGGGGCATCTGGCCGAAGTCGGGGGCCGAGCCCGGCGATGCGCTCTACCTGACGAAGCCGCTCGGCACGGCACTCGTCCTCGGTGCGGCCAAGCGCGGGCTCGTCGACAACGCAGACGCCGTGAGGTGGATGCGAACCCTGAACTGCGATGCCGCAGACGTGCTCCGGTCCTTCAGGCCCAACGCGGTCACCGACGTCACCGGCTTCGGGCTCGCCGGTCACGCGCACGAGATGGCGACTCGCAGCGGCGTTCGCCTCGTCCTCTCGGCCGAGCAGCTGCCGGCGCTCGACGGCGCCCTCGACGCTGCGCGCGCGGGCGTCTCGACCGTCGGCACGCGCAACAACCGCGAGTACGCTGAGCTCGAGGTCGGCGATGTGGCCGCGGAGCTCGTTGAGCTGGCGCACGACCCGCAGACCGCGGGCGGCCTGCTCGTCTCCTTGCCGCGGGACCAGGGGATGGCGCTCGAAGCGGAGTTCGCGCGCGCCGGCGTGTTCGTGACTCGCGTCGGCGCGGTCGAAGCGGGCACAGGCGTAGCGCTCCGTTAGGCGAGATCGCGGCGGCGCCGCTGGATGCGCCGGCGGCGCTCGGCGAGCTCCGCTTCCAGTTCTTGAAGCGCCGCGAGGCGACGGCGCACGAGCGCCAGCTGGGTCTCGACGTGCGGCAGCGCTTCATCCAGGAGGGCCAGCTGCTCGTCGCGCGACTCGGTCTCGTGGAAGCGGCGGCGGATCTCAGCGCGGACGTCCTCCGCCGTGATCATCGAGCGCAGCTCCTCGAGTGACAGGCCGAGCAGGTCGCGCAGCCGTTTCAGTTCGGAGAGGCGCTCGACGTCGACCTCGGTGTAGACGCGGTGCTTGCCTTGCTCACGCACCGTGCGCGGCAGGAGCCCGAGCTCCTCGTAGTAGCGGATCGTGCGCGGCGTGACGCCGCTCCGCTCCGCGACCTCGCCGATCCGGAGCGTCATGCGGCACGCTCGAAGGCGGGCTCGCTGTCGAGCTCGCGCACGTGGGCCGGACGCAGCATCGAGATGCCCGCACCGAGCAGCGAGATCCCGGCGAGCACCCACAACGCCAGGTGCATGTTCGAGATGAACGGCTGCAACTGTTGCGGCGAAAGCCCGGAGGTGAGCCCGGAGAAGATCTTGAACAGCACGTCCTTCGGCACCGCGGCCGTGACGATCGCCATCACGAACGCGATCGAGATCACGGCGCCGGTGTTCTGCAGCATCACTCGTGCGCCCGCGGCGACGCCGCGGCGATGAACTGGAACGACGCCCATCATCGCGGCTGTGTTGGGACTGTTGAACATGCCGGACCCGATGCCTACGAGGGCCAGCCAGGCCGCACTCCAGGCGTACGCGGTGTTCGCCTGCAGCATCGTCATCCCGGCGAGCCCGATGGCGGAGAGGAGCATCCCGGCCGCGGCGAGCGAGCGCGAGCCGTGGCGGTCGGCGACCGCGCCTGCGATCGGCGAGGCCAGCAGCATGCCGAGGGCGAGCGGCGCGAGCTCGAGCCCGGCCATGATCGGCGATTGTTTCTGCGGGCCCTGGAAGTAGAAGACGAACAGGAACATCAGCGCGAAGCGGGAGAGGCCGTTCAGAAATGCCGCGGCAGAGGCGGCGGTGAAGAGACGGTCGCGAAACAGGTCGAGGTCGAGCATCGGCGCTCTGCCGTGCCGCTCGATCACCACGAAGAGCGGCAAGAGGATCACGGCCGCCGTGAGGCCGGCGATCACGAGCCAGTTGCTCCAGCCGCTGAGCCCGCCTTTGGAGAGCGCGAGCACGAGCCCGGTCAGCCCGACGATGAACGTCGTCACGCCGAGCAGGTCAAGCCCCCGCTCCTCGCTGCGGCCGGACCGCTCTTCGAGCACGAGCGCGCCCCAGATGCAACCGGCGAGGCCGAACGGAACGTTGAACCAGAAGACCCACGGCCAGTCGATCGCGACGAGCGCGCCACCAAGCACAGGCCCGATCACGAGCCCGACCGCCGCGACCATCGTGTTCGTCCCCATCGCGAGGCCGAGCTCACGGCGCGGGAAGGCGTCCGTGACGAGTGCGGCAGCGTTGGCGAACAGGAACGCGCCGCCGACGCCCTGCACGACGCGCCAGAGGATCAACTCCGTGCCCGTGGCGGCGAAGCCGGCGCCGAGCGACGCAGCCGAGAAGAGCAGGAATCCGAGCACGTAGGCGGTCTTGCGCCCGAAGAGGTCGGAGAGGCGACCCGCGGTGAGGACGAGCACGGTCGAGACGATCATGTACACGAGGATCACCCAGACGAGCTGGAGCAGTGTCGTATGCAGGCTGCGCTCGAGATCGGGCAACGCGATGATCAGCGTCCCGGAGTTGACCGTGGCGAGCAGCATGCCGAGGCTCGTGCACGAGAGCACCCACCACTTGTAGTGGGGCGAATGCCGGCGGGTCGAAAGAAATCTCATCTTTACGTCAACGTCAGATTATCAGGACACGCTGCCGCTACAGTTGGCGCCGATGGAAGCCGGCGCCCAGCCGCTCGCCCGCGCGCGCGCCTTCGCGCTGTCGCCCATAGCGTTCCGCCGCCTCGCCCTTGTGAACGCCGGGATGCTCGTGCTGATCGTCGCCACGGGCGCGACGGTGCGCCTGACCGGCTCCGGTCTCGGCTGCGAGCACTGGCCCGGCTGCGCCCAGCACCATTTCGAGCCGAAGAGCTACCACAGCTACATCGAGTTCTCGAACCGCGTGATCGCGTTCTTCACGATCCTGGTCACGCTCGCAACCTGGCTGCTGGCGCCGCGGCTGCGGCGGCTCGCGTTCGTCGTCTTCTTCGGGACGCTGCTGCAGGCGCCGCTCGGCGCGCTGACAGTGCACTTCCACCTCAACCCGTGGCTCGTCCTCTCGCACTTTCTGCTTTCGGTGATCGTCTTGACCCTGGGCGTCGCGCTCGCGATCGAGACGCGCGCCCGTGACCGGACGTCGCTGCCGGCCTGGGTGCCGCGGCTCGGACTGCTCGTCGGCCTGTCGGCGATCGTCCTGATCGTCAGCGGCACATTCGCAACCGCCTCCGGGCCGCACCCTGGTAGCGCGGTCGTGCGACGGCTCTGGTCGTTCCAGCCGGCCGTCTATTGGCATGTTCGCGCGACCGCGGTCTTCGGCATCTCGTTTGCCTTGTTGCTCGTGTGGCTCGTACGGAACCGTGCGCCTCAGGTGCGCGGCGCGCTCGTCCTGCTTGGCCTGCTCGCGGTCCAGATGGTGATCGGCGAGACGCAGTATCGAACGCACCTGCCGTGGTGGCTCGTGCTCGCCCACGTGACGGTCGCCGCCACCGTGTGGGTGGCGGTCACTGCGTTCGTGTTCAGCCTCTGGCGCCCGCGTAGGATGAGTGGATGACGGAGTTGCACATGGACATCCGGCCCGAGTTGGCGCGCCCGGTGCTGATCGCGGCGTTTCGGGGGTGGAACGACGGCGGGCAGGGCGCCTCGCTCGCGGGCGCGTACCTCGCGCGCGCGTGGGACGGGCAGGAGTTCGCGTCGATCGACCCCGAGAACTTCTACGACTTCCAGGCCACGCGGCCGTTGGTCTCGCTCGCCGAGGGCTACACGCGTCAGATCGAGTGGCCGGAGAACACGTTCATGCACGCTTCACTGCCCGGCGCCGGCCGCGACGCGATCATCCTGCTCGGCGTCGAGCCGAACTTGCGTTGGCGCACCTTTGCGGAGCTGATCACGGGGATGGCGCAGGACTTCAAGGTCGAGCTCGTGATCACGCTCGGCTCACTGCTCGCCGATGTGCCGCACACGCGCCCGTCCCCGGTCACCGGCAGCGCGACCGATCCCGACCTGATCGACCAGCTCGGTCTCCAGGCCTCGCGCTACGAAGGCCCGACGGGGATGGTGGGCGTGCTGCACGACGCCTGCGCGCGCGCCGGCCTTAAATCGGCGAGCCTCTGGGCGGCCGTGCCGCACTACGTGTCGCTGACGCCGTCGCCGCGGGCGGCGAAGGCACTCGTCGACCGGCTCGGCGACCTGCTCGGCGCCGACGTCGACACCGCGGAGCTGGACGAGGCCGCCGACGCGTACGCGCAGCAGGTCAGCGAGGCGGTAGCGACCGACGAGGAGACGTCCGCGTACGTGCACGATCTGGAGCGCCGCGTCGACGAGTTGGCCGATGAGCAGAATCTGCCGTCGGGCGACTCGATCGCGGCCGAGCTGACCCGCTTCCTACGCGAGCGCGAGAACGACCAGGGCGACGACGACGTCGCCCGCGAGTACTAGCCGCGGCTAGCCGAACGTGAACGAGTACCCCTGCACGCCGCGGGAGAAACGCAGCTCCAGCAGCGCCGACTTCCACTTCTGCGACGAGCGAACCGTGTAGAGACGCTGCGCGTCCACGCGGATCGTCCCGGCCGCCTCGCCGTCGATCAGCGCGTGCACCGTGCCGCGGCCGCCGAGGACGATGTAGACGTTCTTCGCCTCGAAGCGGAGGCGCAGCCGTGCGTTCGCCTCGGCGGTGATCTTCTCGGCGCCGACGCGCCAGCGGCCGTCGTAGGAAAGCGTGTTCGGTGGGATGTCGGACGGGAAGCGATACGTGTGCGCGACGTTCGGGACCGGGTTCGTGCCGACGTAGTTCGTGAGGCGCGCGTAGCCGAGGTAGCTCTCGGGCGTCAGGAGCCCGCTCGGAGTCACGTCGGCCAGCTGTCGCGCATGGGCTCCGCTGTCGCCGAGCAGCCTGCGGATCAGCGCCTCGGTCTGGGGGTACTCGCCTTCGCCGAAGTGCGTGTGGCGGACGTGGCCCTGTTTGTCGATCAGGTACTCGGCCGGCCAGTACTGGTTCGCATAGTTGTCCCACGTCTTGAAGTTGTTGTCCTGCACGACGGGGTAGACGATGCCGAGGCGCTTGACCGCTGCTTGGACGTTCGAGGTCACGTGCTCGAACGCGAACTCGGGCGTGTGCACGCCGACGATCACGAGCCCCTTGTCGTGGTAGGTCGCGTACCAGGCCTTGAGGTGCGGCAGCGTGCGCAGGCAGTTGATGCACGAGTAGGTCCAGAAATCGACGAGTACGACCTTGCCGCGCAACTGTGCGAGCGTCAGGGGCTTCGTGTTGATCCACGCGCCGTCTGCGTGCAGCGGCGGAGCGACACCGAAGTCCGGCAGGCTTCCCTTGGCTGTCTTGCCCACGGCGGCAAGCGCCTGGCCACCGCCGCGCACCTTGGACAGTTCGCGCTTGGCCGTCGAGTTGTTCTCGAGCTTGTTCTGCAGGAACGTCGTGTAGCCGGGGGTGAGCCTCGCGAGGTTGTCGTCGAGGTGGAAGACGAGACCGAGTGCGACGGCGGCCATCACCGCACCCGAGACGACCCGCACCGTCTCGGCATGCCGCCGCAGCCGTCCGGAGGCCTCGCGGCCGCCGCGCGCGATCGCGAGCATCGGCAGCGCAGCGCCCGCGGCGTACGCGAGCGTCAGGAGGACCGCGCGCAGCCCGACGGCGTTGTTCGCTGCGACGACCGTGACCGTCGCCAGCACAGGGCCTGCGCACGGCACGAACACGAGCCCGAGGGTCGCTCCGAAGAAGAAGCCGCCGCCGACGCCGGTGGGCCGGAAGCGCGAGAAGACCGCGAGCGGCCGTTCGATCAGGAGCGCGGCGCGGGGAACGAGCAGCGTCGCCGCCATCACGAAGAGCAGGACGATCGCAGCGTTCCGCAGGAAGTCCTGCGGGAGGCCCAGGTGGTCGAGGAGCCAGGCGGCGAAGAGCGTGAAGACGGTGAAGCTCGCCACGAGCCCGGCGACGATGCGCAACGGCTTCCGGCCCGACGCGCCCCCGGCCAGCAGGATCGGCAGCACGGGCAGGACGCACGGTGAGACGGCGGTGACCACGCCCGCGAGCAATCCGATGGCGAGCAGGATGAGCATCCGTTAACCGACCAGTCTGCCGGTGATTCGTTACGGATCCCGGAGCGGTTTCGGCCGCCTCTCGTTCAGACGCGTCCGGGGACAGGCCCCGGGCATGGCCGAAAGCTACGCGGCGTCTTCGGCGGGCAGGGCCTGCTCGGCGGCGCCCGGTGCGGCGGCGTCCGGCGGTACGGCTGTTTCGGCGGCGCCGTTCGCCGACGGTTCGCCGGAGCCCGCCGGCACCTCCGCAGGCTTCCTGCGCCGGCGGCGGCGCTTCTTCGGCGCGGCCGGCTGCCCGTCGGAGCCTTCAGCGCCGTCGGCGTCCGTTGCGGGCTGGCTGCTCACCGCCGCGGCGACCTGGGTCGCGCCGCCGGTGCCCTCGGTGCCCGTCTTCTTCTTGCGCCGGCGCCGGCGGCGTGCGCGCGACGGGCCTGTCTTCGGCTGCGGCAGGTTCTCCGCGATCCAGCCTGCGACCTCCTGGATCGTCCCGAGGCGCTCGCGCGCCGCCTCGAGCAGCTGCGTCGAGCGTGGCGTGTAGCCCTCGGCCGATGCGAGCAGCGCCGCGCCCACGTCTCGCGGCATCTCCAGCGCCGCGTTGACGAGCTTGGCCGCATTCTCCTCGTGCCGGTGGCCACGCGAGTTCGCCAGCGCGCCGAGCAGCCGTTTCGCGTCCGGGTACTCCTGCGATGCCTTGCGATCGAGCTGTTTGCGCACCGCCCGTGAGAGCTTCCACGTCCAGCGCGCGAGAATCTGGTCCGGCGCGTCCGCCTTGCCGTCGGCGATCGCGCGCAGCATGATCCGCACGCCTGCCGCTCGATCCTTCTCCCACGGCGGAGCCAGCGTGACGAGCGTGACGAGATCGTCGAAGTCTGCGCGCTCGACCTTCATCGAGACGCGATCCGCGAGCGCGATCAGCCGCAGTCGCCGATTCGGATTCTGCGCTGCACATGTCGACAGGAACTTCTCCATCGCACGCTTCGAGGCACCGCGCGCGGTCAGCTTCTCGACGAACGCCGCACGCTCGTCGAACCGCAGCTGGCGACCGGCGATCTCGCCCCAGAACTCCTGCTCGTCCTCGTCGAGGAACTTCGGGTCGACGCGCTGCCACTCGCGCGCGATCACCATCTTGCGCCGCAGCACG